>QJWQ01000108.1 GCA_003235325.1 Gammaproteobacteria bacterium | reverse complement strand
GGATACCGGCATTGTTACCGCTTTCCTGAAAGTCGGCATGGATGTTCGCTGGGATGCTGAAATGAGTGTGACCGAGATGGTCAACGAGGGCGTGCGGCGGGCCTACATGCTGCCGGACAATGTCCTTCGGGCTTCCATCCTCGATGACCCGGATGGCGCCCGCCGCAATACCGGCGACAATACCCCCGCGGTCATCCACTTTGAACTGGTACCCGGCGACAAGGTTGAAGTGCATGTAGCCGCCAAGGGTGGTGGTTCCGAGGCCAAGTCAAAATTTGCCATGCTCAATCCATCCGATTCCGTGGTCGACTGGGTTCTGGAACAGGTGCCGAAAATGGGTGCCGGCTGGTGTCCACCAGGCATGCTCGGCATCGGCATCGGGGGCACTGCCGAAAAGGCCATGTTGCTGGCCAAGGAATCACTGCTCGATCCCATTGATATTCATCAATTACGGCAGAGGGGCGCCGCCAGCCGCGCCGAACAGTTGCGCCTGGAACTCCATGACAAGGTCAATGCTCTCGGTATCGGTGCCCAGGGTCTTGGGGGGCTGACCACGGTGCTGGATGTCAAGGTCAAGGACTTCCCGTCACACGCCGCCAACAAGGCGGTGGCCATCATTCCCAATTGTGCAGCCACCAGGCACACGCATTTCGTCCTGGACGGCACCGGTCCCGCCGTGCTGGAACCCCCGGCCCTGGAAAACTGGCCCGACATCAGCTGGGAAGTGGGAGATACGGTTCGAAGGGTCAACCTGGATACCCTGACCCGTAAAGATCTGGCGGACTGGAAACCCGGCGAAACACTGTTGCTCTCGGGAAAAATGCTCACCGGTCGGGACGCGGCCCACAAAAAGATAGTGGACATGCTCAGCCGCGGTGAGTCGTTGCCTGTGGATTTTACCGACCGGTTTATTTATTACGTCGGTCCGGTGGACCCGGTCCGGGACGAGGTGGTGGGACCGGCGGGGCCCACCACCGCCACCCGTATGGACAAGTTTACCCGCACCATGCTGGAGCAGACCGGTCTCATGGGTATGATCGGCAAGGCCGAACGAGGGCCGGCGGCGATCGAGGCGATTAGGGACAGCCGGGCGGTCTACCTGATGGCGGTGGGTGGCGCCGCCTACCTGGTCTCCAGGGCCATTACCGCTTCCCGGGTGGTGGCTTTTCCGGAACTGGGTATGGAAGCCGTTTACGAGTTCGAGATCCGGGATATGCCGGTGACTGTGGCGGTGGACGTCAACGGCGAGTCCGTGCACCAGATCGGCCCCAGGATGTGGCGGGCGCTGATCGAGGAGCGGGCCCTGACTTCAATATAAAACCTGCCTGGCGTTGCCAAGCCATTGTATTGCCAATGTAAATTCCAGCTTCGAGCAATGAAAACCGCTGGTATTGGCAGCGGTGTTACCGTTATTATGCGCACCCAATGATACTGGCCCTTTAACACTACCGTCGTACTCCCACTGCCCTGCCTCCCGTGGCCTGGTAATTGTCAAGGCCGGAATGCTCACTACAAACACAGTACACCTTGAGGGACAAATTATGCGTAAAGAAAGATTTATAGCGGCTCTGTGCGCGGCAATCCTTGCCGGCTCGGTGACGGCAGAAGCCAATGAAGGCGCCTATCTTGGAATTTCCGGAACTGGATATTACCTTGACAGCGAAAGAGAAATAACCGGCCACGATGAATCCGGTGTCGTCGGTATTAACCTCGGTTACCGCTTCAGCGCTGACTGGGCCCTGGAAGGCGGTTACGGCGAGAGTGTAGCCGCCGATGATCTTGACGTCTCCCGTCTGAGTTTTATTCATTACCTTGGCGAAGAAAAGGATAGGGGTTGGCGTCCCTTCTTTCTGTTCGGGGGATCTTATTACGATAGAACCGGCGTGCCCGGACTCCAGCCCAGCCAGGGTTATACCCACCAGCTGGATCTCGGTTTTGGCCTTGCAAACAGTTTTAGCGACCATCTGGAATTTCGCGCCGATACCCGTCTGCTGCACAAGCTCCGCGACGACGATAACACCGCCAACGATTTGGCCCTGAACCTGCAGTTTAACTACTATTTCAGCAGCCCCAAACCGGCCCCTGTGGTCGAGGAGCCTGTAGCCGCTGCGTCGGTCTATGTGGAACCGGAACCGCAACCGGAACCGGAAGTTCGAACCATCACAGTTCGTCTCAATGTCGAGTTTGAACTGAACAAGGCGGTCGTCCAGGCCATATATGGCCAGGAACTGGGTGCTATTGCCAATGCCATGAAAGCCCATGATGACATCGACCTGGTGCTGGAAGGGCACTCCGATAACACTGGAGAAGACGACTACAATCTGGATCTGTCCAAGCGCCGCGCCGCTGCTGTCAAGGACAAGCTGGTGGAAGATTATGGTATTGATGCCAGTCGCATTTCCACTGTTGGATACGGCGAGAGTCGCCCCATCGCCGACAACAGTACCAAAGAGGGCCGGGCCCGCAATCGCCGGGTTATCGGTGAAATGTCCTTCTCTGAAGTGATGCCTGACTGATTCCGCTGCGTGAAAACGGCACCCTGCGGTGCCGTTTTCACCGTTCCACGAGGAAAGAACTATGAACAACAGGAAAATTTCAGCAGTTATCGGGGCGGTATTCCTGGCCTCCTCGGTATCGGCAACAGCCGCTGAGGGCATCTATCTCGGTGCCTCGCTCACCGGCTATTATCTGGATAGTGAAAGAGTGATCTCCGGTCACGATGATGCCGGCGTCATCGGCGTTAATCTCGGCTATCGCTTTTTTAACGACTGGGCTCTGGAAGCGGGTTATGGCCAGAGCATTCTGGAGGACGAACTCGACGTCACCCGTCTCAACTTCCTCTATTATTTTGGCGGGGAACAACAGCGAGTCTGGCGTCCCTATGCCCTGCTCGGGGTCTCCTATTATGAGCGGGACGATGGCGACATCAATCTGCAGCCCGAGCAGGAATACACCCACCAGGCGAGTGCCGGTGCCGGATTGTCTAACATGCTCAGTGACCACCTGGAGCTGCGTGCTGACCTGCGACTGTTGCACAAGGTTCGCGAGGGTCAGGACGGCACCAACGATGGCGCTCTGAATTTACAGGTCAACTATTACTTCAGCGGCGCTACTCCGGCGCCCGTGGCCGAAGCACCGCCACCGCGTCCCGTGCCCGTTGCCGAAACCGAGGAAGCGCCCGCAGTCCGGACCATCACGGTACGCATCAATGTCGAATTTGAATTCAACAAGGCGGTGGTCCGCGCTATCTACGGCGAGGAACTGGGTGCCATTGCCAACGCCATGAGAGTCCATGACGATATTGAGCTGGTGCTGGAAGGCCACTCAGACAGTACCGGGCCCGATAATTACAACCAGAGTCTGTCCGAACGCCGTGCCGCGGCCGTCAAGGCCAGGCTGGTATCGGAATACGGCATTGACCCCGGCCGCATTTCCACAGTCGGTTACGGCGAGAGTCGACCAATCGCGGACAACAGTACCGAGGAAGGACGTGCCCGCAACCGTCGTGTTATCGGTGAGATGTCTTACTCGGAGGTGGAGATGGACTGATGTCTCTGCCACTGAAAATGGCGCCTTCGGGCGCCATTTTTTGTACTGCGGTTCGGGTTAATGCTCCGGGCATCAAGCCATTGAAGAAGCCTCTGCGAGTCGGCATCGTCCCCGTAATCCGGTCTGGTAATCTGCGATGAACAGTATTTTCTGGCACGACTATGAAACCACGGGTATCGATCCGGCTTTGGATCGGCCCCTGCAGTTTGCCGGTATTCGCACCGATGAAGCACTCAATCTCATCGATGAGCCGATTACCCTGTATTGCCAGCCGTCCCGGGATACCTTGCCCCATCCCCGGGCCTGTCTGATTACCGGCATTACGCCCCAGGAGGCGGCGCGCAAGGGAGTGATCGAACCGGAATTTATCGGTGCCATTCAACAGCAATTGTCACGACCGGGCACCTGCGGCGCCGGTTACAACAGCATTCGCTTTGACGACGAGGTCACCCGCTACTGCCTCTACCGAAATTTCCATGACCCCTATGAACGGGAGTGGAAAAACGGCAATTCACGCTGGGATATCATCGACATGTTGCGCCTGACCCGCGCCCTGCGTCCGGAGGGGATCGTCTGGCCAGACCACGATGACGGCAGCCCCAGTTTCCGTCTGGAGCAACTGACGGCGGCCAACGGTATCCGTCACGAGGCCGCTCACGATGCCCTGTCCGACGTTCATGCCACCATTGCCATGGCCAGGCTGGTGCGGCAACGACAGCCGAGGCTCTACGACTATGTCTACCAGCATCGATGGAAATACAAAGTGGCCGGGCTGCTCGATGTCCGGCGTCGAACCCCGGTATTGCATGTGTCTTCCCGGTTGCCCAGGGAAAACGGCTACACCGCCCTGATGATGCCCCTGGCACTGCACCCCACCAATAAAAATGCTGTTATTGCTTTCAATCTCAATACCGACCCCCAACCCCTGCTGCAACTGGGTCCCGATGAGATTCGGGAGCGGCTGTTTACAGCCACCGGGCAGCTGCGGGACGGCGAAGAGCGCATTGCCCTGAAGGCCATCCACAGCAACCATTGCCCGGTAGTGGCGACCGCCAAACTGTTGACACCGGCCATAGCCACCCGGCTCGGGATCGACCTGGGGCACTGCGAGCACCACCGGCAACGGTTGCAGGGCGCAGACCTGACCGCCAAGCTTGCCGCCGTATTCAGCCGTGATTCGAACCTGCCGGCTCAGGATGTGGAGCGGGCACTCTACGACGGCTTTGCTCCCGATCAGGATCGTCCGCTCCTGGCCCAAGTCCGTGACGCCAGCGCCGAGCAGCTGGCCAATGAAAACTTTATCTTTTCGGACCAGCGCTACCGGGAGTTACTGTTTCGCTATCGGGCGCGCTACTTTCCCCAAAGTCTCAGTGACGAAGAACAGCATCAGTGGCAGGAATTCCGTTTCCAGCGGCTCAGCGAGGGCGGGGGTGGTGTGCTGAGCCTGGAGCAGTATTACCGGGAACTGGACGCCATTGCCGCCGGCGAAGAGTTGACGGACCGGGACCGCTCGATACTTGAGGCATTAGCCGCCTGGGGCGACCAGATTCTATAGGGCCTGTTAACACTAATGGTTTTATCGTTGCTGGTGGCCATTTTTCTGCCCGGCGAGGCAGAATGAGCGTGGTGTAGTGACTCTACATGAGCGATTGATAACGAAGCGGGGCAAAAAATGGACCCAGCCCTCCGGGTAGAGTCTAAAAAATCACCACTCAGCGTTGCTCGTCGCTTATTTGGAGTAACCAAACTACACTCCTCGCGCCTTGATTGGTGAATTTTTAGACTCAACAACGTCAATCCAATTAGTGTTAACAGGCCCTAGGGCCCTGTCCCCGCTCCCGTGGCGGCCATAGGCCCACAAAGCAATCCGGCATCAACCGGTGCCGTCTTCCAGCAACCAGATATGACCGTCGATAACGTCGTGCTCGACAGGACTCAGGCTGGCGCCGGGGCAGGGGCCGGCGACACAGGCGCCGCTGTGGATTTCAAACATGGCCCCGTGGGCGGCGCAGATAATATATTGTCTGGCGCTGTCCAGGAAACGATTCGGTGCCCAGTTCAGGGGCAGGCCGGCGTGGGGGCAGCGGTTGCGGTAGAGAGCCAGTTGCCGTCCTTTGCGCACGGCAAAAATCCCCGATACGTCTTCACTATCAAAGCCCCTGGCCCCGGGGTTAGGAATGTCATCCAGGGCGCAGAGCTTGCGACGGGCCAAATCAGCCACCCCGTTTCAGGGCTTCGATGCGTTCGGACAGGGGCGGGTGGGTCATGAACAGTTTGGCGGCGTGGGCTTTCCAGCCGGCGGAGATGCCAAAGGCGGTAAGGGTGTCCGGCATGGGGCTGTCGACGTGGGCCTGGGTTTCCGCCTGGAGCCGCTGCAGGGCCCGGATCATAGCGCCTTTGCCGGCAAACCGGGCGCCGGCGGCATCGGCACGAAACTCCCGCCAGCGGGAGAACCACATGACAATAATGGAGGCAAGAATGCCCAGCACCACCTGCAGTACCATGACAATCATGAAGTAGCCGATGCCATGGCCCCGTTCGTTCTTGAATACGGCGCGATCGATGACGCTGCCGATGATTCGGGCAAAGAACATGACAAAGGTATTGAGTACTCCCTGGATGAGGCTCATGGTGATCATATCACCGTTGGCCACGTGGCCGATTTCGTGGGCCAGCACCGCCCGGGTTTCTTCACGGTCAAAACGGTCCAGCAGACCGGCGCTCACCGCCACCAGGGCGTTGTTACGGTTCCAGCCGGTGGCAAAGGCATTAGACTGGGGTGCCGGAAAAATACCGACTTCCGGCATGCCGATGTCAGCTTTTCGAGCCAGCTCGGCTACGGTATCCATCAGCCAGCGTTCCTCCGGGCTGGACGGGGTGGCAATTATCCGGGTGCCGGTACCCATTTTGGCCATGGTCTTGGATAGCAGCAGGGAGACAAAGGAACCGGCGAAGCCAAAGATTCCGCAAAAAATCAGCAGGGATGTCAGGTTGGTATGAACACCCTGGTTAGCCAGGTACGGCTCCAGCCCCAGTACTCTGAAAATGATGCTGACAAGCAACAAAACGGCAATGTTGGTGCCGAGAAACAATGCGATGCGTAACACGGTTTTTTCTCCTGGGGGTTCCGGGGCCAAGGGTGTCGTCGCATGCTGACGAAAGCAGCCCATGACCTTTAGGGCAAAGCTGCGCCAGGATGCTAGCGCCAGCCGATGACTGACTATAAGATGTGTGCGTTTTGATAAAATTCAATAGACTGTGTGCGAATCTGTCAGCTGTAGCTCGTTCGGCGGTAGGTGGATTCATGAGAAACCCTGCCCAGCGAGTGAAGGATAGATGGCAATTTTTACTGACCCAGGAAGGCTGATGACACTGAACAAGTCCCTGAAACTGACAGCGGCCGTATGGCTGTTGGTGCTGGCCGGTTGCGCCAGTCTCAATCCCTCGTTCCAGAAACCGGAAGTACACCTGGTACGCTTGCAGCCACTGCCGGCCCAGGGCCTGGAACAACGCTTCGCCATAGGTCTCAAGGTACTCAATCCCAACCGTACCGCCCTGAAGATCTCGGGAATTTCCTACAACCTCAAGCTGCAGGGCCACAAGGTGGTCAGTGGCTTGTCTGGGAATGTGCCGGTGATTCCGGCTTACGGTGAGGCAATGCTCGACCTCGAGGCGTCCACCGACCTGTTTGGCAGTATGAGAGCGGTCATGGACCTGCTCGGCCACCCTGAAAAACCGGTCAGTTACGAACTCGAAACCAAGATCGACACCGGCTGGTGGGGTTTGCCGGTAACCGTGGTGGAAAGCGGATCGATCGATTTGGGCAGCAAATGATTGAACAGCGAATCGCCGACCTGGAAACCAGACTGGCTTTTCAGGATGACATCATTCAGCAATTGAACGACGTGCTCTGCAGGCAACAGGACCAGATCGACCGCTTGCAACTGGTCTATCGTGAATTGCTGCAGGTGGTGGAGATGCTGTCGGACCGCCAGGATGGCGATGTGGCCGGCCAACGGCCACCACCACACTATTGACGGGCAGGGAGAACCCGGTTCAGGCCCTTCTGCCGAAGGCAGGAAGATACGATAATGAAATTTCTTAAAATGCTCGGTTTCATGGTGCTTGGGGGGTTGATGATGCTGGCCCTGATGGCCTACATGTCCCAGTTTTTTGGCGGCGAGGAAGAGCGCATCCCCGTCATTCGGCTCACCCCGTCGACACCGAACAGTCAGCAGACCGGGGATTGACCCATTCCCGGCCCTAACCCGCTGATTCGCCAGGGAGTGACTCTCCGGACGCTGGAAAAGCCGACTTGCTCTCGGCCCCCCCCTTGTTACTGCACGTCTGTCTCTCCGGTAACTGTCTCTCCCGTAGCTGAATTCAGCAGACGCACCTCGCGCTGGGGAAAGGGAATCTGGATGCCTGCCTGCTCCAGGGCACGGTAGATGCTGTTGTTGATGGCAAATCGCTGTTGGTGGAACTGCTCCGTGGGTACCCAGAAGCGTACGCCGAAATCCAGGCTGCTGTCGCCGAAGTTGTCGATGCCCACCTGGGGATTCCGTGAAACCGGTTCTCCCTGCTGCTGAAGAACTGACAGGATGACATCGATGACTTGTTGCGGGTCCGAGCCGTAGGCCACACCGACGGTGGTTTCAGCCAGCTTGCTTGACCGGGAATTATGAATTATTTCGCCGATGATATGCCGGTTGGGGATGGTAATGGTCACCTCGTCCTCGTCACTGAGGACGGTATAGGCCAGGCGAATATCCTTGACCACGCCGGTGACGCCACAAACGCTGATGGTGTCGCCAATGACGAAAGGGCGGGTAAGGATAATATTGAAACCGGCGCCGTAATTGGAGAGCAGGCCCTGAACTGCCAGGCCCGCTCCCAGGGAAATGGCGCCTATGGCCGCCAGAAAAGGGGTGACGCTGATGCCGATCTTGTTGAGACAGATGACGGCGACACCGATCATGATGGCGATTTTGGTGCAACTGCCCAGGAACCGACGCAGGGTGATATCGACATTTTTTCGGGCAAGCAGCCTTTCCACCGCCCGCGCCACGCGATTGGCTATAAACAGGCCGACGAGCAAAATGATGACAGCGCCGATCAACTGGAAACTGTAGTTGACGAAAAACTCGGCAATCATGGCGTAGATTTTCTGGATTTCCTGGATTTCCTCTTGCATGGCAGCCTGCTCCCGGTTTTCGCCAAGGATAGCAAAAGTTCGGCAGCCATATTATGGTGTGTCGCAATCGCCCCGGTGTTTAGTGGATATATTGCCTGAGTGGAGAAAAATGCTTAGCCCCGTCTCGCCCCTGCTTTTGACCGGCCTCACGAGAGACCATCTGGCGTCCTGGGGAACCGGCGCGATGCTGTTGCATCAACAGGTGCTGAAACCCTTTGCTGATCTGCAGACGAGAGCCGCCATTCGCGGTATCAGTCTGCAGCCCGCCAGCGGCTTTCGAAGTTTTGAACGCCAGCTGGAGATATGGAACGCCAAGGCGTTGGGCCAACGGCCGGTTCTCGATTCCCTGGGTCGCCCCCTGGACTTTAGCCTGCTGTCAGACAGGGAAAAGGTCTTCGCCATTCTGCGCTGGTCGGCACTGCCGGGGGCTTCCCGGCACCACTGGGGTACCGACATCGATGTCTGGGACCCGGGCGCGGTTGTCTCCGGCTACCGGTTGCAATTAATCGGCGATGAATATGAAGCCGGCGGCCCCTTTTTCGGCCTCAACTGCTGGCTGGAAGAGATTCTGGCGGGTGTGGATTCCAGTGTCGGGCAGGATTTTTTTCGGCCCTATTACTCAAATGGACCAGCGACCGTAGGTAAACCCGATATCGATAATGGCAATGGCGTCGCCCCGGAGCCCTGGCACCTGAGTTATCGACCCCTGGCAGCAGGCTATGAACGGGCCATGACCCCGGGGTTGCTGGCCGAAGCCCTCCGTGAGGTCGAAATGGCGCTGAAAGCGGTGGTGTTGGCCAACCTGGAAGAGATTTTTCACCGCTTTGTGCTCACCAGTCGTTGAATCCCGGGTGACTCTGGGTCATAGTCCGCCGCTTCGATAAGCCAGCGCCACCGGCAACAGTAGAGTAGTGATCAGCATGAACAGCACCAGGACAACCGGCGATGATCGTCTCTGGCTGACCATCCGCGAGGAGGTAGAGGAAGTCGGCCGCCTGGAACCGGGCCTGTCCAGCTATTTCTATGCCTCCATCCTCAGTCATTCCAGCCTGGAATCGGCACTGGGTTACTGCCTCGCCGAACTGCTGGCCGGCGACACTGTGACCACCCAGACACTGCGACAGATTGTTGAGGCGGCATTTGCCGCGGACCCGAATATCAGCATCCAGATGCGCAGGGATCTTGTGGCCTATTTTGACCGGGACCCGGCCTCGGACAAGTACTACATGCCCCTGCTCTACTTCAAGGGCTTCCAGGCCCTGCAAGCCCATCGCGTCGCCCATTGGTACTGGTCCAGCGGCAGACGCTCGATGGCCCGGTTTCTCCAGGGTCGGGTATCCTCGGTGTTTTCGGTGGATATTCACCCGGCCGCCGGCATCGGTGGTGGCATCATGATCGACCACGCCACCGGCCTGGTGGTGGGTGAAACTGCCGTGATCGAGGATGATGTCTCCATTTTGCATTCTGTGTCTCTGGGCGGCAGTGGCCTCGCCAGCGGTCGTCGCCATCCGATCATCCGCCGGGGCGTGCTGATTTCCGCCGGCGCCAAGATTCTGGGCTGTATCGAGGTGGGTCAGGGCGCCAGGGTCGGCGCTGGCAGCCTGGTGCTGGAATCGGTTCATCCCCATTCGACGGTAGTGGGTGTGCCTGCCAGGCGGGTCGGCAAGATGCTGAAAACCATGCCGGCCCTGGATATGGATCACAGGATCAATAACAGCGACAGCGAAAACCATGGCAATGGAGACAGCCCGTGAATTTTCTTGTAGCGGTGCTGCGACGTCGTTTGATCGGCGCCCTGGGTTATTCCCTGCAGGGGCTCAAGGCCTGTTTTCAGAACGAGGAGGCGTTTCGGGTTGAACTGGCCCTGGCCGTGGTACTGGCGCCGCTGTCCCTGTTGCTGGCAGACAACTACCTTGAACTGGTATTGATGCTGGCTGCCCTGCTGGTCGTGCTCATCGTTGAACTGCTCAATTCGGCGGTGGAGGCGGTGGTCGATCGGGTCGGGACCGAGCGCCACGAACTGTCCGGCCGGGCCAAGGACATTGGCTCTGCGGCGGTATTGTTGTCGATGATCATGTTCCTGGTAGTCTGGGGCCTGTGCCTGACCCACGACCTGAACCTGACCCACGATCTGAACCTGACTCACGATCTGAAATAGTACCGCCAGATTCGACAGTCATTTCGGCCCTGGCGACAGGGTAATTAACACGCAATCCCTCGCCACCGGCAAACGTCTGTTACCATCGCTCGAAGAATCCTGAATCTGAATGTGAAAGCCGTTCATTTTGTTTGCGTTAAAAATGCCTGTCGCGGGCAACTGGCCGAGGCCATTGCCCGTATTCACAAGCCCGACGGCTTTGCCAGCTACAGCGCCGGTTCCAGCCCTCCAGGCAGGATGGACCCCAGGGCCATAGATAATCCTCCCCGGCGGAGATTTCCGGTATCGAATACGATGCATTGATCGCCATAGGCTGTGGCGATCATTGATCCCGGGTGCGGGCAAGGCTGAATCGGGACCCGGCACTGCCGGATCCCGAAAACCGGCCTCTGGAGAAATTTCGGCAACTGAGAGTCCAGATTGAGGACAGGGTCCTCGATCTTTATCGGCGCCTGGCCAATAATCGATTCTCAATCACAGCAAAGGTGGCAATTGAAAGGGGTGCAAACCATGGATAACGTCTTTGATGTCGTATTTCGGGGTGACGTCAGGCCTGACGCCACTATCGATGGGGTCAGGGCACACCTCAAGGCCCTGTTTCGCCTGGATGACGATCAGGTTGCCCGGTTGTTTACCGGGCGACCGCACAGCCTTCGAAAAAACCTCGATCGGGACGCCGCTGAGAAATTCAGCCTGCTGATGGCGAAAGCGGGGGCAGTGGTGGAACTGCGTCCGTCCAGACCGAATCTATCCGCCGTCGGCGAGGCAAGGCCGGTGACTGCCGACCGGCCCGCTGATCGGTCCGATAACACCGGTAACGTCGAGGTTGCCGGCGCTCGCCCCCTTGATGCCAGTCTGGCGCCGGTGGGAGCAGATGTCCTTCGGCCAGAAGAAAAACCCAGGATTGAGGCGGTGAGCGTGACCACCGACCATTTGAGTGTCGATGTCCCCGGCGCCGATGTCCTGCGTCCCGACGAGCGCCGGAAATTCAGGGATCTGGACATTGATACCTCCCACCTGAAACTGTCTGGTCAATAATAGATCTCCGGCCGGACTCCAGCGGTCCTGCCGGGTGATTTCCGGATTTGTCCGGGCCGATGGTTTCAGGATTTGGCACGGGTGAGTCAGGTATTGCCGGGCTTGCCGAGGCACCCCGGTATCACTATCCTTGGCCTCATGAATGAGGAAGACAGCAAACTGTTCCAGGCCACTGTCGGCGACGTCGAGCCGTTGCGCCGGCGCTCCCCCGCTGTTGTCGGGTCCAGACCCGAGATCACTCCCGGCACACTGGAGCGACGACGCCAGGCTGCCCGGTTGCCCAATGACGGGTCCGGCAATTATCTGGCCAGCGCCGAGTTTATTCCCCGGGTGAAGCCCATGGATCCCCTGTCCTTCAAGCGGGATGGGGTGCAGCACGGCGTCTTCAAAAATCTGCGCCAGGGCAAATATGGCTGTGATGTCCAGTTGGACCTGCATCGCATGACCGTGGCGCAAGCCCGGGAGGCCGTATTTGAGTTTATCCGGGAGGCGGTGGCGGCCGACGTTCGGTGCGCGCTCATAAATCACGGCAAGGGACAACAACAGCAACAACCGGCCCTGTTGAAAAGCTGTGTCAACCACTGGCTGCGAGAGATGGATCAGGTGCTGGCCTTTCACAGCGCTCCTCCCGGACATGGTGGCCTCGGTGCCTGTTATGTGCTGTTGCGCAAAAGCGAAAACAAGCGCCAGGAAAACAGGGAGAAGTTCAGCAAACGGGGCGGCCGCTGAGACCGATTATCGTCAACCAAAATCCCTCACGTCACTGACCGGACTGACTACAATGCCTGGCCACGTGGGAGCGACCAACCCCGATGCGGGAATTCGTCGTAGATTCCTCGCAAAGACGTATTAACCAGTGCTTCCTTTGAAATTTAATCATTAATGTCGAACCTTGCCCGGGCCAGGAAAATACCATGCAACGATTGATGGCGGAGTGGGAACCCCAGGACGCGGTGCTGCTGACCTGGCCTCACAAGGGCACCGATTGGCGGCGACTGTTGCCGCGAGTGGAGGCGCTCTACCGACGTCTGGTGCTGGCCTTGTCCCGCCAGGCCCTGGTGGTCATAGCCGCACCCGCCGACCGCCTCCGGGATATTGAAGCCCAATTGCTGAATCGGGGTGTCGACACTGAACGTTTTCGCCTCTATGCCGCGGCGAGCAATGACACCTGGGCCCGGGATCACGGCCCGATCACCGTTGCCACCGACAGCGGTCCATGCCTGCTGGACTACCGGTTCAACGGCTGGGGCAACAAATTTCCCTCGGACCTGGATAACGCCATTACCGGCTCGTTGCACGGTCAGGGCGCATTTCCCGGCGCGGGATTGCAGCAGCGGAACCTGGTGCTCGAGGGCGGCGCCATTGAAACCGATGGCCGTGGCACCCTGCTCACCACCGAGCAGTGCCTGCTCAATCCCAACCGCAATCCCGAGCTGAACCGGGAGCAGATCGAGGGCGTACTGAGACGGGATTTCGGTACTGCCCGCATTCACTGGCTTCGCCACGGTTACCTGGCTGGCGACGATACCGACAGCCACATCGATACCCTGGCCCGTTTGTGCCCCGACGACGTTATTGCCTACGTCCGTTGCGATGACCCCGAAGACGAACATTTCGATCAGTTGCAGGCCATGGAGAGGGAGTTGAAAGCACTGCGTACCGCCGACGGCAATGCCTACCGGTTGGTGCCGCTGCCCTGGCCACGGCCAATATTCAGTGCCGAGGGTGACCGGCTACCGGCTACCTACGCCAACTTCCTGATATCCAACGGCGCTGTGCTGGTGCCCACCTATGGTGACCGCGCCGACGCTTCGGCCCTGTCGCAGATCGGCAAGGCGTTTTCGGGCTACAGGATCGAAGGGCTGGACTGCCGGGTTCTGATTGAACAGCACGGCAGCCTGCACTGCATTACCATGCAATTACCCCGGGGGGTTATTCGCCCATGAAACTACTGACAGTCGGCCTGGTTCAGCACGCCTGTTCCGCCGATACCGAGGCCAACCTGGCCAAATCCATGGCCGGCATCCGCCAGGCTGCAGCTGACGGGGCCAAATTGGTGGTGCTGCAGGAACTGCACCGCAGCCTCTATTTCTGCCAGCAGGAACGGCTGCAGGAATTCGATCTGGCGGAGACCATACCGGGTCCGACCACAGGTCTTCTGGGAGATCTGGCCCGGGAGCTGGGGGTGGTGATCGTCGCCTCCCTGTTTGAAAAACGCGCCGCCGGTCTCTATCACAATACCGCCGTGGTGCTGGATACCGACGGTGGTATCGCCGGTACTTATCGCAAGATGCATATTCCCGACGACCCCGGCTATTACGAGAAATTCTTTTTCACACCTGGCGACCTGGGTTTTCAGCCCATTGATACCGCCGTTGGCCGCCTCGGGGTGCTGGTCTGTTGGGACCAGTGGTTCCCGGAAGCCGCCCGGCTGATGGCTATGGCCAGTGCCGAGATGCTCATCTATCCCACCGCCATCGGCTGGGATCCGAATGACGAGCCCACCGAACAGGCCCGGCAGCGGGATGCCTGGGTTACCATTCAGCGCAGCCATGCAGTCGCCAACGGCCTGCCGGTGATCAGCGTCAATCGTGTCGGTTACGAAGCCGACCCCTGCGGACAGGGCGCCGGTGCCCAGTTCTGGGGCGGCAGTTTTGTCGCCGGCCCCCAGGGAGAGATTCTCTGGCAGAGCGGGCAGGAGGAAACCGTGGCGACAACGACACTCGACCTGAGTCGCAGTGAATCGGTGCGGCGGCTCTGGCCCTATCTGAGGGACCGCCGCATCGATCACTACGGGGATTTATTGAAACTGTATCGGGACTAGCCTGGTTGACCAGCACTTCCCTGTAGAATTGCTTCGTAAAAGTGCGCTTTGAATGTGACAGGCTTAAGTCTTTTTTATGACAGGACGCTGCCCCACCATCATGACTGGTTGCGCCAGCATCGGCGGGGTGGGGGAGGCGGAACAGATATCAGTTGGCAATGACGTGGCAGACGGAGATTTATTTCAGTCCGCCTGGATTTTTATTTTTCTTCATGGTTTGGAATTGAGTAACGGCGGTGGATCAGATCAGTTTTGTATGTTTTCAGCGCTGAACCGTAAAGCGATACCCCAGTGCCTCTGTGAGGTGATTGCTAGTGATCCTTTCACATCCCGCCAGATCAGCAATGGTGCGAGCGACCCTGAGTACCCGGTGGTAACCCCGGGCCGACAGGTTGAGACGGGTCATGGCGGTTTCCAGTATTTGCCGTTCACCGTCTCCCAGTTTGCACAGCCGTTTCAGTTTCTCTCCCTGCAGATCCCCGTTGGCTTTACCCTGGCGATCCAGTTGAATCTTGCAGGCCGCCAGCACACGTTGCCTGATGGCTGCGCTGGTCTCTCCCGGCGGTTGCTCCCGAAGGAGCTGTTCCCTCGGGATCGGATTTATCCACATTTGCAAATCAATACGGTCCAGTAGTGGTCCGGATATGCGCTCCCGGTATTGTCGCACCCGGTCGGGCGTACATCGGCAGCGCTCCGATCCCAGGTAGCCACAGGGACAGGGGTTCATGGCCGCCACCAGCTGGAACCGGGCCGGGTAGGTGATGCGCCGCTGCACCCGGGACAGGTGAATTTCCCCGGATTCCAGCGGCTCCCGCAAGACTTCCAGCACGCGACGGGGAAATTCCGGTAACTCATCCAGGAACAGCACGCCCCGATGGGCCAGGGAGATATCGCCGGGTTTGGGGCTGCTGCCGCCGCCCACGAGCGCTGCGGCCGACGCGGTGTGGTGAGGTGAGCGAAACGGCGGATGGTAAAAATCCGGACGCGGGTCCAGGCCGGATACCGAGTACAGGGTGGCCACCTCAATAGCATCGCTTTCGCGCAAGGGTGGCAGGATGCCCGGCAGTCGTGACGCCAGCATGGTCTTGCCGGTTCCCGGTGGCCCGGTAAAAAGCAGGTTGTGACGTCCGGCTGCAGCGATCTCCAGGGCGCGACGGGCTTGCATCTGGCCGATGATGTCACTCAGATCAGCTACCGTTGCCGGTTGGCCGGCAGCAACCGGCTGTTGCCGGGGCAGGCTGTCGACGCCCCTCAGGTGGGCGCAGACGGCCAGTAGGTGGCAGCCACGGTAGGTTTCCGTTTTTTTTGCCAGGCCGGCTTCAGGGCCATTGTTTGCTGGCAGGATCAGCTTGCGCCCGGCCCTGCCACACGCGAGGGCGGTGGGCAACACTCCGGTCACTGATCGCAATTCACCGGTCAGGGCCAGCTCGCCGATAAATTCATAATCCATCAGTGTTGACGGCGGCAATTGACCGGAAGCGGCCAGGATGCCCAGGGCGATGGGCAGGTCGAAACGGCTGCCTTCCTTGGGCAGGTCTGCCGGCGCCAGGTTGATGGTGATACGCCGGGGCGGGAATTCCAGATGGGCGTTGAGGATGGCACTGCGCACCCGGTCCTTGCTCTCTCGAACGGCGGTTTCAGGCAGGCCGACGATGTTCAGTGCCGGCAGGCCATTGGACAGGTGTACCTCGACTGTGACAGCCAGGGCGTCGATGCCGACACCGGCACGGGTATTTACGATGGCAAGTGACATGGCGATCCCTCCCTGGATGCACTGTTCTATTCCGAAGCTGGCGGCGATTCCGGCTCCTGCCGGTTGTCCTTTGCTGTGGCGGCGCTGATTTGCTGTTCCAGTTGCGCCACCTGGGTTTCCAGGGCTTCCAGCTTTTGCCGTGAGCGCATCAGCACCACCCGCTGGGTATCAAATTCCTCCCGGGTGACCAGTTCCATTTTACTGAATGCGGCCATGGCCGCGGTGCGCACCTGCTGGCGCAGTTCGGCACTGAGGGATTCAAAGCCCGGTCCGAACAGGGTATTGAACTGCTGGATGAACTGGTTGATGAAGTCGTTCTGTGCCATAGATTGCCTGACTTGCCTACTTTTCTTGCTGAGGATGATCCATCGGCTGTCCGATGGCTGCCAGTGTAACAAAGCGCACGGTGATTGCCGACGCATGAGGTCATCAACGTTTCTGGTCACATGCTAGTGGAGGTTTGGCAGGCAAACTCGCCTACCGGAATTTACTTGTCGATGGCATCGCAGGTCTCGACGTTGTCGGCCGGGACGTAGGTCCTGCCGCCTCCGGTCACGGCCGTAACACAAAAGGAAACCGTGCCGGCCTTGTTGGTCCTGGCCGAATAGAACGTGGCGATGCCATCGCTGTCGGTGGTTCGGTGGCCGTCACCGCCGGTGATAATGCCGGACCAGACAGCGTCGATACTGGCGTCCGCCACCGGCTGGCCGAGGCCATCAGCAATGGCAACCCTGGCAATGACCTGGGTGTGCCGGTTGTTGAGGCTAAGGTCTATGGCTTCAGTGTGGATTTCGTCTGCATTGCCGGCCGGTGGCGGTGGTGGCGGCGTCGGTGCCTCAGCCAGGCTGCAATCCTCGCCGGCAATATGCCTGACCCAGTCGTAGTGGCCGTGCAGGGCGCTGCCCGGGTAGACGAAGGTGCCCGCCCAGCCGGAGGCCGAGCTGTCCACAGGCCAGACATTCATCATGACCTTTTGCAGTGACTCCTCGGCCTTGGGCGTGGGATTGGTCGGTGAATCGAATACCTGGTATACGGCTGAACCGTCGACGTACCACTCGATACCGCCGGCCGTCCAGCGGAAGCCGTAGCGGTGAAAGTCCTGGGCGGCATCAAAGCCCAGGTCGATGATTGCCTCGTTGCCACCGGCATAGCTGTCGTCGTTGGTCCAGAAATTGGCCTGGAGGAATCTGGTGTCATACCCGAGAAACTCGATATCAATCTCGTTGTGCAGGCCATTGCCGCCGTTGTCGAAGGGGCCGGCAAAGGTAAAAAAGGAGCTGACAACGCCGGAACTGGCCACTGGCTTGAAACTGGTCTCGAAACAGCCATAGCCGTAGAAATCGGTGGATTGGTAATTGCCGGAGCCAAAGGGCTCGCCCAGCGCGCCCTGGTCATCCAGCCGGATGCGCATCAGGCCCTCGGTAAAGGTAATGTGATCTGCCAGCCAGGCGTTGTCGAAGGGCGGGCCATTTTTCCAGCCGTCGGCCTTCAGCCAGCGGCTGCTGTCGTAGCTGGACAGATGGTCCGTGAATTCACCCTGGGCGGTTGGCGGTTTGCCGTGGCGCCGTGCGGCAAACACGTCCTGAACCGGAGTCAAAGCACCAGCTATGCCAAGCACCAGCAACGTCGACAGAAGCCGTCGGCAGCACCGAGGTGTCGAAGGTGAAATTGACGCTGGTCGACGGGGGGCCGTCATCAGCAGGGCGGTTTTTCTGGTCAATCGTCGAGCAGCGTTCTTTGGCATGTCACGGGTCCGGCAACGTGAGGATACAGGCAGCTGTGCCTCCTTTTCACATCATAGTCGATGCCGGGAAGACAGTAGATACCGGACCCCAGGTTTCGGTGGGTGATGCCGACAGGTGGCTGTTGTCGTGACTACAACTGGACCCGGCCGCTCATGAACGCTTCCAGGTCGCTGACCATGTACGGTGATCCGGCAAAAAAGGGCACCCGCTGGTGCAGTGAGGTGGGTTTCAGTTCCAATACTCGCTGGCCGACGCCGTAAACCGCCCGGCCCCCAGCCTGTTCCACCAGAAAGGCGATAGGGTTGCATTCGTAGAGAAGCCTCAGCTTGCCGTTGGGATAGCGGGATGTCGACGGGTACAGATAGATGCCGCCGTAGATCAGGTTGCGGTGGATGTCCGAGACCAGAGAACCGATATAGCGGGATGTGTACGGTCTCTGGGTGTCATCGTCCTCCACCTGGCAATACTTGATGTACTTCTTGACGCCATCCGGAAAGTGGACGTAATTGCCCTCGTTGATGGAGTAGATAACGCCCTTTTCCGGCGTCCGCATTTTGGGGTGGGACAGGCAAAAGACCCCCAGGCCGGGGTCGTAGGTGAAGCCGTTGACGCCGTGGCCGGTGGTGTAGACCAGCATCGTCGAGGAGCCGTAGATGACATAGCCGGCGGCGACCTGGTCGGTACCGGGCTGGTAAAAGTCCTCGTCGGTTACCGACGTGCCAACGGGGGATTTGCGCCGATAGACGGAAAAGATAGTGCCCACCGAGACATTGACGTCGATGTTGGAGGAGCCGTCCAGGGGGTCCATCATGACCACATACTTGCTGTTCTTGTTGAGCCCGTCGTCCAGCAGGATGTACTTGTCCTCCTCCTCGGAGGCAATGCCACAGACAACTCCCCGGGCCGCCAGAGCCTCCTTGAAAGTGTCGTTGGCCAGGACATCCAGCTTCATCTGCTGCTCGCCCTGGATGTTCTGCTCCCCGGATTTTCCCGCCAGGTCTACGATGCCGGCCCGGTTGATCTCCCGATGAATGACCTTGGCAGCCAGCCGAATGGCGGCAAACAGGGCAGACAGTTCCCCGGAGGCATCCGGGTAATCTTTCTGGTTGGCGATAATGAATTCGCCCAGAGTCTGAATAGTTGCAGTCGTCATTAACAATCCTTGACCGGCGCGGCCGGCTATCAGCTTGAGTGGCGGGTAATGCTGTTGCAGCCGCGCCAGTCCCGGCTTGGCTGGCGGGCATTATACGCATTTGAAAGCGTTCGCTCATAGGGAACGGTGCCGTGCCGGACCGAATATGAGTACCGGATTTTCATCGAGGAGTGACCGGGTTCAGGTTTCGACCATAGATTTCAGCCGGCAATAAACTTGGACTTTTATCGACCCGGTTATTATCCTTGCCCCAGTCTGACCCTTCCGGCGTCCGCAGGGTGCTGGCCGAAGCCCTCGAAACCCGGCGAGCCCATGGGCTGATATCGACAACTTCCGTCCGATTCCAGCGGCCGAGACAATTGCTGAGCAGTACCCTGCATCCATGGAACAGACCGGCCAATGAGAATTGCATCCATCGCGCTGAAAATTCCCAGCCTGAGCATCAGCAACCAGCAGGTGCTGGACTTTGTCAGTTTCTACAATCCTGATCAGCCCGCCGAACTGGTAGCAGCCTATCAGCGCGAGCTGGCTTTTCTACTGCGGCGCTCGGGGTCGGAACAGCGGTTTTTCCGCGACCGGGACCGGAAGGAAACCGCCATTGACCTGATTGTGGCCGCGGCCGGGGAGGCCATTGCCGAGGCCGGCCTGGGCAGGGATGACATCGACCTGCTGATCTACTGCGGCGTCGGCAAAGGCTTTGTCGAACCGGCGAATGCCTATTTCTGCGCCGAGGCCCTGGGCATGAATTGCAGCTGTTTTGATATCTCCGATGCCTGCATGAGCTGGGTCCGCTCCCTTGAAGTCGCCCAGGCCATGATGGCCGCCGGCGGTTACCGCAACATTCTGATCGTCAACGGCGAGTTTACCGCCTACGAGTACGGTTTTCCGGATGTCTACCGCATCAGGAATCCCGGCCAGCTGAGCTATTCCTTTCCGGCCTACACCATCGGCGAGGCGGCCACCGGGACGGTGGTCAGTGCCGACGCGCAGTCCTGGACCTTCAATTTTCGATCGCTGCCGGCCCTGGCCAGCCTGTGCAGTATTCCGCTGGAGGGATACCGGGACTTTTGCGCCTCGACGACAAATATTGGCCTCAATGGCATCAACGGTTTTGTCTCTTTCGGCGGCGCCCTGTTTGATGCCGCGGTGGACAATATGGTGCAACTGGTCCGGGAGACAGTGACCGACACTGCAGCACCGGACATCTGGTTTCCCCATGGGGCGGCCATTGAACCCTGCCGCCGGGCCGGTGAAATTCTCGGCCTCGACATGAACAGGGTCTATCTGAAAGGATTTCCGGTCTATGGCAACCTGGTGTCGGCGTCGATACCGGCAGCCATGTGCAAGGCAAAGGCGGAGGGCAGTTTGCGGCGGGGCATGAGAGTGGTGTTGACTCCGGCCAGTGCCGGTATGTCGTTTTGCGTGGCGGAATTTATCTACTGACGCTCACGATCTGCTATATATAGGCAGTGCTGGAGCCCCGGCCAGTGGCAAGAGGCCGCAGCGCCGGTTACAAGCGATGCACCACAGCCGCGTCTGACGCGGCCCGGTCGAAGGAGACTCGCCAGTGAATGATGATTCGCAGCCCGAAAATAAAAGCAGCCTGATGTGGCAGCCGGTAGTGGTCATAGCCCTGGCCATTTTGCTGGGGGTTTTCGTGCTTATCGGGGCGGCCATATTCGGCCTCGATCACGGGGTGCTGTCGAGCATGGCCAATTCCGGGTTTGCCCGGGGCCTGATCACCTACCTGTTTGCCGTGGTCACCATCGGCACCGCGGTGGTGCTGGTGGTGTCGGTGTTGACCTCCGAACCCAGTGTTCAGAACAAGGAGCGCTTTGAGCGCGGCAAGGAAGTGCTGTCCCTGTTGCTGGGAGTCTTCGGCACTATCGTCGGTTTCTATTTTGGTTCGGAAATCGGCGCCAGGGATAATCTGCAACAGGCCAACCGGGTCCAGGTAACCCAGCCGCTGTTGAGCCAGCAGCATGTCAACAGCGGTCAGCAGGTTACCCTGACCGCCGCGGTCAGTGGCGGCGTCAGTCCCTACCAGTTCGGCATCGGGCTGGGGGAGGACGCCGAGGTGGAGATTGCCCGGTTTGTCGATGCCAATGGCTGGATAGTCAGGGTCATCGATGTGCCCGTGGTCGAGCGCGAGACGATCATTCCAATCAAGGTCAGCGTCCGCGATGCCGGGGGCAGCCAGATCACCACGTCTGCCAATCTGGCGGTTTCTCCCGCGGCGGCCAAAGTCAGCCCGGACTGAGGCTACAGGTACCGGCAGTCTCTGGCGCTCAACGGCGCTCGATCAGTCGTCGTTCAACGGTTTCCTCGCCGCTGAAAAGCAACCGGTATCGCACCAGAATCCGGTTGTCGCCGAACAACTCCATGGAGGCGATGCGGCTATTGACTGGCCCGATAAAGGGCTGAACGCCGGACTCCGGGCCCGATCGGGTTTCTATGGCGAAAAGTCCGCGTCGATCCGGCCTATTGACGATGCTCATGGTGGTATAGGGCGCATAGTCATAAAGTCCCGAGCGAATCTCGTAATCCTTTACCTTGACCGTGCCGCTGCCATCATAGCCAATGATCAGTCTGCCCATGCCCAGCAACAGGAATTGCATACGCAGCGGTTGCTGAGGCGAGTCTTCGCTATGCGCTGTCGTCATCCACAGGCTGTGCAGGTTGTAGTGGCCGGCGAGGGCGGCGAGAACAGTGTCCTCAACCAGCAGGGCGCAATCCTGAGTGTTGGCAAAAGGGGCATCCGTGAACAGACTCAGAGAGTCCCATTGGGCGTCGACGGCCTTTTCGATCATCGCCGACAATCCGGTTGCCGTTGCCAGTCGAATTTTTCCGGTTTCGATATTTTCCGCACTGGCCACCAGCGGTGCATAGTCTCCGAGGGCGGCCCCGAGCCGTACCGGGCTGACTGGCTCCAGGTTTTGGCAGAAATCCTCGAATTCGCCCGGTTGCCAAAGGGTAGACTCCAGTGCCCGAACTTCCCCGGGCAACGTCGACAGCAGCAGAGCCAGGCCGGCGAGAAGCAGCCGAAGACCGGTTAATCCGGATGCCAGCCGGACTTTTGCACAGATAGGGGAAAAGTGATGCACTCTGGCTCCGGAACAGTTTGATTGCGTGGCTATTTAATTGCAGGACCAATAGTAAATGGCCGTTGGTCACCGGGCGACTTTTCCGGCCCGCATCCTGCCCGCAGCCGCCACCGGAGTCATGTGTGGCCCTGTGCTGACAGCCAGCGGTGGACTGACAGGCCCTAGTAAATGATCAAGCTGGCGCTCAATACAACCATTCCCTGATCGCAATGACCGTCAGTCTCGACCAACTGGCAGTGATTTTCAAATTGCCCGGCGATTTGACCTCTTCGCGAATCTTCGGCCGGTGGCAGTTCAACCCGGTGCAGTGTTATCAGCGTAGCCATTTTTTCGGTCAATGCGCCGGCAATGCCAGTTAGCCGCTGGCAGCCGGGAAATGTATTGTGGTAACTTGTTGCCGTACCGGATTGATCCTCGCCCGTATGGCCAATTTCCTCCCTGAATGCTGAAGCCGCAACCTCGACAATGGCCTGCCAGTTTGTGCCTGGAGTTGGAGCGGCGTGGCGAAAAAACGGTGCTGGCACACTGTCGACACAGCGGCCCCCTGCGGTTGCAGCGGCCTTTTTATCCGGCGGGTCCGGGTCAGTGCCACCTGTATCTGTTGCATCCGCCCGGCGGCATGGTGACCGGCGATGTCCTGGATATCGAGATCGGCTTGCGACCGGGGGCCCGCGGGCTGTTGACCACCCCTTCGGCCGGCAAGGTGTATCGGGGTGACCGTTCGGGTATCAGTCAGCGGCAGAATTTGATCTGTCGGGTTGAGGATGGCGCGATTCTTGAGTGGTTGCCTCAGGAAACCATTGTTTTTGACGGCGCCAGGGGTCGGGCAGTTGTTTCGATTGATTGTCGCGGCGATGGCCGGTTTTGTGCCTGGGATATCGTCTGCCTCGGTCGACCCGCCAGCGGCGAGCGTTTTACCGGCGGCTACTTTAGGCAACAATTACAGGTGTTTCAGGACGGTGTCCCGCTGTATATCGAAAGAAACCGGTTTGATGCCGGGAGTCCGGTTGTCGATGCCAACTGGGGGCTGCGAGGCCAACCCGTGGCCGGTACACTGGTGGCCCGTGTCGGGCTGACAGACCGACAATTCGGTCAGTGTCGCGAGGAATTGTGCCCCCGGGCTGCCGGCGAACTGTTTGCCGTCACCGCCGTTGATGGCCTGGTCATCGGCCGCTATTCGGGCCCTTCAACGGAAAATTGTCGCAGGCTGTTTACCCGGCTGTGGCAGGCCCTGAGACCGGAATATGCCGGTATGCCGGCGGAAATACCCAGAATCTGGAATACCTGACAGCCCCCGGTCGGGGTGCTGGCAGGACACATACAATGTTTTGATATGACAGGAGCGTGCTGATATGGAGCTGACGCCGAGAGAAAAAGACAAATTACTGATTTTCACTGCCGCCCTGCTGGCGGAACGGCGCAAGGCCCGGGGCCTGAAGCTGAATTATCCGGAGGCCCTGGCGCTGATTTCCATGGAAATCATGGAGGGGGCCAGGGATGGCAGGACCGTGGCCGACCTGATGAGCTTCGGCCGCACTTTGCTCAGCCGCGACGATGTCATGGACGGGGTCCCGGAAATGATCCACGAGGTCCAGGTGGAGGCCACCTTTCCGGATGGCACCAAACTGGTCACGGTGCACAACCCTATTGTCTAGCCCCGGCACCGGCAAGTCCTTTCACCGGCAAGCACTTCCACAGGCAAGCCTCTCCACAGGCAAGAACTGAACGGCTGTTGCCGGCACAACAACAAGAGGAGAAACACATGATTCCCGGACAGATAGTTACCGCCCCTGGCGACCTGGACCTGAATGCAGGCAGAAAAACCCTGCGCCTGAGCGTCAGCAATACCGGTGACAGGCCGATCCAGGTGGGTTCCCATTACCATTTTCACGAGACTAATCCGGCGCTGGATTTTGATCGGGACGCCGCCCGGGGTTACCGGCTCAATATTGCCGCCGGTACCGCGGTGCGTTTTGAGCCGGGCCAGAGTCGGGAGATAGAACTGGTGGCCCTGGCCGGGGCCGAAACGGTCTACGGCTTTCGCGGCGAAATCATGGGCAAATTGCGGGGGAACAATTAATGGTCAGCATCAGCAGAAAGGCCTACGCCGAAATGTTCGGCCCCACGGTGGGTGACCGGGTGCGCCTGGGCGACACCGACCTCTGGATTCGGGTCGAGAAAGACCTCTGTACCTACGGCGAGGAAGTGAAATTCGGCGGCGGCAAGGTGATTCGCGACGGCATGGGCCAGAGCCAGGAGATTGCCGCCAATGTCGCCGATACGGTGATCACCAACGCCCTGGTGCTGGATTACTGGGGTATCGTCAAGGGCGATATCGGCATCAAGAACGGTCGCATTGTCAAGGTCGGCAAGGCCGGCAACCCGGATATCCAGCCGGGGGTGGACATTGTTATCGGACCGGGCACCGAGGTCATTGCCGGTGAAGGCATGATCGCCACCGCCGGCGGCATCGACGCCCATATTCACTTTATCTGTCCGCAACAGATCGAGGAGGCGCTGATGTCCGGGGTTACCACCATGCTCGGTGGCGGCACCGGCCCGGCCACCGGCACCAACGCCACCACCTGCACCCCGGGCCCCTGGCACATCGCCAGGATGTTGCAGGCGGCGGACGCCTTTCCCATGAACCTGGGCTTTCTCGGCAAGGGCAACGGCAGCCTGCCGGCGGCCCTGAACGAGCAGGTGGAGGCCGGCGCCATGGGCCTGAAACTGCACGAGGACTGGGGCACGACGCCAGCGGCCATTGACAACTGCCTGAACGTGGCGGATCAATACGACATCCAGGTGGCGATTCACACGGACACCCTCAACGAATCCGGTTTTGTCGAGGACACCCTGGCGGCCTTCAAGGGCCGGACCATTCATACCTATCATACCGAGGGTGCCGGCGGCGGCCACGCACCGGACATCATTCGCGCCTGTGGCGAGGCCAACGTGCTGCCGTCGTCCACCAACCCGACCCGGCCCTATACCGTCAATACCGTTGACGAGCACCTGGACATGCTGATGGTCTGCCACCACCTGGACCCGGATATACCCGAGGATGTGGCTTTTGCCGATTCCCGCATCCGCAAGGAGACCATTGCCGCGGAGGATATTCTTCACGATCTGGGGGCCTTCAGCATGATCGCTTCCGATTCTCAGGCCATGGGCCGGGTGGGGGAGGTGGTTACCCGTACCTGGCAGACCGCCCACAAGATGAAAGTGCAGCGGGGACCCCTTGGGGAAGACGATGGCGAAGCGGACAATTTTCGCGCCCGGCGCTACATTGCCAAATACACCATCAACCCGGCCATCACCCACGGCATCGCCGGCGAGGTGGGGTCCATCGAGCCCGGTAAGCTGGCGGACATCGTCCTCTGGAAGCCCATGTTTTTCGGCACCAAGCCGTCCCTGATACTCAAGGGGGGCATGATCGCCGCCGCACCCATGGGCGACCCCAACGCCTCGATCCCGACGCCGCAGCCGGTGCACTACCGTCCTATGTTCGGATCCTATGGCGGCGCCCTGGCGGTTACCTCGGTCAGTTTTGTCTCCGGCGCCGCCCTGGCTGCGGGTATCGGCGACAAACTGGGTTTGCACAAGCGCCTGGTGGCGGTGGCCAACACGCGGCGCATTACCAAGGAGGATATGGTGCTCAACAGACTGCAACCACAGATCAGCGTCGATGCCCAGACCTACGAGGTCCGCGCCGACGGCGAACTGCTGGTGTGCGAACCGGCGGATATCCTGCCGCTGGCCCAGCGATACTATTTATTCTGAAGATTCTATTCTGATTATTCTGATTGTTGCGAACATGAAACCGATTCTTCACTGCTGTGTTTTCGGCCGCCACCTTTATCGACGTTCCCCGGACGACTTTCACCGGCTGTCCGGTGCAAGGCCGGGGGTTATTTCGTGATTGTCGTCGATACCTATGCAGCCACGCCGGTCGCATCGGGTACCGGTGAACCGCTGGTGGTGGAGTTGCCCTACGACCTGCGCAAGAAAAGCCGGCTGCGCGCCGAAAGCCGTTGCGGCAAGGCCCTGGGCATTTTCCTGCCCCGGGGCAATGTCATGGCCGATGGCGACCTGCTGCTGGCCCGGGACGGCCAACTGGTTCGGGTTGAGGCGGCCCGGGAGCCGGTGTCGGTGGTCCGGTCCGAAAACAGCCTGTTGCTGACGCGTGCCGCCTACCATCTGGGCAATCGCCACGTGCCCCTGCAGATCGAGGCCGGGTCCCTGACCTACCAGCATGACCATGTGCTCGATCGAATGGTCGAGGGGCTGGGTCTGGCCGTCGCCTTTTCCGAGGAAAAATTCCAGCCGGAAAGTGGCGCCTACCACAGCCACAGCCACAGCGATAGTCCCGACAGCCACCACGCTCAGAGCCAGTCTCATAACCATTCCCACAGCCACTCTCACAGTCACCATCATGACCACGGCCAGTCTTCAGATCACGAACATTACCATGACTGACCAGGGGGCCGTCAGCCCGGGACCAGGCGCTAGTCCGGACGAGTGTAGCGGGCGCGGCAGCCTGGCATTGCTGGCAGCAATGCGGCTGGCCAGCCCGTCCCTGCCGGTGGGGGCCTTCGCCTATTCCCAGGGGCTGGAATTTGCGGTGGAGGCCGGCTGGTTGACCAGTGCGGACGACACCGAGCAGTGGCTGCGGGGTATTCTCACCCAGGGGCTGGGGCATCTGGATATCCCCCTGCTGGCGCGACTGTACCGGGCGCTGCCGGATGCCGACCGCTTCAGTCACTGGAACCACTATGTCCTGGCCGCCCGCGAGAGCAGGGAACTGCGCCAGGAAGAGCGGCAACTGGGCCGGGCGTTGCGGCAAATGCTGCTGAAACTGCAACAACCGGTGCCGCCGGACGAGGATATCAGCTGGCTGGCCATGTTTGCCTGGGCCAGCCGCCAGTGGCAACTCAACGAGGCGGATACCTGCCTGGCCTTTGCCTGGTCCTGGCTCGAGAATCAACTGGCGGCGGCGGCCAAATCGGTACCCATTGGCCAGACCGATGTGCAGGCCATCCTCGGCCGTTCGCTGCCACTGCTGGTGGCAGTCTGCACCGGGGGCAGGGCGCTGGCGGATGACGACATTGGCGGTGGTCTGCCGGGCCTGGCCATGGCCAGTATTTTGCACGAGAGCCAGTATTCCCGATTGTTTCGGTCATAACTGTTCTCTCTTGTCTGCCAGTTTTTTGACTGTTTTGACAGCAAGGGCAAATATTCCACGAGTCGGGAGATTTTAAAAAACATGACCAGTCAGTCTTCATCCACTCACAAGACGCCACTACGGGATCCGGTGCTCAGAATCGGTATCGGCGGCCCCGTGGGCTCCGGCAAGACCGCCCTGGTGCGGGTGCTCTGTGAACAACTGCGTGACCGCTACCAGATCGGTGTTATCACCAACGATATCTACACCCGGGAGGATATGGAATTCCTGCAGCGCCACCAGGCATTGCCGCAGGAGCGGATTGTCGGCGTCGAGACCGGCGGCTGTCCCCATACCGCCATTCGGGAGGACGCTTCGATGAACCTCGCGGCCGTAGACGACCTGTTGGCTCGGTTTCCGGACCTGGATTTCATCATGGTGGAGAGCGGTGGCGACAACCTGGCGGCGACCTTCAGCCCGGAGTTATCTGACCTGACCATTTATGTTATCGACGTTGCCGCCGGCGACAAGATACCCCGCAAGGGCGGGCCGGGCATCACGCGGTCCGATCTGTTGGTGATCAACAAGATCGACCTGGCCCCCCATGTCGGCGCTTCGCTGGAGGTGATGGACCGGGATGCCCGCAAGATGCGGGGCGACAAACCCTTTGTCTTTACCAATATGATGGATGGCACCGGTATTGAGGCCATCATTGACACCATTGAAACTCAGGGGATGTTGCGGACGCCGGCCGCCCGGGCCTGACCGATGCAGGAAACCCTGTTATTGCTGGCCATGGGCGGCGTCAATGGCCTGATTCACGCCCTGGACGCCGACCACGTGGTGGCCGTGACCACCCTTGCCACCCGCGGACGGCTCAACCGTGCCAGATTGCTGGCCACATCCCTGCACTGGGCCCTGGGCCACGGCCTGTCCCTGAGTCTCATCTGTTCCGCCGTGCTGTTATTCGGGTTGACCCTGCCACCCTGGTTTGCCGGGACTATGGAACTGGCGGTGGGAACAATACTGGTGTTGGTGGGACTGACCGTTCTCTATCGTTGCTTCAGGTCCGGTTTTCGTTACAGCGTCCACCGCCACGGCGGCGTTCCCGGACATTTCCATCTCCACGGCGATAACCACTCCGGCGACGGCCTTTGCAGCCGCCAGACCCGGGAGGACATCGGGCGGGATCACAGGCCGGTGTTGATCGGACTGGTCCACGGTGCCGCCGGTAGTGCACCCCTGCTGGCAGTGCTGCCATTAATGGTGCAGCAGCGGTTTGGCCTGGCCCTGACTTTTATCCTGGTTTTTTCCAGCTCGGTTGCACTGATGATGTGCATCTGCGGTGGCCTGCTGGGTGGCATTGTCGTGCGTCTTCAGGCCCGTTTTGTCAATATTGCCCCGGGTATGCAGGTTTTTCTGGGATTGCTGTCAGCCGCCCTGGGATGCTTCTGGATTTTTTCTTAATCCTGTTTTGGTGCAAAATGAAAAATAAATTGCACCAAAATAGATTTTTTCTTCCCGCCATTTCAGTAAATACGGCCAACCTTCCCGTAATTGAGGGCAATGTGCCGTGATTTTCATTGGCATATTAACTGCATGATTGCGGTGCGGGGTGATTCGGGTTGCCCGGTCTCGCCGCTAACTATTCGAATGAGGAGGAAATGGTATGAGTGACAACAAAAAGAGCTGGAATAGGACACTGGCGGTTTCGGCCGTGGCCGCGGTACTGGCACTGGGATCGGTTGTTGCCCAGGCGGCGGACACCATCAAGGTGGGCGTGCTGCATTCACTGTCCGGCACCATGGCTATCAGTGAAACGACGCTGAAAGACACCGTGCTGATGTTGGTTGAGCAACAAAACGCCAAGGGTGGCTTGCTGGGCAAGAAAATCGAAGCCGTGGTGGTTGACCCCGCCTCCAACTGGCCGCTGTTTGCGGAAAAAACCCGTGAACTTCTGGAAAAAGATAAAGTAGATGTGATTTTCGGCTGCTGGACTTCAGTTTCCCGCAAATCGGTTCTGCCAGTCATCGAGGAGCTCAACGGCCTGATGTTCTACCCCGTGCAGTACGAGGGTGAGGAATCGTCCAAAAACGTTTTCTACACCGGCGCCGCACCCAATCAGCAGGCCATTCCGGCGGTGGACTACCTGATGAACGAGATTGGCGTCAAGCGCTGGGTGCTGGCTGGAACTGACTACGTATACCCCCGCACTACCAACAAGATCCTCGAAGCCTACCTGAAGGCCAAGGGTGTCGACAGCAAGGACATTATGATCAACTACACGCCCTTCGGTCACTCCGACTGGCAGAACATCGTTGCCGATATCAAGAAATTCGGCTCTGCCGGCAAGAAAACTGCGGTGGTTTCCACCATCAACGGCGATGCCAACGTGCCTTTCTACAAGGAACTGGGTAACCAGGGTATCTCCGCGGCGGATATCCCGGTAGTCGCTTTCTCCGTCGGTGAAGAAGAACTGTCGGGTATTGATACGGCACCTCTGGTCGGTCACCTGGCGGCCTGGAACTACTTCATGAGCGTCGACACCGAAGCGAATGATGCCTTTATCGAAGGCTGGCACAAGTTCATCAAGGATGAAGACCGTGTTACCAATGATCCCATGGAAGCCCACTACATCGGCTTCAATATGTGGGTGAAAGCGGTTGAAAAAGCCGGCACCACCGATGTCGATGCTGTTGAACAGGCCATGATCGGTATCACTACACCCAACCTGACCGGTGGTACTGCCACCATGCTGAAAAACCACCACCTGACCAAGCCGGTGCTGATTGGCGAAATCCAGGATGACGGGCAGTTTGAAGTGGTCTGGCAAACCGAAGGTCTGGTGCCCGGTGACGCCTGGTCGGACTTCCTTCCCACCTCCAAGGACATCATTGCTGACTGGACTGCACCGATCAAATGCGGCAACTACAACACCAAAACCAAGAAGTGTTCAGGTCAAAACTACTAGTCCAGTGAGCTGAATCTTCTCCGCCAACAAACGCACGGGCCGCTTTTGCGGCCCGTGCAGTCTGCACGGGTGGCCACCTGATATGAAAACAATTTTGATTGCACTGCTCTGGGTGTTGGCGTCAATGCCGTTGCTGGCTGCTGATCCGGAGTCAGCCGCTGGCACCGATGGACTTCGGGCCAGTCTTGAAGCCATGGCGAAGGCCAGTTTCAGCGAAAAATCGGCACTGATAGCCGGGATTGCCGGTTCCGGGGATGATCGTGCCCGGGTAATCCTGGAGGCCTTGCTGGACGGTAACCTGCAATACCGGAAAGAAGACCTGCGCCCGGTTTACCTCGATGAGAACGAAGAGGGCGATTTTCTTGTCGATGCCCTCACGGGTGAAAACCTCGGGGCCATCAGCAGTAAACGCAAGGTTAAAAAGATCACCATCAACAACCAGTTGCGGGGTGAATTAAAGCTGGCAATAGCCGGTTTCAAACTGTCCCAGGCCGATGCCGGTGCCAGGGCCGAGGCGGCACGGAGCATCATCAACGGGCCGGAGCCGGAACTGTTGCCGCTGGTGGCGGATGCCATCGACGTGGAGACCGAACCCGATGTACGGGAACTCCTCGGTTATGCCCGCGCGTCCATTATCGTAGCCAACAGGATTGGTGACGCCGACCAGCTGATTGCGGCGCTGAGCCTGCTTGGGGAAGCCACGGACCGCAATGTCATCAGCCTGGTCTCCCGGTTTCTGCTCAAGGATGAGGAGGGCAACTATCTGGAGAAAGACCCCAGACTGGTCGAGGTGGCGGAGGCCTCCCTGAATGAACTCAAGGCAAAGCAGTCCTTTTACCAGATATTGCAGAACGTCTTTTTTGGCGTCAGCCTCGGCTCGGTGCTGTTGCTGACTGCCGTTGGCCTGGCGATCACCTTTGGCGTCATGGGTGTGATCAACATGGCCCATGGCGAGATGATCATGATCGGCGCCTACACCACCTATACGGTGCAACTGTTAATGCCGAATTTGATCGGTGCCTCGATCCTGGTGGCCGTTCCCATGGCCTTCCTGGCGTCCGGTGCCATGGGCATCCTGATCGAGCGTCTGGTTATCCGCCATCTGTACGGGCGCCCCCTGGAAACCCTGCTGGCCACCTTTGGCATCAGCCTGATTCTGCAGCAACTGGTGAGGAGCATCTACTCGCCACTGAACCGCAGTGTCATCACCCCGGACTGGATGAGCGGATCGCTGGCGATCAATGGCATGTTTTCGCTCACCTATAACCGGTTGTATATCGTTATCTTCAGCTTGCTGGTTTTACTGGCATTGATGCTGTTGCTGAAGAAAACCCACTTCGGCCTGCAGATGCGCGCCGTGACCCTGAACCGGAGCATGGCCAGTTCCATGGGTATCCGCACCGGCTGGATCGATGCGCTGACCTTTGGTCTGGGTTCCGGTATTGCCGGTGTCGCCGGTGTGGCGCTGAGTCAGCTGACCAATGTCGGACCCAACCTGGGGCAGGCCTATATCATTGACTCATTTATGGTGGTGGTATTCGGCGGCGTCGGCAATCTGTTCGGCACCCTGTTCGCGGCCATGTCCCTGGGGATTGCCAACAAGTTCGCCGAGCCCTTTGCCGGCGCGGTGCTGGCCAAGATCCTGATCCTGGTGTTTATCATCCTGTTTATCCAGAAATATCCCAGGGGGCTTTTCGCCATCAAGGGCAGGTTTGTAGAGGACTGATATGACGACCACGAAACCTGTATTACTGAAACTCCTGGAGGACCCGGCGTCCCGGCGTTTTCTGGCGGTGCTCACCGCTCTGGCCCTGATAGTGCCCTGTCTGAATTTGCTGGTGCCGGAAGGATCGGTGTTCCACGTATCCACCTACACCCTGACCCTGCTTGGCAAATACCTTTGCTATGCGTTACTGGCCCTGTCAGTGGACCTGATCTGGGGTTATTGCGGTATTCTCAGCCTGGGACACGGCGCCTTTTTTGCCCTCGGCGGCTATGCCATGGGCATGTACCTGATGCGCCAGATTGGCGAGCGGGGCGTCTACGGCGATCCGATCCTGCCGGACTTCATGGTGTTTCTGAACTGGCAGGAATTGCCCTGGTTCTGGCTCGGTTTCGACCAGTTCTGGTTTGCCATGGTCATGGTGATCCTGGCGCCGGGCATCCTCGCCTTTGTGTTTGGCTGGTTGGCCTTTCGCTCCCGGGTGACCGGCGTCTACCTGTCGATCATCACCCAAGCACTGACCTTCGCCCTGATGCTGGCCTTTTTTCGCAACGAGATGGGCTTTGGCGGCAACAACGGTCTCACCGATTTCAAGGATCTGCTGGGTTTTGACCTGCAGAGCGATGCCACCCGCAACAGTCTGTTTTTTATCAGCGCACTGGCTCTGGGCCTGGCCTACCTGCTCTGCCAGTGGCTGACCCGATCGAAGTTCGGGCGGGTGCTGGTGGCTGTGCGCGACGCCGAGAGCCGTACCCGATTCATGGGTTACCGGGTCGAGTACTACAAACTGTTTGTGTTTGTGGTGTCTGCGGTGCTGGCGGGTATTGCCGGTGCCCTCTACGTGCCCCAGGTCGGCATTATCAACCCCGGCGAATTTTCTCCGATCAACTCCATCGAGATCATCGTCTGGGTGGCCATCGGCGGCAGGGGCACCCTTTACGGAGCCGTTATCGGGGCCTTTATCGTCAACTATGCCAAGACCTACTTCACTGCCGCATTCCCGGACCTGTGGCTGTTCCTGCTCGGGGGGCTGTTCGTGGTCAGCACGCTTTACCTGCCCAAGGGCATCATCGGATTATCCAGACGCCTTGTGCCGGCTCTGTCCGGAACCGGTAAGCAGGCGGTCAAGGAGGCAGGCCAATGAGTTTGTCGATATCACACAAGGAAAAATCCATTCTTTACATGAGTGGGGTGTCCAAGAGCTTTGATGGCTTCAAGGCCATCAATAACCTCAGCCTGCTTATTGAGCCGGGCGAATTGCGCGCCATCATCGGCCCCAATGGTGCCGGCAAGACCACCATGATGGATCTGATTACCGGCAAATTGCGACCCGATGTCGGCGATATCTTTTTTAACCAGGACGTTGATCTCACCCAGTACTCGGAGGCCGAAATTGCCAACATGGGCATCGGCCGCAAGTTCCAGAAGCCCACCGTGGTGGAGACTCTGACGGTGTTCGAGAACATGGAGCTGGCCCTGGCCGGAAAGCGTCGGGTGCGGGATGCCCTGTTCTTCAAATCCACTTCGGCAGGATTGCAGCGCATCGATGAGGTTTTCACCACTATCGGCCTTGGTGACAAGCGCAATTTGCTGGCGGGAGCCCTTGCCCACGGTGAGAAACAGCGGCTGGAGATCGGCATGCTCCTGGCACAGGACCCCGACCTGTTACTGGTGGACGAGCCAGCGGCAGGAATGACGGACGATGAAACCGAAAAATTGTCGGTGCTGCTCAAATCCGTGGCGGGTGAGCACTCGGTGGTCGTCGTGGAACACGACATGGAATTCATTCGTGCCCTGGACACCCGGGTGACGGTGTTGCATGAAGGCTCGGTCCTGGCGGAAGGGACGCTCGAGCAGGTCCAGAACAACGAACGCGTTATCGAAGTGTACCTGGGGAGATAACCGATGCTGAATGTCAATGCAGTCGACCTCCACTACGGCGCCAGCCAGGCCCTGCGTCAGGTGAGCCTCAGCGCCGAACCGGGCAAGGTCACCTGCCTGCTGGGGCGAAACGGCGTCGGCAAGACGTCCCTGTTGGATGCCATCGCCGGCCACCAGCCGATCACTGGCGGCGAAATTCTCTGGAACCAGCAACCAATACAGGGATTGCCGTCCTACGAGCGAGCCCGGCGCGGTATTGCCTACGTCCCCCAGGGGCGGGAAATCTTCTCCCAGTTGACGGTACTGGAAAATCTCAAGTCCGGATTCAGCTGCCTGCCCGGCAATGAACGCTTTATCGATCCGGAAATCTATGTGCTGTTCCCGGTGCTGAAAGCCATGCTCGGCCGCCGTGGTGGCGACCTTTCCGGCGGTCAGCAACAGCAGTTGGCCATTGCCCGGGCCCTGGTTACCCGTCCCAGCCTGTTATTACTCGACGAACCCACCGAAGGCATTCAGCCTTCCATCATCAAGGATATCCAGAAAGTGATCTCCCGCCTGCGGGACCGGGGTGACATGGCGATATTGCTGGTGGAGCAGTACTTCGAATTTGCCCGGGATCTGGCCGATACCTTTGCGGTCATGGATCGAGGGCAGATTGTATTGTCCGGACGCGGCGAGGACATGGAAGAAGATAAAGTCAGGGCAATGATCTCGGTCTAAGGCAAGCACCAGAGGCAATTCCCCTTTGTTGCCTTGATCTGAGCTGATGTTAAGATGGCCGCACTGTTATGGTGCGTAATTCGGTGTCAAGCCCCTGCTAGAGAATTCACATTTAGCAATCACGCAGTGAATTTGTCCCATAAAGATCGCGATGTCCATGCTTGAACTCGCGGAAATTTATTCATAGTCAAAACCCCCGGTGAGGACTCCCCTGTTGAAAATGTCTGCGATTAATAAACGATTTTTATTTGGGCCCGGGCTGTTGCTATTACTGGTTCCCGGGGCTCTGGCCCGGGATCTGGTGGTTGAGCCGGATCAGACCCTGATGGTGACGCCGGATCAGGCAAGCCTGAACCTGGAGCGACTGGTGTTGGGGGACAACGCCACAATCCGGTTTGCTGATGGCGTCAGTTACTGGGATGTCTCAGCCAGGGACGCCAGTATCGGGGAAAATGTCCGCATCGACGCCGCCGGTTTTCCTGGGCAGGCCGGTGCCCTCGGGGGGTCATTGACGGCGTCTGAAAAATGCCAGGATGGTGCTGCCGGAGAGGCCGGCGGTGACGGCGCCGATGGCGGTGCCGGCGTCAATCTGGCCATGCAACTGGTGGTTTTCAAGCTGGGCAGCCTGGTGATCGACACTCGGGGTGGCCCGGGAGGTCCCGGTGGCTTTGGCGGTGAAGGTCAGGCCGCCGGTGCCACAGGCACCTGTGAACCCCCGGCAGGTGGTGCCGGCGGCGACGGCGGACGAGGGGGGCGCGGCGGTGATGGCGGCAATATCAATCTTCGTCTCGGTGCTGGCGATTCCGGCGAAAACAGCGTATCGGCCCTGATCCGACGCATCGACTTCAGGGTCGAGGGCGGTGAAGCAGGCCCGGGGGGTAAACCCGGAAAGGGTGGCGCCGGTTCCGAAGGCCAGTTCGTCAAGCGCAAAACCCTTGCCGGCAACCAGGGTTGGCAGGCGGGAGGCGCCAGGGGTCGTAGCGGCGCTGCCGGCGCCGAGGGGCTGCCGGGTGTCGACGGCCGGGTCATGGTCAGTGAAATACCGTTTCAGATTGTTGGCCAAGATCAGCCTGATCCGGAATCGGAAAGCAGTGGTACTGGTCGGCAGGACGAAATAGACCAGTTAAAGCGACAGCTGCAGGAACTGCAAAAACGACTTGAAGCCCTCGAGCAATAGTTATTTGGCAGTCCTCGACCTGAAAGAGCATCTTCCAGAGGCTTTATTGCACTGTTTTGGGCCGTATGGTCTAATGTGGTGCAATCACAAAAAAGCACAGGGAGAAAGTGCGCGGTCCTGGCCCTCGGAATTTGCTTAACATCCTGATATTAAACAATAAATGCCTTTTGGCATGGGCCTTGCTATTCCTGTTTTGCTTACAAGAGATATTTCGTCCAGCGAAATGAAAATCTTTTTTCCTTGCTCACAAACGGAGAGATCAACATGAAAGCACTTAATAAACTGGTTGCTAGCTCAGTCGTCACCAGCGCAGTCCTGGCCGGTGGTCTAATGGCACCCGCAACAGCGTCCGCCGAGGTGTCAGCCTCAGCGGCAGTCGCCAACATGTACCTGTGGCGCGGCATCGATCTGGGTGACGGTTCCCCTGCGGTTTCCGGCGACCTGACTTACACAGCGGGTGATACCGGCCTTTACGGCGGTATCTGGATGAGTTCCGGCGACAGCAGCCTCGGCAGCGAATACGACTACTATGCCGGCTACGCTACTGAACTTGGTGGCCTCGGCATCGACCTCAGTGTCTGGAACTACAACTACTCGGATTTGGGTGGCATCACGCACGACACAACGGCTGAATTGTCGGAAGTGATTCTGGGCCTGTCCCTTTCAGGCTTCTCACTTAACTACCTGGATAACGTCGCCGGTGCTTCCGGCTACGAGTACTGGACACTGGGTTACGGTTACGACAAATATTCCGTCACTGTCGGGTTTCACGACTATCCGTCTG
>QJWQ01000001.1 GCA_003235325.1 Gammaproteobacteria bacterium | reverse complement strand
GCCTTTCATATAAAGGATGATCGCATTGCCTTCGATCTGTTCCTTTAGGGTTTCCATAATGTCCATAAAAGCCTCTGTTAAGCAGAAATTGAAGAAAAGGGAAAATGATTCCGGGTTGATGGTGGTTCGAACTGTGGCTCAGCAAATAGTCGAGCATTTAAGTCAGGTATTCTACCCTCTTTTGCCTTCGACCGAAACTCCCGACGACCCCGGTTTCTTGTCGCCGAAACCGGCGGGGGGCTCCTGCTGCAGCCGGTATCGAGGAACGCCGGCGAGCGGTCCGGGTCATTGCCAATAGGGTCTTTTCCCGCTACCATTCGCGGTTCATTTCAGGCAGCATCGGCTGCCTGTTTTGTTTTCAGGCGCAGCCTGTTCCTGGCGAATGGCCATATCCCGAACATTTGCATCGGACCAACACTCTGGACAATGAACACTGAAGCCGTAACCGATCCACTGATGAACAATTATGGAAAGCGGGCGTTGACCCTGGTGAAGGGACAGGGCGCCTATGCCTGGGATGACCAGGGCAGAAAGTACCTCGACGCCCTCTGTGGCATTGCCGTTTGCGGTCTCGGTCATGCCCATCCGGCCGTGACTCAGGCCGTGTGCGAACAGGCACAGACCCTGGTTCACTGCTCAAATCTGTACAACATTCCGGTGCAGCGACAGCTGGCGGAAAAACTGTGTCAGCTCTCCGGTATGAGCCGTGTTTTTTTCGGCAATTCCGGTGCCGAGGCCAATGAGGCCGCCATCAAGCTGGCCCGGCTCTACGGCAGACAGAAAAAGGTGAAGACGCCCACCATTATCGTCACCGAAAAATCCTTTCATGGCCGGACCATGGCGACACTGACCGCCACCGGCAGCCGCAAGGTCCAGGCCGGTTTTGAACCCCTGCTCAAGGGCTTTACCCGGGCGCCCTACGACGATCTGGAGGCAGTGGCAAGAATCGCCGAGAACAACACCGAGGTGGTGGCTGTACTGGTGGAACCGATTCAGGGGGAAGGCGGTATTCGCATCCCCGACGGCAATTACCTCAGGGGCCTGCGACAGCTCTGCAATCGCCATGGCTGGCTGCTGATGCTGGACGAGATCCAGACCAGCAATGGCCGCACCGGGACGTTTTTCCACTACCAGCAGCACGACATTGTTCCGGACGTGGTCACCACCGCCAAGGGGGTCGCCAACGGCTTTCCCCTGGGGGCCTGCCTGGCCACGGGTATCGCCGCCGAACTGATGACCCCGGGCAGTCACGGCTCCACCTTCGGCGGCAACCCGGTGGCCTGCAGGGCCGGACTGGCAACGCTGGATACCCTGGTCAACGACAACCTGTGCCAGCGGGCCGCGGGCCTCGGTCAGCAGCTGCTGACCAGGTTCAGGGAAGGCCTGAAGGACTGTTCGACAGTCAGGGAAATCCGCGGCGCCGGCCTGATGATCGGCATTGAACTCAACCGGCCCTGCGCAGAACTGGTGGGCCGCGCCGCCGACGCCGGCCTGCTGATCAATGTCACTGCCGACTCTGTCATCCGTCTATTGCCACCCCTGATCCTGAGCGATGAACAGGCTGAAATGCTGGTGGTAACGCTGACCGATCTTATCCTGCAGTTCAGCCGAGAGCTCAGCTGAGAATTCAGCTCAGGTTTTACTGCAGCCACCGAAATCCCGATACCAGCGACCGCAACCATGGCTCTTCGACATTTTCTTACTCTCAAGGATCTGACCCGCGACGAACTCCAGAGCCTTATCCGCTCGGCCATCCGCCTCAAGGCAGACCACAAGGCCGGACGGGCAGGCAAGCCCCTGGACGGCAAGGTGCTGGGCATGATTTTCGAAAAATCCTCGACCCGGACCCGGGTCTCCTTTGAGGCCGGCATGGCGCAACTGGGTGGCAGTGCCATTTTCCTGTCGCCGGATGACACCCAGCTCGGCCGTGGCGAACCCCTGGAAGATACCGCCCGGGTGCTATCGAGAATGGTGGATTTCGTCATGATCCGCACGTTCGAACACGAAAAGCTCCTGCGCTTCGCTGAATACGCCACGGTGCCCGTGATCAACGCCCTGACCGACGGTTTCCACCCCTGCCAGCTGCTGGCGGATATCCAGACCTTTGTCGAGCACCGGGGCGACATGGCCGGCAAGGTGGTCGCCTGGGTCGGCGACGGCAACAATATGGCCAACTCCTACATCAACGCCGCTGCCATGCTGGATTTCCAGTTGCAAATGGCCTGTCCCAAGGGCTACGAGCCGGATCCGGTCCTGGTGGAAAAACATCGCAAACGGGTCAGTCTCGGCACCGATCCGCTGATCGCCGTTAAAGGCGCCGACCTGGTGGTGACCGACACCTGGGCTTCCATGGGCCAGGAGGAGGAAAAAGCCGAACGATTGCAAACCTTTGCCGGCTACCAGGTCAACCATGAAATGATGGCCAGGGCTAGAAACAACGCTTTGTTCATGCACTGCCTGCCCGCTTACCGGGGCCTGGAGGTCAGCGACGAATTGATGGAGGACCCCCGATACTCCGTCATCTGGGACGAGGCGGAAAATCGCCTTCACGCCCAGAAGGCCCTGCTGCTATTCCTGCTGGAACAACTGGAGCAATAGGCCGCGCCGTTCCGGTTTCTTCCGGGTGCTCTCCAAACAGAGGGTTCACGAAAAGAACAGGGTCCGCAACGCCAAAGACTGTTAACGGCAGCGGAACTTCAGGTGGAGGGTTCCCTGTAAAGCTGAGGGCTCTTATTAAGCTGAGGGCTCTTACTAAGCTGAAGGCTCTTTATCGGCTGAGGGCTCTATCGGCTGAGGGCTCTATCGGCTGAGGGCTCTATCGGCTGAGGGCTCTATCGGCTGAGGGCTCTTTTAGGGCTGAGGGCTCTCTATCAGCGGAAGGCTCCTGATAAGCTGAAGGCTCCTGATAAGCTGAAGACCCTCTGGCAATGGATGGCACGTCCGGGATAGGGAGGTCAAAATACAATTCGTTGCCGGTCGTCGATTCCAGCAGCCGCAATGCAGACCCGTGCAACGCCAGGATCCGCTGACAGATCGCCAGGCCCAGGCCGGTGCCGGGGGCGGCGGCATTGAACTCACCCCGCAACAGCGCTTTCCTCACCCCGGCCGGCAGACTCTCTCCCCGGTTGCGGATGCACACCCGCAGCTTGCCGTCGCAAACCGCCAGGTCCAGTTCCACGTCCGCGCCGGACGGTGAACAGCGCACGGCATTTTCCAGCAGATTGTTCAGTACCCGGGCCATCTGGGCGATATCAATCCACACCGGCGGCAATTCGTCGGCCGCCGTCACCTTTAAGCGCACGCCCTGGTCGTCGGCGACGCAGCCAAAGTCCTGTACGCAGTCATAGACCAGTTCCAGTAACGGATAGAGTTCCACCACCAGTTCGATCTGCCCGGCATCCAGGCGCGCCAATTGCAACATATCGGCAAGCCGCTGCTTCAGCCGAATCAGGTTGCTGACAGCCACCTTCAGGCTCTGGCTGGCGGTGTCCGTCTGGGACTGCGCCAGCTGGCCCTCGGCGGTTTCCACCGCCACCGAGGCATTGGTCAGGGGCGCACGAAGATCGTGTGCCATCTGGTTAAAAAGCAATCGCTGTGCCTCCTTGTGCTCGAGCAGGGTTTCGTACTGGTCATGCAGGCGCTGCTTGAGTCGATCAAAAGTGTCCTGCAGGCGGGCAATCTCGTCCCCCGGAGTTGACGTGCCCTCGACTGCAGCCGGTTCCCCGGCAGAGTCATCGCTGTTTGAACCACTGTCGGTGGCAGACAAACGGACCGGTTCGCCCACGTCCAGCTGGAACTGGTCCATGTAGGCAGTCAGGCGTTTCAGGGGCCGGGCAATATGGTAAAAAATCCCGAGGCTGATCAGCAGTGACAACAACAGGATAATTGCCAGGGGACCCAGGGCGATTTTCAGCAGGGCATTTTCCCAGACGGCTGAACTGATACTGTCATGGATCTCACTGCCAATGATGATGTACAGATACCCCACCAGAGCGCCGTTGAGAATCACCGGGGCTGCGGAGAAGGGCTTTTTGGCGCTGGCTGATCGGGGATCATCCCCCAGCACCGGAAAGCCGGCGGGGCCCCTCAGGAACCGGGTCAGGGGTTCCAGGTCGACCTGGCGGCGCAGGATCTTTTCTTCCGGTGCCGAATAGTTGAGCACCCTGCCCTGCGGATCCAGGACATAGAGTTCCAGGTTGGGCCCCAACACCATCATCATGTGAAAGGCATCCGCCACGGCCTGCTTGTCGGCAAGGTTATCCGGCAATAACGGGCTGTCATGGAGGACATGGGCGGCCAGGTCCCGGTGCATGCGCTGGGTGGCTTCCCAGTTGAGTTCCAGGTTGGCCCGGGCGAACAGGAGAATGATGGCCAGTCCCAGCAACAGCAGGGAGACGAGCTGCACCAGCAGCAGTTTGCCGAAAAGTCCCCGGATCATCCTTTGGCTCCAGCGGCCTCGACCTGGGCGAATTTGTAGCCCAGCCCCCAGACTGTCAGGATAAAACGGGGTTTGCCGGGATTGGCTTCAAGCTTCATGCGCAACCTGTTGATATGGGAATTGACCGTGTGTTCATAGCCTTCGTAGTTGTAACCCCAGACCGCATCCAGCAACTGGCCGCGGCTGAAAGCCCGGCCCGGATGGCGCATGAAATGGCTGAGCAGATCAAACTCCCGGGCAGTGAGCTCGATTTCCCGGTCGTGCAGATGACAGCTGCGGGCATCCAGATCCAGCACCAGCCCGTCGCTTTTCAATTCCCGGCTTTCCGACCCGTTCGCCACCACGGCCATGGCCTGCAACCGGCGCAACTGGCTCTGTACCCGGGCCTTCAGTTCCCGGATCGAAAAGGGCTTCACCAGGTAGTCGTCACTGCCCTGGGACAGTCCCATGACCCGGTCGGCTTCACTGTCGAGGGCAGTCACCATGATAATTGGCAGCAGGGGGTAACGCTGGCGCACCGCGTAACAGATATCGAGGCCGTTCATGCCGGGCAGCATCAGATCCAGCAGGACCAGATCAAAATCTCCCGACAGGGCCAGCCGGCAGGCTTCATCACCGTTATCGCAATGGGTGACCTTGACCGGCAGCGAACGCAGGTGCTGGCAGACCATATCCGCCAGTTGCTTGTCATCTTCCACCAATAGCAAGTGTGGGCAATCCGCCTGATCCATCGACATCCACTAACGGCTAATCAAGCTGATTTCGACCCCCTGCCCCGCTATTAGTTTCAACGACTCTGATTACCGGCAGCGGAAGTTACCGTGCCTGTAACCGGCAACTGCTCATCACCCGGGAACACTGGCCGGCGGACCGGGGTAATTCGCCGCAGGGTTCGACGTCAGCTCCGGTGCCGGTATCATGGACGGGGGTGTCGGCGCCGGATCATCGTGGCTGTCGACCACCCGGGTTGCGGCGACCAATAAAACTCCTGTTTTACTTTTCATTGGCAGGCTCCTGCAAAATGTCCCGAATCAAGGGATGTGGAGTAAAAGCCCCGGTATCCGCCCGGAGATGTCAGCAGGCAGATTCCGGCCCGTCAAAGCCTGGTTGCCACGGGTGCCTGTCGATACTGCCAGAGTAACCGGACGGGATCACAGGCTGCTCAATAAACTGTCACAAAAGAATCACGGCTATCATGCCGAGGACTGATGCCCAACCCGAACGCCCTGTGAAATCGAGCACCCTTTTTCAATCAGCCTGTGGTTTTTTTGCCTGGTCTTTTTTCAGGCATTGCAAGCTGATGGAAAAACAGGAGAAAATCCTGTGACTCTGAACGGCTCGCGTTAAAGCCTCCCCCTTTTGTACAGTCTCGGTATTTTGTACAGTCCCGGTAATCGCCGGGGGCCTCAGACATCCAGCGAGAGGACTTAAAAACGAGCAATTACAGGCAATTGAGCCCGGAACAGTTTCCGGCGTCAGTGGCGGCCTGACAGGCACCGATTGAGGTCATATACCAGCGGTGGATCACAACAGTATCAGCGACCGGCAAAAGACTCCGGCCTCAAGCAAGCCCCGCCGCATCGACCGGATGCGATACGGCCTGCGACTTGGCCTGCCCCTGCTGATCTTTGGCATTACTCTGGTGGCAGGCGTAGTCCTGATCGAGAAAACCAACAATCAATGGCTTCGGGAACGGCAGATTCTGCTGCAGACCATTGGCCACAATCAGGCAAATCTGCTGGAACGACGGCTGAACCGATCCCTGTCCTCAGCCTATGTGCTGGGGGAACAGGTCCGCAACCACAACGGCGAGATCGTCAATTTTGAGCGCCTGGCGGACGATCTGATCGGCTACCTGGGGGGCATTGCCAGCCTGCAACTGGCACCCGACGGCGTCATCGAGAAAATTCATCCGCTGGCGGGCCTCGAACAGGACCTGGGTCACGACATTCTCGGTGACGACAGCCGACGGCGCGAGGCCCTGGAAGCCGTCGCCAACGCCGACATCACGGTTGCCGATCCTTTGCCGCTGCCTCAGGGAGGCACCGGTCTGGTGGGGCGCTACCCGGTTTTTCTAGCCGATGAATCAGGCGCCGTCGGACGTTTCTGGGGATTCGCCTCGACCCTGATCAACCTGGAGGACCTGGTCAAAGCCACAGGATTGCCGGACCTGAAGCAAATGGGATACCGGTACCGCATTCGGTCAGCCGCCGGCGATGCGGGAACCCCCGGTCAACAGGTTGCCGGTGACATGAACCCTGAGGCCGTCGACTCCGCCTTCTCAATTCCCTTACAGGTTCAAAACCGGACCTGGTACCTGGATATCAACTATTCGGAACCGGCAACAGCAATACCCGGTTACCGGTTGATGTACTCTATCGCCGTTGCGGTGGCGGCCCTGGCCGGCTTTCTGGTCTTTTTCCTGATTCAGACCCCGGACCGCCTGCGCCGGGAAATTGCCCGCAAGACCCGCCAACTGGAGGAGTTGTCGGTTTTCGACCCTCTCACCAGCCTGCCCAATCGCAAACTGTTCCATGACCGCCTGGTGCACTGCATCAGGGTCAGCGAGCGAAACAATCAGCGCTTTGCCCTGCTGTTTATCGATCTCGACGGTTTCAGGTTCGTCAATGACAATCTGGGCTACAAGGCGGGGGACAAGTTGTTGAAGGAAATGGCACGACGTCTGCTGGGCTGTATCCGTACCGCGGATACCCTGTCCAGGATGGGCGGCGATGAATTCACCATTCTGATGGACAATGTTTCCGAGGATCAGGAGGCGATCAGCGCGGTCGCCCGCCGCATTCTCCAGGCTCTGGAAGCACCGGTCAAACTCAGTGGCATCGAGACCTCGATCTCCGGCAGCATCGGCATCACCTTCTTCCCCGATAACAGTCGCGACGACATGGAACTGCTGAAGCAGGCCGATATCGCCATGTACCGGGCCAAGGACGCGGGCCGCAATAATTTCCGCTACTTCGACAACCAGGGCAACAGGTCACTGGCCAGATAAAACCGGTCTATCAGTCAGCTCCGCTGCATTAAAAAATATCATCCTGCCCGCTGCACCAGACCATGTTAATGTCCACCCCCTGCTCACCGGGTCGTCACAGGTTAGGGGCTACTGACCGTGACGCGCCGGATTGTGACCCATCACATATTTTCGCATATCTTGTGTTGCAAAGAATTTAAAACCGCACTATCTTGTGTGGCAAGATAATTCGAACCCAATATATGGTGTGACCAGCGGCCGCCGGACCGGCGCCTCGACTGCTGCGGCAGACACGAGCTCCGGCTGACCCGAATAGTCAGGTAGGAAAGCACCGGGAACGACCCGTCTCGTCGATTCAGAGATCCGCACGATGTCGGCAAATAATGATTACTACGCGATACACATCCCGCCACAGGCAAAACACAAGCGCACGCTAGACAGGTAGATAACAATGGAAACCAGCCCTCGAAACCTTTCAATCGCAAACCCCCAAAACACGTCCCGACCCGCCGACACCGCCGTCAGCAACCTGGCCGCCACGGCGCCCGGCCAGTTGCGCGTGATCAAGCGCAACGGCACCGTGGTGCCCTACACCGATGACAAGATCGCCGTCGCCATCACCAAGGCCTTCCTGGCGGTGGAAGGCGGTACCGCCGCCGCCTCGGCGCGAATTCACGAGACGGTGCAGAACCTGACCCTGCAGGTCACCGAGACCTTTCGGCGGCGCATGCCCTCGGGTGGCACGGTGCACATCGAGGATATCCAGGATCAGGTGGAGCTGGCCCTGATGCGCAACGGCGAGCACAAGATCGCCCGCAGCTACGTTATCTACCGGGAACAGCAGGCCGCCAAGCGCAAGGCCAGCCAGCCCCCGGCCCAGTACGCCGACACCCACCTCAATGTCACCCTGGAAGACGGCAGCACTGCGCCCCTGGACATGGCCCGGGTGCACACCATTGTTTTCGAGGCCTGTGCCGGTCTCAAGGATGTCGACGTCGACACCATCATCAAGGAGTCCCTGCGCAACCTCTACGACGGCGTCAGCCTCAAGGACGTCAACAGTTCCCTGGTGATCACCGCCCGCACCCTGGTGGAAAAGGAACCCAACTACACCTACGCCACCGCCCGCCTGCTGCTGGACAGCCTGCGCAGCGAGGCCCTGGGCTTTCTCGGCGTCGCCAGCGCCGCCACCGCCGAGCAGATGAACCAGCTCTACCCCCAGGCCCTGGCGGCCTATGTCGCCCGGGGCGTGGCACTGGAACTGCTGGACCCGCGCCTGGCGGAATTCGACCTGGAAACCATCGGCCGCGCCCTCAGGGGCGAGCGGGACCTGCAGTTCACCTACCTGGGCCTGCAGACCCTGTACGACCGCTATTTCATCCACTCTGATGATGTCCGCTTCGAGCTGCCCCAGTGCTTCTTCATGCGGGTCGCCATGGGCCTTGCCATCAACGAGGACGAGCGCGAGACCCGGGCCATCGAGTTCTACAACCTGCTGTCGTCCTTCGACTACATGAGCTCGACCCCGACCCTGTTCAACGCCGGCACCCTGCGGCCGCAGCTGTCGAGCTGCTACCTGACCACTGTGCCCGACAGCCTGTCCGGCATCTACGGCGCCATCCACGACAACGCCATGCTGTCCAAGTTTGCCGGCGGCCTCGGCAACGACTGGACCCCGGTGCGCGGTCTCGGCGCCTACATCAAGGGCACCAACGGCAAATCCCAGGGGGTGGTGCCGTTCCTGAAGGTGGTCAACGACACCGCCGTCGCCGTCAACCAGGGCGGCAAGCGCAAGGGCGCGGTCTGCGCCTACCTGGAGACCTGGCACATCGATATCGAGGAATTCCTGGAACTGCGCAAGAATACCGGCGACGACCGCCGCCGCACCCACGACATGAACACCGCCAACTGGGTGCCCGACCTGTTCATGAAGCGGGTGTTCCAGGACGGCCAGTGGACCCTGTTCTCCCCCAACGACGTGCCCGACCTGCACGACCTGTTCGGCGCCGCCTTCGAGCGCCGCTACAGCGAATACGAAAAGCTGGCCGCCGATGGCAAGCTGAAGCTGTTCAAGACCGTCAGCGCCGCCGGCCTCTGGCGCAAGATGCTGGGCATGCTGTTTGAAACCGGCCACCCCTGGATCACCTTCAAGGATGTCTGCAACCTGCGTTCGCCCCAGCAGCACGTCGGTGTCGTCCACTCCTCCAACCTGTGCACCGAGATCACCCTCAACACCCGGGCCGAAGAGGAAATCGCCGTCTGCAACCTGGGCTCGGTCAACCTGCCCAACCACATCGCTGACGGCAAGCTGGACCGGCTGAAACTGCGCCGGACCGTGACCACCGCGGTGCGCATGCTCGACAACGTCATCGACATCAACTACTACTCGGTGGACACCGCCCGGGACTCCAATATGCGCCACCGGCCGGTGGGCCTGGGCCTGATGGGCTTTCAGGACGCCCTGTACAAGCTGCAGACCCCCTACGGCTCGCCGGAGGCCGTGGCCTTTGCCGACCAGTCCATGGAGGCCCTGAGTTACTACGCCATCGAGGCGTCGTCGGACCTGGCCATGGAGCGGGGCAAATATTCCAGCTTTGACGGCTCCCTGTGGAGCCAGGGCATCCTGCCCATCGACTCCATCGAGCTGCTGGTGCAGAACCGTGGCGAGCACTACATCGAGCAGGACACCAGCCGCACCCTGAACTGGGAAAACCTGCGCTACCGGGTCCGCACCCAGGGCATGCGCAACTCCAATGTCATGGCTATCGCCCCCACCGCCACCATCGCCAATATCACCGGCGTCAGCCAGTCCATCGAGCCCACGTACCAGAACCTGTACGTCAAGTCCAACCTGTCCGGCGAGTTCACCGTGGTCAACGCCTACCTGGTGCACGACCTCAAGGACCGGGGCCTCTGGGACGAGGTCATGGTCAACGACCTCAAGTACTACGACGGCTCCGTGCAGCGCATCGAGCGCATTCCCGCCGACCTCAAGGCACTCTATGCCACGGCCTTCGAAGTGGAGCCCCAGTGGATCGTCGATGCCGCCAGCCGCCGGCAGAAATGGCTCGACCAGGCCCAGAGCCTCAACCTGTACATTTCCGGCGCCAACGGCAAGAAGCTGGACGTCACCTACCGCATGGCCTGGTATCGGGGTCTGAAAACCACCTACTACCTGCGCTCCCTGGCAGCCACCAGCACCGAGAAGTCCACCATCAACACCGGCAAGCTCAACGCCGTATCGTCCTCGGCGACCGGCAGCAGCTTCCAGACCGCGTCCGCGGTCGAGCCGGCACCGGTACCCAGGGCCTGTTCCCTGGACAACCCGGACTGCGAGGCCTGCCAGTAATGGCCGGGCGCCCCGGCCACCGGGGCGCCACTGTTTTCTCCCGGGGGGGAGCGGGAACCCGCTCGCAGGTCACTGCGGGTCGGGTTCCCAACTTGACCCGACAGCCCCGGCAGGTCCCGGCCGACCGGACCGCGCCGGGAACCGGCGGCAGCCCGACTGCCACCACCGCAGTGACCGCGACCGGGACCGGCCGCCGGTGAACCGACGAAAACTTACGAATGAAAACCAATGAATAAAATAGCGAGAAATTCAACATGCTAAGCTGGGACGATTTTTACACCGACGCACCACTGAAGACCATGCCGCCGCAACCGATGCCGAAACCGGAAGCGCGGACGGAAAAGCCGGCCTTCACTCGACAAAAGACGCAACAAGGGACGCAGCAAGAGGTGCAACAAAAGGCGCAACCCGGACAACAGCCAAAGGCGCAGCCGGCAGCACCCGAGCCGAAAACCGCCAGTCCCCTGCCGCCGGCACCGCCACAGGATCTGGCAGCCGAGCCGTCCAAACCAGCGGCAACTGCGACATCCGCTGTCAGCCACCAGCTGTCGGACTTCAATCCGGATGAGGTCAGCCACCCGGAAATCGGCGACATTCAGCCGGAGAGCCAGGGTCTCGAGGAACTGGAAATGGGCGCCGCCCGCATCCAGGTGGACCAGAAGCGCATGATCAACTGCCGCGCCGACCTCAACCAGCTGGTGCCTTTCAAGTACGACTGGGCCTGGCAGAAATACCTGGACGGCTGCGCCAATCACTGGATGCCCCAGGAAATCAACATGACCGCCGACGTCGCCACCTGGAAGAACCCGGAGGGCCTGTCCGAGGACGAGCGCCGTATCGTTATGCGCTCGCTGGGGTATTTTTCCACCGCTGATTCGCTCGTCGCCAACAACCTGGTGCTGGCCATCTACCGGCTGATCACCAACCCGGAGTGCCGCCAGTACATCCTGCGCCAGGCCTTCGAGGAAGCCATCCACACCCACGCCTACCAGTACTGTATCGAGTCCCTGGGCATGGACGAGGGCGAAGTGTTCAACATGTACCGGGAAGTGCCGTCGGTCGCGAAGAAAGCCGCCTGGAGCCTCAAGTACACCCAGGCCCTGGGCGACCCCACTTTCAACACCGGCACCCCGGCCACCGACCAGGAACTGCTGCGCAACCTGGTGGCCTTCTACTGCGTCACCGAGGGCATTTTCTTCTACTGCGGCTTTACCCAGATCCTGTCCATGGGCCGCCGCAACAAGATGACCGGCGTCGCCGAGCAGTTCCAGTACATCCTCCGCGACGAGTCCATGCACCTGAACTTCGGCGTCGATATCATCAACCAGATCAAGCTGGAAAACCCTCACCTGTGGACCGAGGAATTCCAGCACGAGGTCACCCGCATGATCCTCGAAGGCACCGAACTGGAAATCGCCTACGCCCGCGACACCATGCCCCGGGGCGTGCTGGGCATGAACGCCAACATGATGGAGGAGTACCTGCACTTTATCGCCAACCGCCGCCTCAACCAGCTCGGCCTGCCGGAACAGTTCCCCGGCGCCGGCAACCCCTTCCCCTGGATGAGCGAGATCATGGACCTGCGCAAGGAGAAGAACTTCTTCGAGACCCGGGTGATCGAGTACCAGACCGGTGGGGCACTGAGCTGGGATTAATTAAAGCTCCCCGACGAGGTAGTACGAGAAACTCAAGATGTTGTTGACTGAAAAAGAAAAGTTAGCAATCGAACTGAAAGCTCGAGAGCTTCAGAAAGAAATCTGGGAGGAGCAGTATAGGTTATGGCCAAATGAATATCGCATGCCCATTGATATGCTCGACCCACAGGACGCCTGCCGTCTTTTAGGACTTGA
>QJWQ01000128.1 GCA_003235325.1 Gammaproteobacteria bacterium | reverse complement strand
GATGCCTCATATCTAAGATTTTATACCCTTTTGTGATGTGAAAACAGTGCTCACAAGTTGGACTTCGTATCTGACGATTTGTGCACCAGAGGCGCTGGCCCTGTTATTAGCCCGGCTACTAAATAGGCGTCCTGCCCACTTAGCTGCGCGCCCTTAAGATACGGGCGGAACTGTGCGACTTTCTTTTATTTAAGAGTTCCTTGTATTTTTTAATGGCTTGCATTAACCCCGCATAATAGCTTGCAGTGTCAATAACACTAAAGGGTTTTGCGTTTGAGACCGCGAATAATAAACCGGGCAGGATTCAGGGCCGTGGCCAGAGAGCGGGGCAGGGGTGCAAACTCCCGGTTAATCTGGCTGGCTATCAGCTCCGAGGCCAGGGGCGCGTAGCTCAGTCCCCGGGAGCCGTGACCGCAGTTTAAATAAAGTCCGGGCCAATAGCTGCCCGGTTGGGGAATGTCCGCCCGGGCATTGACGCGCAGCGGCGCATAGTCCTGCAAAAAAGCGTCCAGGCGCGGCGCCGGGCCGACTACGGGCAGATAGTCCGGTGTGGTACAGCGTTGGGCAGCGCGGCCGTCAAGCCGGTCGACGGCGGCCCCGTCGACAGCGGCCCCGGCAGAGCCGATTCCGGCAAACAGTTGTCCCAGCTGACTGTCGGTTTGGGCGATGCCGGCAAGGTTGCTGCGGTGATCCTCCGGGTTCAGGGCCAGGGATTCGACGCCGGGGTTGTAGCTGGCACCCAGGGTATGGGCGCCATCCCGGGCCGGAGCCAGGTAGCCGTGGCCACAGATGACGGTTTTCAGCACGCGCGAGTCGGGTGTCGCCGGCATGCTGGTTATCTGGCCGCGAATGGCTTTCAGGGGTAGGTATCCTGTCTGGCCGAACCGGTTCGAGCCGTTGCCGCAGGCGATGACGACAACCGGAGCGCTGGTGATTAGCCGCCGGTCTGATCCCAGCAGTTGCCAGTTATCGCACTCGGGGTCGAATTCCAGGTCGGCGATGTGGTCAGTCAGCCGTTGTATGCCCGGATGCCCGGCCAGTTGCCGGCACACCTGGCCGGGATTGACCCAGCCCAGTGCCGGAAAGTAAAGGCCCAGGCGACTGGCCAGCGGCAGCCCGGCAATTTGCTCCATTTGTTGCCGGTCGAGCAGTCGTACCAGTTCCGGGGCCGCTTGATAGCGTTGGCCAATGCGTTCAAAGGCCTGTCGATCCCGGTCAGTTTCGGGCAGTACCAGCACGCCACAGGGCTCGCCAGCGGGCACGCCACCGGGCTCGACAGAAGCGCCCTGTGGCCAGAAGGGGCGATACCAGGTCATGGCATGGCAGAGGGCGGCCAGACCAAAAGCCGACAACGGCGAGGATTCCACCGACAGTTTCGGGTAGACAATGCCCTGGGGATTGCCGGAGGCACCGCTGGCCAGGTCTGTCTGGCTGTCCACCAGGGTAACCTGCCAGCCGCGCCGGGCCAGGCTCCGGGCGGTACTGCAACCGGCTATGCCGCCACCGATTACCACGGCGGATTTTTCCGGGTCCGGGGGCGTTCGACCGTTCAGATACCAGGGCGGCGACCAGTCGCCGTTTCTAATGCCGAAGTTGACATCCTGCATGCCGGCATCTACTGCTGAAGGCAGTCGATGGTCAGATGCCATCGTGCCCCTAAGCATATGCCGCTTGCGACCGAAACCCGGGACTTTTTCCATGGCAAAGCCGGCGTCTTCCAGTCCCCGCCGCACCAGGCCTGCAGCGGTAAAAGTGGCCAGGGTTGTACCCTCATGACTCAGACGCGCCAGCAGGCCAAACAGGGCCCCGGTCCACAGATCCGGGTTTTTGGCCGGCGCAAAGCCGTCGAGGAACCAGGCATCTGCAGCCGGGTTGCCGCGTTCGGCAAACAGGGGGTGGTCGGAGCCGGCGGTGGCCTCGAGACAGCGTTGGCCATCGCCAAACAGCAGGGTAAGACAAACACGGTCATCATAGAGCCAGCAGCGGTGAACACCGGCTACCGGCGGTGGGTATCCCCCCAGTAACTGTTCGGACAGGGACACCAGTTCCGGCCACTGCTGATGGGCCAGCGCCAGTTCCTCGCGGCACAGGGGAAATTTCTCCACGGAGACATAGTGCAAGCGGCTGTTGACGGGCGCTGATTGCAGCCAGAGCTGAACCGCGCAAAGAAAGTTCAGGCCGGTGCCGAAGCCGGTCTCGCCAATACAGAAGGCAGCGCCCGCCTCCAGGGACTGCCAGCGCTCGGGCAGGTGATTCTGTTCCAGGAAAACATGGCGACTTTCGGCCAGGCCATTCTCCGCCGAGTAGTAGACATCGGCAAAACGACCGGAAACCGGGTGGCCGCCGGACCAGTCCAGCTCCGGCTTTTCCAGACTAGTCGTCATCGGAATCGACGGAAAAACCTGATTCCTCCAGCACCTGGCGGCACCAGCGATCGATGCGATCCTCGGTCAGATCGAACTCGTTTTCGTCATCCAGGCAGAGGCCGACAAATCGTGAGCCGTCGGCGCTAAGGGCACGGGATTCGTTGAACTGGTAACCCTCGGCGGGCCAACTGCCCACCACCATGGCACCACCATTGACCACCACGGCCCACAGGTATCCCAGCGCATCCTGAAACCAGTCCGGATAGCCCAACTGATCACCCATGCCGAAGAGAGCGACGGTTTTGCCGTGAAAATCGATGGTTTCCAGGTCAGCCCAGGCGTTTTCCCAGTCCTCCTGCAATTCACCGTAGTCCCAGGTGGGAATGCCCAGAATCAGGAAATCGTAATCCGCCATGGCGGTGACCGGCGTCTCGGCGATGTTGAAAATATTCACGCACGCCCTGCCTGTAAGTTGCTGCAGACAATCGCGAATTTTTTCCCCGGCAATTTCCGTGTAGCAGGTGGAGGAGCCGTAAAACAGGCCGATGGCTGGTGTCATGAACGAGAGCCTGGGGGCTGAGTGAAAACCAGCGGCAGTGTATTAGTCGCCGCCTCGAAAATCCAGTTGCCGCCAGGCTTCATAGACCAGTATCGCCACCGCGTTGGACAGGTTGAGACTGCGGCTGGCGGCCTGCATCGGTAATCGCAGTCGCTGCTGCGGTGGCAGCGACGCCAGCAGATCCGAGGGCAGTCCCCGGGTTTCCGGGCCAAATACCAGGCTGTCGCCAGGTTGAAACTGTATCGTGCTGTAGCGGGTCCGGCCCCGGGTGCTGATGGCAAAGATACGTTGAAGTGGCCACTTCTCGTCTGGCCACTTCTCTTCGAGACAGTTTTCTTGGGGCGAGAGCTTCTGCAGCTGCTGGTCGGGCAGGGTCCTGTTCAATGCCAGGTGGTGGAGAAAATCCTGCCAGCTGTCGTGCACCTTCATGGTCTGCCATTCGCGGTAATCCAGTCCGGCCCGGCGCAGGCGCCTGTCATCCAGGTCGAATCCCAGCGGTCTGATCAGGTGCAGGTGAAAGCCGGTATTGGCGCAGAGACGGATAATATTGCCGGTATTGGGCGGAATCTCCGGTTCGTAAAGAACAATGTTCAGCATCCTGTAGTGCCTTTATATTGCTGAGGGGTTATCGCTGCTGGCGGCCATTTTCTGCCCGGCGAGGCAGCGGGGACATACTGTGGTGACGCTGCGTCGCTCCTGCCTTATTCGGGATTAACAAACCAGGCGCCTCTCGCCTTGATCGGCGAATTTTTTCTCTCGATAACGGCAATATACTGAGTGTTAACAGGCCCTAATTTCTGGCAAGGGCGCTATCATGCGCATTTGCCGCAACGATGGAAACCCCCCGCCTGCCCCATGAAAACTGATCCTGCACAGGTCCGCGAGTTGTACCGGGCCAGCCACAGTCCCGACCAGATTGCCGAACGCCTGGAGTCCGGACCCGAATCGTTCTACCTCAAGGATTTCATCTACGGTGCCGTTGACGGTGCCGTGACTACTTTTGCCGTGGTGGCCGGTGTTGCCGGCGCCCAACTGTCCGCAGGAATCATCATCATTCTCGGCTTCGCCAATCTGCTGGCGGACGGGTTCAGCATGGCGATCAGCAATTTCCTGGGTACCCGTTCGGAAAACCAGTTGCGGCAAAAAGCCCGCAATCAGGAATTCCACGAAATACGTCACTGGCCCAAGGGCGAACGGGAGGAGGTCCGGCAAATCTACAGTAAAAAGGGATTTGAAGGGGAACTGCTGGAACAGATTGTCGAAGTGATAACCTCGGACAAACAGCGCTGGGTCGATACCATGCTGCAGGAAGAGCACGGCCTGGCGCTTCGGGATCACAATGCAGTTCGGGCCGGTGTGGCCACTTTCGCCGCGTTTAATCTTGTCGGCCTGATCCCCCTGTTGCCCTACCTCGGCAACTGGCTGGTGCCGGGCCTGGTCAGCGATGCCTTTGCCTGGAGCAGCGTGCTGACCTGTATCGCCTTTTTCTGGATCGGTGCCATCAAATCCCGGTTTGTCAACCAGAAATGGCACGTCTCCAGCCTGGAGACTGTGCTTATCGGCAGCCTGGCAGCGGGTCTTGCCTACGGCGTCGGTATTCTGCTCAAAGGTTTCGTCGAGGTCTGAACTTGCCCCTGGACAGTGGCTAGGGCTGGTCTTCGAACTCGACAATCAGATCATCGGACAACCGTTCCAGCAGGCTGACCAGGTCATCCCGGTCCAGCCCCGGCGGCAGTTCCACCGTGGCTTCGGTGCGAAACAGCAGTTCACCACTCATGGGCGCGTTTTCACAGCGGGTGTGCAATTCGTTGACGTTGACGCCGCTGCCGGCCAGGATCGAACTGATCTCCCGAACGATTCCCTTGCGATCGTTGCCGATAATGCTCAGGTTGGCCTTTTCTCCGGTGCTGGACAAGGTCCCTTCCGCCGCCTCTGCGCTGACCCTGATGCCCCGGGCGGCAAGGTTGGCGAGATCAGACCTGAAGCTGCTTTCCCGGTGCGGGGGAATATGAACCAGCAGGATGCCGGCGAACTTGCCGCCGAGTCTCGACATGGCGCTTTCCAGCCAGTTGCCCTCGTTATTGGCCACCACCTCGGCGACCTGTTCGACAATGCCGGGCCGGTCGTCGGCGATAACCGTGAGGGCGAGATAGCGGCTCATACTGTTGATTCCTGAAGTCGTCGGTCAACATGACCGGGTGGAAAGCGCAATAAAACTGGCCGGTATTGCCTCTGACCGGCGCTGAAACTGTCGGCAATTATGAAGCATTAATTTCGCCGGTAAAACCGGTCTTCGCCGGGGCGCCCTGGCGCCGACCGGGTTAAAATGGACTCCTGCCAACAGACTCCCTGGAGACCTCACATGTTGCACATTCCCCCGGAACGTCTGGCTCCGGAGACGCTGGAACAACTGATTGAAGCCTTTATCGTTCGAGAGGGCACCGATTACGGCCAGCACGAATTGGGCCTGGCCGAGAAAGTCGCCCGGCTGCGTCGGCAAATTCACCAGGGTTCCGTGGTGATTACCTACGATCCGGAGACCGAAAGCTGCAACCTGATGACGGCACAGGCATTTCGGCAGCTCGAAGATACCGCCGGACATTCAGAACGAGGACGGCCCGAATTTTAGAGGCTTACTGGCCAATACCCGGCAGCACTTGTTATCGGTCTGTTCCGCGCTTCGGCTATTCGATTCCCTGGCATCGACCTGGCGCAGTTTCAGGGTCCTGACGGTTACTTCGGTGGATTGCCAGGGCAGCAGATACTGATCAGGGCCACTGCACCTGATTTGATACCCGGTTTGTGGTACCTTTCCGCACCTTTTTTACCGGTCTGCCATGACACGGGGTGATGTCGAATCTATGAATTTTACCGTGGGACAACGCTGGATCAGCCACACCGAGGCCAAACTTGGGCTGGGAATCATTGCCGATGTATCCGGACGGCTGATAACGCTCTCCTTTCCGGCAGCCCAGGAGGAGAGAACCTATGCCCGGGACAATGCACCCATCAGCCGGGTGATTTACAAACCGGGTGACCGGATAACCACCATGGACGACCTGGAACTGGCGGTGGTAGGTATTCACGACTACGACGGCCTGGTGGTTTATCAGGGGGAGGACGAGGCCGGCATCCAGCACCGGGTGTCCGAACTGGAACTCAACTGTTTCGTCAGGTTCACCACGCCGCAGCAGCGGTTGTTCAGTGGCCAATACGATCGCAACAGCATTTTTCGACTGCGGGTTGAAACCCTGTTTCAGACGGATCGACTGCAGCGCTCCCCGGTACGGGGCCTGCTGGGCTGTCGTACCAGTCTGCTGCCGCACCAGGTTTATATTGCCAGCGAGGTCGCCCACCGCCATGCACCCAGGGTCCTGCTGGCCGATGAGGTCGGTCTCGGCAAGACCATCGAGGCGGGCATGATCGTGCACCAGCAGTTGTACACCGGCATGGCCAGTCGGGTGCTGATCCTGGTGCCACCCACCCTGATCCACCAGTGGCTGGTGGAAATGCTGCGCCGTTTCAACCTCCGCTTTGCCATTTTTGACAGGTCACGGTTACAGGCCCTGGAGGAAGAAGGGGAGACGGCTGCTGTGGATGGTGAAGGCACTGAGAACCCTTTTGAGACCGAACAGCTGGTTCTCTGCAGCCTGGACCTGCTGGTGGACAGTGCCGCGGCTTTCGAGGCTGCCCAGGGCGCGCCCTGGGACCTGCTGGTGGTGGACGAGGCCCACCACCTGGCCTGGAGTGAGCAACGCATCAGCCCGGAATACGCCGCTGTGGAACAACTGGCCCGGCAAAGCAAAGGCGTGTTGCTGCTGACCGCGACCCCGGAGCAGGCGGGTATCGACGGCCATTTTGCCCGTTTGCGCCTGCTCGATCCCTCGCGCTTTTACGATCTGGAGGCATTTCGGCAGGAAGAGGCAGGTTACCGGCAGTTGAACCTGGTGGTGCAGCAGTTGCTGGAAGGGGGCGAATGGGTGGTGCCGGAACAATTCGATGCCCTCAGACCTTACCTTAAGGATGAACTTGACAGTCTGGTGGCGGGGTGTCAGCCCCTGGCCGTCGACCGGGTAGTATCCCTGTTGCTGGACCGGTTTGGCACCGGCCGGGTACTGTTCCGCAATACCCGGGCGGCCATACCCCAATTCCCCCAAAGGCGCCTGCACCTGTGGCCGCTGCCCTGCCCCGGGCTCTACCTGGAAAATGGCATTCGGCTGGGCAAAAGCGGACTGTCACCGGAACGTGCAGTGAGCGAAAAGGCCTGGCTGGCCGATGACCCCCGGGTCAGGTGGCTGGAAGAGCTGATTCGGCAATTGAAGCCGAAAAAGATACTGGTGATCTGCGCCCATGCCAGCACCGCCATGGCCCTGGAACAACATCTGCACCTGCGGGCGGGAATCCGCACGGCGGCTTTTTACGAAGCCCTCTCCATTGTTGAAAGAGACCGGGCCGCCGCCTATTTTGCCGACACGGAGGTCGGTGCCCAGGTGCTGGTCTGTTCGGAGATTGGCAGCGAGGGTCGCAACTTCCAGTTTGCCCATCACATGGTGCTGTTTGATTTGCCGCTCAATCCCGATTTGCTGGAACAGCGCATCGGCCGGCTCGATCGAATCGGCCAGCGCCAGGATATCAATATTCATGTGCCCTACCTGCAGGACACTGCCCAGGAAGTTCTGTTTCGCTGGTACAACGAGGGCATGGGCCTGTTTGAAAACAGTTTCTCCGCAGGCAACGCCGTGTTCCAGCATTTCGAAGCGGCGTTGCTCGAGGGGTTGCAACAGCCGGAAACGGCTGTCGACGCGTTGCTGGCGGACACACGTGCCTATACCGAGGATCTCCGGCAACAGGTGGAGCGGGGCAGGGACCCGCTGCTGGAACTGAATTCCTGTAATCAGCCGCGGGCCAGGGCCCTGATCGAGGCCATCGAGGCCACGGAGTCAGAGCAGGCGGTGGACGACTACCTGGAGCAACTGTTTGACAGTTTCGGCATTGAGCAGGATTACCACTCGGAGCATGCCCATGTGCTGAGGGCCGGAGAACACATGGTCGCGGATGCTTTTCCCGGGCTCGCGGCCAGTCTCGATGACGGCGTCACCGTGACCAGTCATCGGGACCTGGCCCTGGTCCGGGAGGATATGCTGTTCCTGAGCTGGGAGCATCCGCTGGTGGAGGACGCCATGGACTTTATCCTCAGCGGCGAACAGGGCAACGCCGCCATCGCTTCACTCAAGCTCAGGGGTATAGCACCAGGCACCTTGCTGGTGGAAGTCTTTTTCGCCGTTCACTGCCCGGCTCCCGCTCATCTGCAACTCGAACGCTACCTGTCACTGAATCCGGTGCGGATGCTGCTGGACAGCAAGGGCAAGGATCTCGACAGCATCCTCAGCCACACCCAGCTGAATGAACGTTGCGAGAGTTTGACCCGACCCGTGGCCCAGGAAGTGATCAAGCGCGTACAGGAGCCTGTGGCCAGCCTGCTGGACACTGTCAAGCCGCTCCTGGAACAGCGGCTGATGGCTATCAGGCAAAGCGCGACCGATGCCCTGCGCCAGTCTCTGGGGGCGGAGGTCGACCGGCTGCGGGCCCTGCGGGCGGTCAACCCGGCGATTCGACCGGAAGAAATCGACTACTTTGAAAGCCGGATTCGCGAAGGGACTGAAGCCATCGGCCGGGCCAGTCTCCAGGCCCAGGCCCTGCGGCTGATCGTAACCACCCATTGACGTAAACTCCCGGGGTCGAACAAGGGCAGTTGACCGTCAGTGCAATTGACTGTCAGTACAATTGACCGTCAGAAAAGGCATCCAGGTCCCATCGACAACGGGTAACTGAAATACTCAGGAATTGACATGGCCCTCAAGGCAACCGTTTTCAAGGTCGAACTGCAGATTGCGGATATGGATCGCCATTATTACCAGTCCCATCAACTGACGCTGGCCCGGCACCCGTCCGAGACGGATCTGCGCATGATGGCCAGGATTCTGGTGTTCGCGGTCAATGCCGACCCGCAGTTACAGTTCACCCGGGGTATCAGCACCGACGCAGAACCTGATCTCTGGCAAAAATCCCTCACCGGCGACATTGAACACTGGATCGAACTGGGAGAGCCGGATCTGAAGCGCATTGGCCGGGCCTGCGGTCTTGCCCGGGCCGTCAGCGTCTATGCCTATGGCGACAGAAGTGCCGGGGTCTGGTGGCAGGCCATCAGTGCCGGACTAGCCCGGTTTGACCGGCTGCGGGTGTTTTTTCTGCCGGAGGCCCAGTTGCGCGAGCTGGCTGAAATGGCCCGGCGCACCATGAAACTGCAGGTGACCATTCAGGAAGGGGAGGTCTGGGTGGCGGACCAGGAACGGTCGGTGACGATCAATCCGGTCCGGTGGCTGCCCCGGTAATGTTTCGATGCCAATCCCCATGAGACAACCGTTTTGCCACTGCTGGCCGCCGGCAATATGACTGAGCCATTAGCTGATCCGTTTACGGAACCGGGCCAGGGCTTGCGTATCGACCCACCCGGTGAAGCTGCGCCCCCACTCGCCACCCTGGTTCTGGCCCATGGTGCCGGCGCCCCCATGGACAGCCATTTCATGAACCGGCTGACCGGGCATCTGGTGGCTCAACAGATTCTGGTGGTTCGCTTCGAGTTTCCCTACATGCAACGCCGACGGCAGACCGGTCGACGCCGACCGCCGGACCGGCAACCGCTGCTGCTGGATACCTGGCGCACAGTCATTCGTCAGGTCGGGCAAATGCCGGGCGCTGCCGTTCCCCTGCTCATCGGCGGCAAGTCCATGGGCGGCCGTCTGGCAACCCTGGTGGCCGACGAACCCGGGGTCGAGGCAGTCTGTTGTTTCGGCTACCCGTTTTTTGCCGGGGGCAGGGCCAAAGCCGACAGTACCCGCCCGGATGGCCCGGCAGTCGCGGCCGACACCCGCCTGGGACAGTTGCAAACCCTGGCCAAACCGACCCTGATCCTGCAGGGGACCCGGGACGCCTTTGGTAAACCCGGAGCGGTCAATGCCCTGCGTTTCAGTGGAAAAGTACAGCTGGTCTGGCTCGAAGCCGGCGACCATGATTTTGTGCCAACCCGGGCATCCGGGCTGGATCAGGATGAACTGATGGCCCGGGCGGCGGCAGCGGTGGCAGGGCTTGTCCGGGATCTGCGGGTATCCTGAATCCTGAGTGAGAGCAGTCTCCGGCAGGAGTCTGATGACGTCTCCGGGCAGGTTTTACAGGGTAATCTCAGGCAGCGCAGTCAGTGGTAACTGCTGCCACTGGTCAAGATACTGGTCCCGGGAGCTGCAGGTTCCGGGACCGGAACCCCAAAACAAGGTGATCGGGCTGCGCTATATAACCGAGGGCTCGATAGCCCGAGGTTTGACAGCCCGATCGGTTCAGACCTGATTCAGGTTTCCGCCAGCATGGAAATCGCCGCCAGGGCTTCCGGATCCCGGGCCTTGATCTTGTTGGCGATGTGATGCTGGAAGTAGTAGCGGAAATCGTCGTGCTGCATGGCCGGAAACAGACTGTCGTCTCCGGGCAGAACCGGTGTTTCGGTCACCTTGTCATCGTCGATCAGCATGCCCTGGATATCGCCGTCGCTGTGCAGGCGCCAGCTGACGACCTCTTTCAGCGTCAGGCTTTTGAAGCCGTCGGCGGACAGCACCGCATGGGTGCCGATGGAGTCGGGAATTTCCTGGATGATTTCCGAACCCTCGCCGGCATCAAAGTCGTAATACTCCGCCGCGGCCTCCAGTTCGATAACCTTGTGCAGGGGCGGTTCAAAGAAAATCTCGTCAATGCCCGGATCATAGTACCCCTCCCAGTGACCATTGAGGGGGTCACTGATATCTGAACAGGGCACGATATCGTTGAGCCAGGGTACCAGACCCACAACATCGCCATCGGCCTTGAGCCCCCAGCACAGCACCTTGATGCTGAACAGCTTGTCGGGGTGCGCCTCGTTGGAATAAAGCATTTCCAGGCCGTCGAGCTCGGCGGCAAGACGTATGAAGCGGCTGTTGTAAGGGGCTGAATAAGGCTTGCCGGTGAAGAGATCAACCACATTGTCCGTGTTGTGGCTGAGGGTAGAGGTGGTCATAATACGCCTCCGGAGTGATGGTGCTCGGTTAGGGAACCGATTAGCTGCGAAGCACTTAATCGCAACCATCACCACATAAGTTACTCGTCAAACGGGTAAATCACAATAGATTGACCACACTTTTTATGCCCTATTATTTCGCCTACGGTTCCAACATGAACCCGGCACGGATGCGGTCCCGGGGCCTGGATTTTTCCGAGGTTAATCCGGGTCGTATCGATGGCCTGGCGCTGCGATTCAACAAGATATCCCGTCACAATCGCAACTGGGCCTGCGCCAACCTGGTGTTTGCCCCGGGGGAGCATGTCGAGGGTGTCCTCTACCGCTTGGCCAGCGACTGCGAAATTCTCAAACTGGACCCCTACGAGGGGACGCCGAGGTACTACAGTCGGGACCGGTTCCCGGTGGCAACCCTGTCCGGATACCACGCCGCCTGGACCTATATTGCCAATCCCGGTGTCATCGACAACAACATCCTGCCTCTGCGCTGGTACCTGCACCAGTTGCTGGAAGGCGCGGAATTTCTGTCCAGCGACTATGTGGAACGGCTTCGGGCCACCCCCTGTCTGGAGATCGACCATGACGGCTGGGGCTGAACCGG
>QJWQ01000165.1 GCA_003235325.1 Gammaproteobacteria bacterium | reverse complement strand
GGCTTTCCTGCCGATTTGTCGAACCGGCTGGTTCGAACCAAATCAACACAAACCACAAATTAAAAAGGCCCACCCGATGGGTGAGCCTTTTTAATTTGGTGGGTCGTGCTGGATTCGAACCAGCGACCAATTGGTTAAAAGCCAACTGCTCTACCAACTGAGCTAACGACCCAAAGAGGCGCATATCTTACTGACGGGAGCATAAAGGTCAAGCCTTAATATTGCGCCGGTGACTATACATTTACAGTTGTAATGTCAGACCGGTACCACGACTGCTACGGTGTCCTGTAAAGGGTCGGGTCGGCAATTCCGGCTTCGGCAAATCCCTGTCGGCGCAGTCGACAGCTGTCGCAGCGGCCGCAGGCCAGTCCTTCTGCCGTTGCCTGGTAACAGGACACCGTCGCGGCATAATCGACGCCGAGGTCAATCCCGGCCTTGATGATTTCGCTCTTGGTCTTGTCTATCAGCGGCGCCCTGATTCGCAGTTTCTGTCCTTCGATTGCCGCCCGGGTCGCCAGGTTGGCCAGGGCTTCAAAGGCCCGGACAAATTCCGGACGGCAATCCGGGTAGCCGGAATAGTCGACGGCGTTGACACCAATAAAAATATCCCCTGCCCCCAGGACCTCGGCCCAGCCCAGGGCCACGGACAGAAAGATGGTATTCCTGGCGGGCACGTAGGTGACGGGAATGCCGCTGGTCCCGGTTTCCGGCACGGCAATATCGGCGTCGGTCAGGGCGGAACCGCCAATGGCGCGCAAATCCAGTGCAATGGTCTTGTGTTCGACGCCACCCAGGGTCTCGCTGATGGCTGCCGAGGCCCGCAGCTCCGATCGATGGCGCTGGCCGTAGTCAAAACTGAGGGTGTAGCAGGCGTAACCTTCGGCCCTGGCGATGGCCAGTACCGTCGCCGAGTCGAGACCGCCGGACACCAGAACTACCGCTTTTTTTTCCATATCCGGTCTATTCTTTTCTCACTGTCTCGCCCGTTTCAATCATCTCAACCGAAATGACTCCCTCAAATGGATGGATGGAAGAATCCGGCCGTTCAACGACCCCGGGCATCGCTCCAGAGCAGTTTGTGCAGTTGCAACTGCAATCGCACCGGCAGTTTGTCCTCTAGAATCCACCCGGCGAGATCGGTCGGCGACAACTCTTCGTAGCTGGGTGAAAAAAGGATATCGGCGACCTTGCCATCAAGTTTCAGATCATCGATGCACCATCGGGCCCATTCGTAATCGCGGCGATTGCAGAGGACAAACTTCACCTCGTCCACGGGTTTCAGGCAGGGGATGTTCTCGTAGAGATTTTTACTCATCTCCCCGGAACCGGGGGTCTTGAGATCGAGTATTACCACGACCCTGCGGTCCACAGCCTGGATAGGCATCGCCCCGCTGGTTTCAAGAGAAACCCGGTAGCCGCTGTCGCAGAGCCGCTCCAGCAGGGTCAGGCAGGATTTCTGGGCCAGGGGTTCGCCGCCGGTAACGGTGACATAACGAGGACTATAGGCCGCCACCTCCGACAGGATATTGCCGAGGCTTCTGCGTTCGCCCTCGTAAAAAGCGTACTCGGTGTCACAGTAGCCACAACGCAGCGGACAGCCGGTGAGACGGACAAATACCGTCGGCAGGCCTACCGTGCTGGTCTCCCCCTGGAGCGAGTAAAAGATCTCATTGACCCTGAGGGTGGTTTCCGTGATCAGTTTTGCATTCACGGCCGTCCTCCTGCCGGAGACAGGGGCGCCGGGGATCGAGTCATCCGATAGACCATGTTACTGAAGATTATCCCGAAGATAGGCCCGGGCCAGGCCGGCCGCCGAGGAAGAACCGTCTGCCACTTTTTTCAGAACCGTACGCGCCTTGTCCTTTTTTCCTTCCTGAAAATAGACTGTTCCCAGCTTGAAGGCGGCATCCCCGGCCTTTCGGTGAGCGGGAAAATTGTCCACAACAGCGGCAAAGGCGGCCTCGGCTTTGGGCAGATCGTTGCGCAGGAGATAGATTTCCCCCAGCCAGTAATGGGCATTGGCAGCGTAGGGCCCCGTCGGGTAGCTGGCGATATGGGCATCAAAGGCGTTTATGGCCTCGTCGATTTTGCGGTCCTTGAGCAGATTGTAGGCCCGGGTATAGTCCTGCAACTGTTCCTTGTCGGAAGCCGCCTGAGCCGCCCCTGTGGTGCCTGCAGGACCTCGGGAGGTCTGCTTCGGTGTCGAGGTTGATCCCAGTTGACTCGATGACGGCGTGGCCGCGCCCATCACGGCTGCTGCAGGAGCACCACCGCTGTAATTATTGCCACTCAGCCGGCGATCGAGGTCCATGTAATCATCCATCTGTCGTTGCTTTAACTGGCGGATTTCGTTGGCCTGTTCCTCGACCATGCCGCGAAGTGTTCGCAATTCCTCCTGGATCATCTGCAACTGGTAGTGCAGGTCGGCAGTGGGATTTCCGGATTGCTGGGCCAGAGTCATCGTCCGGGGCGACGCTGGCTGGCGGCTGGTTGCCGGTGGCAGAGCATTGGGGGAATTCAGGTCCGTCACAGGAACGGCGCCGTGGCTACCGGCGATTATGAAGAGGCCGCCGCTTAGCAGCAGGGATCGAATGACGATTCTGGACATTGGCTTCACTCGGATTTGACGGGAATGTTGATGGTACTATTTTGACAACTACTTACCACTTCAGGATTCAACCTGATGGATCAGATTTGTGAACCAGGACTAACAGCCAATGATCATCCGGCGGTAAGTAGAGTTGCCAAATAACAAAACGCCAGGGAGGAAACAGGTTCACCCCTGGCGATAATGGCGGTTAAAAAGCGTTACTTCAATTCAACCCGACGATTCAGGGCCCAGGCCTGTTCATTGCTATCCACAACCTTGGGGCGTTCCTCACCGTAGCTGATCACTTCGAGTATGGCCGGGTTGACCCCCTGAAGCACCAGGTATTCCTTGACAGCCATGGCCCGGCGCTCACCCAACGCCATATTGTATTCACGGGTGCCGCGTTCATCGGCATGACCCTCGAGCCGGGTATTCTGGGGATAGGAAATCAGCCGTTCTGCGTGAATACTCAGGGCTGCCCGAGCTTCCGGCTTCAGGATTGACTTGTCGAAATCAAAATAGAAAACCGTATCGACGTCAGAGCCCATCATGTCCATTCCGGAAACACCTCGGTCGCTGACGGTTCCGGTGGCAACCTCGTCAGAGGGCAGGCTGGTGGCATCACTCGTAGAAACACCTGCCGTATCCTGAGTAGAGGTACTGGAACATGCAGCCAGCATTAATGATATAACGGCTACAAGGAAACCAGTTTTGAGTGAATCAACACGCATTTTTCTCTCCTGTTTAACGGAGCGACTGGCTCCATTAGCTGGTGTGTAAATCATAAAAAGGGCGACCAGGCCGGCTCGCGAACATCGCCGTTGCGGGCGGGGAGGAAATATTTTACACCAGCATCCAGTGAAACAGCAGCCAGAAGACCACTTTTTCCGCGTTTAGTTGCGTAAAGGCACATTGCCCCGTTGGGCGCCACTGTCGGTGATTCGTCCAGAAAGGTTTCAGTCAGCACCCGCAGATCACCCGTAATCAGGTCCTGGGTGGCAATGTGGAAGTTGCCATTGTCGGCGTGAACCATAACCATGGTTCGACCATCCGGCGCCAGCCGCGGTCGCGCATTGTAGTCACCGCGAAAGGTCAGCCTCTCGACGTTGCCCGAGGCCAGATTCTGCCGGTAAACCTGTGGCCGGCCACCTCTATCCGAAGTGAATATTATTGATTTGCCGTCCGGAGTCCAGTTGGGTTCGGTGTCGATGGCGAAATTCCGTGTAACGCGGGTGAATTGCTTGCTGGCCAGGTCAAACAGGTAAATTTCCGGGTTGCCATCCTTGGATAGCACCAGCGCCAGCTGGCGGCCATCCGGTGACCAGGACGGCGCACCATTGAGCCCCTGGAAGTTGGTCAGCTGTTCCCGGGACGCATCCGACAGGCGCTGCCGGAAAATGGCCGGGCGGCCGGTTTCGAAGGAGACGTAGACCAGTTCCTTGCCGTCGGGAGACCAGCCCGGGGACATGATGGGTTCGCGGGATTCGAGCAGCATGCGTTCCCGGGCGCCGTCGGCGTCAGCCACCATCAGGCGGAAAACCATGGACTGGCTACTGTCCGTCATGGCCGTGACATAGGCGATCCGGGTGGAAAACGCGCCGCGTATACCGGTGACCGCCTCATAAACCCGGTCGCTGACAAAGTGGGCGATATCCCGGATATTATTCTGGTAACCCTGTACCTGCTTGGTGAAAACCTTGCGCTCGCTATGGACCTCCAGCAGGGTAAAATTGACGTCGATGCGACCATCGGGCTGCCGAACGGCATCGCCGACTACCAGGTACTCGACGCCCAGGACGCGCCAGTCGCGATAGTAAACCTCGTTCACCGTGCGCGGATAAGACAACATGTTGGCCCGGTCCACCGGCTCAAACAGGCCACTGCGCTGCAGGTCGTCACTGACAATGCTGCTGACGTCCTCGGGCAGGGCGCCGGATCGCAGCAATATCGGCGATATCGCCACGCGAGTGGGGTTGTCCGCGCCCCGGTTGATTTCAATAGTGAGCTCGGCCCGAAGAACCGGGCTGGCCAGCAGAGCCATCAGCCCCGCAAGACAAATCAAATGTCTAATCATAAAATCTCTATAACCTCAAATCCTCTGGTTTGAATAGCATCCTGAAGCGACGGAATTCCCGCTCGAACAGGGCCGGGTCCATACCCTTGAGCTGGTCGAACTGACCGACCTTGTACACCGCCTGCTCGGCGGCTCGGTCGAAGGCCGCATTGCCGCTTGACTTGATAATGGCGACCCCCGCAACCCGGCCGGTGGGCACCAGCTGGATCTCCAGAATCACTTCCATGCCCCGGCGAGCGCTGGGGGGGCGGCTCCAGTTGTTCTCGATGCGCTCCTGGATATAGTTGCTGTAACTGCCGATCTGCTCCTGGTCGCTGACCGAATCAATAAAATCCTCCTCCTTGGCCAGGGCACTGGCCAGGTCCTGCTCCACGGCCTTGCGTCGCTCCGCTTCCCGTTTCTGTTCCTCGAGACGCTTTTTCTCGGCCAGTTCCTTTTGCAGCTTTTCCTTTTTCAGTTGTTCTTGGCGGGCCTTTTCCTTGCGTTCAGCCTCGGCCTTGCGTTTCTGTTCCTCGGCCTTTTTCGCCTGCTCCCGTTTCGCAATTTCCCGTTTCCGCGCCGCTTCCTTTTCCAGAGCCGCCTTTTTTTCCTGTTCCGCCCGCCGGCGGGCGGCATCCGCATCCACCGCGGGCTTGGGCTCGGACTTTGCCTTGGGTTCCATTTGCAGCAGCGTCGCCTCGATATAGCGGGGTTTGACCACATGCCGGGGCTTGTTCTCTGGCGCCCACCCCACCACCAGCAGGGTCACCAGCAACGTGTGCAGGGCGACGCTGCACAGGGCGGCCAGGGAATAATTGGTGAATTGCTCGGTCATCGCCCGTTATCGAAGGTCCGATGGCGGTTCGGTCACCAGACCGACGCTGGGGGCCCCTGCCTGCTGCAGCTCCGACATCAGGGTCACCACTGTGCCGTAGGGAACCCGGGCGTCGCCCCAGACCAGGACCGGTGTTTTCGGCTTGACCCGCATGACCTTGGCGACCTTGTCCTTGATCTCGGCCAGGGGTTGCTGGGTATTCTCGCCACTGCCCAGGTCCAGGTAAAACGAACCATCCTGTTTCACCGACACGATCAGGGGATCCTCCTCCTGCTCTTCCAGGGGTTTGGACGGCGCCTCGGGCAATTCCACCTTGACCCCCTGCATCAGCAACGGCGCGGTGATCATGAAGACAATCAGCAACACCAGCATGACATCGATGTAGGGCACGACATTGATCTCGGCCACCAGCTTGCGTTTCGGTTTGCGGGCTTTCATCGGTCAATCGCCACTGTGAACCCGGCGGTGCAGAATGCTGGAAAATTCCTCGGCAAAGGTCTCGTAGTTGCTGTACAGGGTCTCGGCACGGGCCGCATAGCGGTTGTAGGCCAGCACCGCCGGGATCGCGGCGAACAGGCCCATGGCGGTGGCGATCAGGGCTTCGGAAATACCGGGAGCCACTGTCGCCAGGGTCGCCTGCTGAACATTGGCCAGGCCGCGGAAAGAATGCATGATGCCCCAGACCGTGCCAAACAGGCCGATATAGGGGCTTACCGAGGCGACGCTGGCCAGGAACGGCAGGTTGACATTGAGTTTCTCTTCCTCCCGGGACAGGGCGACACGCATGGCCCGTTCGGTGCCTTCCATCACCGCGTCGGGATCGGTATTGCGCTGCTGTGTCAGGCGGTTGAACTCCCGAAAACCGGCGCGAAAGACACTCTCCAGGCCGTCGATCAGGTCGTTGTCCTGCACCCGGGCATTGCCCTTCCGGTACAGTTCGTTCAGGTCCACTCCCGACCAGAAGGTATTTTCAAATTGCCGGTAGTGCAGACTGGCGCCACGGATGTACAGGCCCCGCTGCACGATCATGACCCAGGAAACCACCGAGGCCAGGAACAATATGGCCATGACCCCCTGCACCGGCAGGGTGGCGCCGACAATCAGTCCCCACAATGAAAGCTGTTCTGTCACTGAATACTCCTGAATCTGAAAATAAATCTGGCTAGGACCGGGCTGCTTCCAGCACCGCCGCAGGGATGGCCGCCGGCTTCATTTGACCCCGAGTGACGCAGGCCACCTTGACCTCCGCCGAACACAACAGTTCGTCATCGCGAACCACGGTTTGTTCCATGACAAAGTAGGTTCTCGCCGCACGAGTGACCCTGGCGGTGGCCACCAGGCAGTCATCCAGGCGCGCCGGTCTCCGGTAGTCGATGCTCACCGAGTGCACCACGAACATCAGGTCGTCGCCAAACAGTGCCGGCTTCTCGTGGCCCCGGTCCCGAAACCACTCGGTTCGTGCCCGCTCCATGAACTTGAGGTAGTTGACGTAATAGACGATGCCGCCGGCGTCGGTATCCTCGATGTAAACCCTGACCGGAAGGCGATACTCAGCCATCAATATTGCCCTCCCCGAGGAAACTGATCTGCCGACCGACAGTCGAGGGCGCCGGAATACCGAAATGCTGGTAGGCCAGCCGCGTCGCCATGCGACCCCTGGAAGTACGCATCAGGTAGCCCTGCTGGATCAGGAACGGCTCCAGTACATCTTCTATCGTGCCCCGCTCCTCGCTGATAGCGGCCGCCAGACTGTCAACACCCACCGGGCCGCCGTCAAATTTCTCGATCACCGCCAGCAGCAGTCGCCGGTCCATGTGATCGAAACCTGACTGATCGACATTGAGCAGGTTCAGGGCGGCATCGGCGATGTCGGCATCGACTGTGCCGTCAGCCCTGACATCGGCAAAATCCCTGACCCTGCGCAATAACCGGTTGGCAATGCGGGGCGTGCCCCTGGCCCGCCGGGCGATTTCGTGGGCACCCCGGGCATCCATCGACACGCCGAGAATCGTCGCCGACCGGCTGACGATGGTGGCCAGGTCTTCGACGGAATAGAACTCCAGGCGCTGGACGATGCCGAAACGATCCCTCAGGGGCGAGGTCAGCAATCCCGCCCGGGTAGTGGCCCCCACCAGGGTAAAGGGCGGCAGGTCCAGCCGGATGGAGCGGGCTGACGGACCCTCGCCGATCATGATATCCAGTTGGTAGTCTTCCATGGCCGGGTAGAGAATCTCTTCCACCACCGGGCTCAGGCGGTGGATCTCGTCAATAAAAAGCACATCGCCGGGGTCCAGGTTGGTCATCAGCGCCGCCAGATCACCGGCTTTCTCCAGGACCGGCCCGGAAGTCGATTTCAGGTCCACGGCCATTTCGTTGGCAATGATATGGGCCAGAGTAGTCTTGCCCAGGCCAGGGGGTCCGAACACCAGGGTATGGTCCAGGGGCTCACTGCGATTGCGGGCGGCATTGATGAAAATTTCCATCTGCTCACGCACCACCGGCTGACCGACATATTCCGCCAGACGAAGGGGTCGGATCGCCCGGTCAAATCGGTCTTCGCTATCGGCAAGTTGAGGGGAAATAAGGCGATCGGTTTCTATCATTTCGGCATATCGCGGTCTCAGGAGTCAATCGACCCTGATCCGGAAACAGGCTCAATTCAGTACGGGTAATGGGGGCGTAGAATAGCCGGGTCCGGTGACTTTTTCACTAGACTTTTTCAAAGGTCTTTGTCATAGGGCCTTTTCACAGCACTTTTTACAGGGCTTTTTCAATGAACCTTTTTCAAAGAATCATTCAGCAGATTTTCCAGCAGGTTTATTCCACTACATTTATTTCACTAGGTTTTTTTCACGGCATTTTTCAGGGCGTCGCGAATAATTGCCTGGCTGCCCCCTGCGACGCTGTCGTCGGGCACCACGGCGCTGACCATCCGGGCAGCTTCCTGTGGCTTGTAACCCAGGGACACCAGGGCGCTTTCAGCCTCCTGGATAGCGTGCTGCTGGCTGGATGCGCTTTTCCCGGGGATGGAGGCGGCCGCCGGAACCTCCCAGCCCTCGATCCGGTCCCGCATTTCCACCAGCAGCCTGTCGGCGGTTTTCTTGCCGACCCCCGGCAGGCGCACCAGGGTGGCTGTGTCGCTGTTCTGGACACAGCGGATAAAATCCGTGGCGGTCATGCCTGACAGGATCGCCAGTGCCAACCTCGGCCCGACGCCACTGACCCTGATCAGGGACCGAAACAGGGCCCGCTCGGACAGACTGGCGAAGCCGAAAAGTTGCTGGGCATCTTCCCGCACAACAAAATGCGTGTGCAGTACCACCCGGGCACCGGGCTCGGGCAGGTCAAAAAAGGTGTTGAGGGACACTTGCAGCTCGTAGCCGATGCCGCCGACATCCACCAGCAGATCGGGGGCCTGTTTTTCCAGCAGCGTGCCGCTGATTCGACCGATCATGGCTTTTCCACCCTGGCCGGCAATGCCTGCCCCCTTTCCAGTTTCAGACGCCCCCTGGCATAGCGGGCTGCGCCCTTCAGTGACGCACTGGTCGCCATGGAGTGGGCGTGACAGATTGCCACGGCCAGAGCGTCTGCCGCGTCCTCGCGGGGCGCCGCAGCCAGTTTCAGCAGCCGGATCACCATCTGCTGCACCTGGTCCTTGGTGGCGGCGCCGGTGCCCACCACGGATTGCTTGACGGTGCGCGGGCTGTATTCCGCGACCGGCAAACCCGCCTGAACTCCGGCGACAATCGCCGCCCCCCGGGCCTGCCCCAGTTTCAACGCGGCCCGTGGATCCCGGGCAAAAAAGACCTCTTCAACCGCCATTTCCCGGGGCTGGTGCTGCTGGATCAGGGCGCCGACGGAGTCGCAAATGATTTTCAGCTTGTCGGGAAGGGCGATTGCCGGCAGCCGGATAATGCCGCAACTGATATACGCCAGCCTCGAGCCGGTGGCGTCGATGACACCAAATCCGGTTTTGAGGGAGCCCGGGTCAATACCCAGAATCAGAGTCACAGCAAGGTTTCCTTGTTTCTAATTTTACAGGGGTAACACCAGTGCGGAGTCTGGCCATGGACCGGCTCCCCGTCAACCACAGGCAGAAATTATTGCGACGGCCGTAGTGATCCGGACTGGTCGCCACTGATCAGTTCCGGGATGTTATTGAGTTTCCGTGTTTGCAACAGACCCGGCAACGACCGTACCGGTATCAACAGGGCCCTGTGGCGAGCAGCCCCGAGAAGACGGCTGCAAGGCAGCACTGGTGTTGGCTACCACAGATCATGATAAAAAGAGACCAATCCGACTTTTACTGGCACGCTATCCGGAAGACGATAACGGGTTCAGATCCCAGGAGCGGTCCGGAGCTCAGTTATTGAGCATTTCCAGCACCTCGTCCGGAATGTTGGCATTGGTATAGACATTCTGGACATCGTCCAGGTCTTCCAGGTGTTCCACCAGCGCCATGATTTTTTCGGCGCCCTCCTCGTCCATGTCGATGGTGGTGGCGGCAATCATGCTGACCTCGGCATTTTCCGGTTCGAGGCCTTCGGCCTGCATGGCAGACTTGACGCGATCAAAGTCCTCCCAGGCGGTCAGGACATCAATGGAACCGTCGTCATTGCTGACCACATCCTCGGCTCCGGACTCGAGGGCCGCTTCCATCAGCTTATCCTCGTCGGTACCGGGCGGATAATTGAGTTGACCACGCCGGGTAAACAGATAGGCCACGGAACCGTCGGTACCCAGATTGCCGCCGCGTTTGGTGAAGGCATGGCGTACATCGGAAACAGTGCGATTGCGATTGTCGGTGAGACACTCCACCAGTACCGCGACACCGCCGACACCGTATCCCTCGTAGGTGACTTCCTCGTAATTCTCCCCCTCGCCGGCACCTGCGCCCCGGGCGATTGCCTTGTCGATGGTATCCCGCTTCATATTGGCGGCCAGCGCCTTGTCCACGGCAGTCCGCAACCGGGGATTGTCTTCCGGCAGTGCACCCTGCTTGGCGGACACGGTAATCTCGCGAATCAGCTTGGTAAAAATCTTGCCGCGCTTGGCGTCCTGGTTGGCTTTTCGATGCTTGATGTTGGCCCATTTACTGTGTCCGGCCATACTTCCTCCTTCAGTGAATTTTTTACAGACCCGTTCAGAGAATCACTGGCGGGTGGCCTCGCGCAGTCGGATATTGAGTTCACGCAGCTTGACATTTTCTATTGGGCTCGGAGCATCTGTGAGCAGGCAATTGGCCGACTGTGTCTTGGGGAAGGCCATGACGTCCCGGATGGATTCACTGCCCACCATCAGCATCACCAGACGGTCGAGGCCAAAGGCGAGACCGCCGTGGGGCGGACAGCCGTACTTGAGGGCATCCAGCAGAAAACCGAATTTATCACTGGCCTCGTCGTCGCTGATACCCAGCACCCGAAAAACCTGCCGCTGCATGGCCGGTGTGTGAATACGAATGGAACCGCCTCCCAGTTCGGTGCCGTTAAGCACCACGTCATAGGCCAGAGACAGGGCACCTTCCGGGTCCGCCGCCAGTTCATCCGGGGTGCAGGCCGGACGGGTGAAGGGATGGTGCAGGGATGTCAGACTGCCATCCTCGTCTTCCTCGAACATGGGAAAATCAACCACCCACAGAGGGGCCCAGTCTCGAGTGTAGAGGTCCAGGTCTTCCCCCAGCTTGCTCCTCAACGCGCCCAGGGCATCGTTGACGATTCGGGCCTTGTCGGCACCAAAAAAGATCAGGTCGCCGTTTTCGGCACCGAGGCGGTCGACAATGGCACCCCTGACCGACACCGGCAGGAATTTGACGATGGGCGATTGCAGGCCATTGTCCAGGTCTGACCGGTCATTGACCTTGATATAGGCCAGGCCCCTGGCGCCGTAGATGCCGACGAATCGGGTGTAGTCGTCGATTTGTTTGCGACTCAGCAACGCATTGCCGCCGGGAATCCGCATGGCGGCAACACGCCCTCTGGGGTCGTTGGCCGGTCCCGAAAACACCTTGAAATCGACATCGCCCATCAGGTCCCCGACCTCCACCAGTTCCAGGGGAATTCGCAGGTCAGGCTTGTCGGAGCCAAAGCGGGACATGGCCTCCGAATGGGGCATGCGGGGAAACCGGCCCAACTCCACCTCAAGGGTCTCACTGAACAGCTTGCGGATCATGGACTCCGACAATTCCATGATGGTTTCCTGGTTGGCGAAGGAGAGTTCGATGTCCACCTGGGTAAATTCCGGCTGCCGG
>QJWQ01000013.1 GCA_003235325.1 Gammaproteobacteria bacterium | reverse complement strand
TGGGCGGCATCGTGGCCGGATACATCCACCTCGAACCGGTTGCGCACGGTTTCCGGGTCGCAGTAGGGAATGCCGTAAAAGTGCACCTCGGTGCCGCCACTGTTGATCACCACCGGCTCGGTAATCTGGCCCAGGTCGCCGATAATATGTAGTCCGGCCCGGCGCAACTGCCGGGCGCCAAAACGCAGGCGCTCGGCGCTGTCGTGATTGCCCGGAATCAAGATCACCGGCACCCCCAGGTCGATGCAGATGCGATGCAACACCTCGTCCAGCACTTCCACGGCTGCCGCCGGCGGCACCGAGCGGTCGTAAATGTCGCCGGCAATCACCAGGGCATCCACCGCCTCACTGTCGATATAACCCAGCAACTGCTCCAGCACATGGCGCTGGTCATCCAGCAGCGAGACATTGTGAAACTGGCGGCCTATATGCCAGTCGGAGGTGTGGATAAATTTCATGGAGGGTTCCGGGACTTCATTAATAATGTGCAGATTATTTGTTATTTACCCGGCAAGCTTTTATGCAGGGCTAATGCGGTACACGGATGTGCCGTCGTTGGCCGCAGGCCAAAACTAGCCATTAAAATACAAGGGATTCTTAAATAAAAGAAAGTCGCACAGTTCCGCCAGTATTTTAAGGGCGCGCCGCCAAATGGGTAAGACGCCTAATTAGTTGCCGGGTTAATAGTAGTTACATAATTCCCGACTTAAAGCTGGCAAAGAGCCAGGAGTGTTAACAGGCTTGCATATTGTCATCATACAGGCAGGACCCGTTATTCCTTTCGTTCTGACTTGATTTCCTGTCGGTACTGCTCCGCAAGCGCCTCCCATGTATCCCGATCAGCATTGGTAATTTCACGAATAACTTTTGCCGGATTGCCGGCGGCAATCACGCCATCGGGAATGTCCTTGACCACGACAGAGCCCGAGCCGATTACGACATTACTGCCGACCGTCACCCCGGGATTGATTACGGTATTGCCACCTACCCATACGTCATCGCCAATAGCGACCGGCTTGCCAAATTCCAGGAACGCATTGCGCACCCCCGCATCAATCGGGTGGGCCGCAGTATAGATGCAGACTCTGGGGGCAAAAAAGACATTGCTACCGATGGTCACGGAACAGACGTCGATGATTATGCAATCGTAGTTTGCATAGAAATTTTCACCAATAGCGGTGTTGCACCCGTAATCCGTTCTGAAGGGCGGTTCAATATATATGTTTTCCCCGGTCGATTTGAATAATTGCTTTAGGAGACTCCTGCGATAGTCCTGTTGTTCCTCCGTTGAGTTATTGAACAGGCGGGTCAGCATTCGGGATTTTTTGTTGTCCCTGCCCAGTTCTTCATTGAAGGGCAGGTACAGTCGTCCGGCTAGCATTCGATCTTTTTCTGACATCTGAAAGGTCCTTTAATAACTTGCATTCTTTTACTGGCCCCGAAAACAAAATCCTGCTCCGTAACTTTCCATTCTGGCGCAGTGACATTTGGCGCACAATGCCAACGGGCTCATAATTGCGGACCTGTATCCGAACCATAAACAGCAAATGACTGACTGCCCCAAATGCGGTTACACCCGCACCGAAGCTGACCGACACGTGATGGCCGGTATCTGTCCCGCCTGTGGCATTGCCTATGCCAAGTGGCGCGCCCGGGAATCCGGCGCTGACAAGGCCAGGCGGCCCGAGAAATCGTATTCAGATACGAAAGCGACCCTGACCCACAGCTTCTGGCAGCGCTGCCGCTATACCTTCACCTATATTCCCGACACCATTGATCCGTTGGTGTTCTGGTCCCGCGTGGCGGTTTACCTGGTGTTTGTGGTCTGGGGCTGCGCTTTTATCATTCACGGGGTGGACTGGAAGTTTATCGGCAGTTCGTTTCTGCACAACGCCAACCTCCCGTTTCACGAATTCGGCCATGTGCTGTTTTCTCCCTTTGGCCGTTTTATGGCGATCCTCGGCGGCTCCCTGTTCCAGATAATCATGCCACTGATCGCCCTGGTCAGTTTCAGCCTGCAGATGCGCAACAATTTTGCCGCCGCCATCATGCTCTGGTGGTGCGGCCAGAACTTTATCGATGTCTCGCCCTATATCGCCGACGCCAAATACCGGGCCATTCCACTGATTCGGGGCCTGAGCGAGGAATACCACGACTGGGGCAACCTGCTGACCATGACCGGTCTGGTGGATCAGGCAGGGTTTATTGCCGGGCTGGCTTTCCTGATCGGCGCGGCACTGATCATTGCCAGTTTTTTCTGGGGCGGCTGGATTCTCTTTCGCCAGAAGGAATTACTGGACCGGCGCTGATCCGGTCCGGCCGCGGTTGCCGGCGTCCGCAGTGTCTGACCGGGGCAACAGTTGCCGGGAGCCTGCGAACATCAGGGAGCATGCAGAATAATGTCGCTGCCGCTGCTTTCAGCAGCCAATTTCGTTGCACCTGCAGACGGGACAAACCGGCCAATCTTTGGCAGTATGCTCTGACTGCGCAGCAGATATCCCCAGCAGGATCGCAAATGATTAACGGCGAGTCTCGCCAACGGTCCGGCGCTCTTCATAACAAAACACCGTCATTACAGGACACCGAAACATGGCGATTGACCAGGTTCAGCAAAGTCTGATGCAAGCAGGAGCGAAAACCCTGGAAGTTCTGCTGCAGACCGAGACTTACCAGCAATTGGGGATTGTCGCCCTGATCTATGCCTGTGCCTATATCCTCTCAAAACAGATCAGGCGCTATGTGCCGGTCCTGGGTGGCGGTACTGCGGCGACGATTGAGCGTCCCCTGCGGAGATTTACCGGGAAAATCGGACGATTGATTTTCCCGCTGCTGGCCATTCTGATTTTGAGTATTGCCGTCGACCTGACAGTGGAAGCCATCGGCCAGTCCTGGCTGGTGCGAACCGCTCTGACCATCGCCGTGTTGCTGGTATTTAATGAAATCATCAGCGATTACATCAAAAATGCGGTTGTGGCACATTTTTTCAGGTGGCTGGGACTACCGATTCTGTTCCTGCATATGGTGGGAGTTCTGGACAACCTGGTGGCCATACTGGAATCAATGTCGGTGAAGGTCGGCAATATTGATATTTCGGCTTACGGAATATTACGGGTGGCAATTTTTGGTTCGCTGCTCTTCTGGCTGGGGCGGGTGTCCAACAATACCGGCAAGCAGATCATCCGCCGACAGGAAAAACTGGATATCCGCACCCGGGAAGTGGCGGCAAAACTGCTGGAAGTCGGCATATTTGTTGTCATTTTCCTGTTGTTACTGCAGGTAATGGGGATCAACCTGACTGCACTGGCGGTATTCGGTGGTGCCGTCGGTGTCGGTCTGGGCTTCGGCTTGCAGGCCATCGCTTCCAATTTCATCTCCGGCATCATTATTCTGCTGGACAGGTCGATATCGGTCGGCGATTACATTGAACTGGAAGACGGCAGAACCGGTTTGGTCACGGAGATGAGCTTGCGTTCCACCACCCTGGAAACTTTCGACGGCAAGGACATTATGGTGCCCAATGAAAAATTTATCGGTGAAAGCTTTACCAACTGGACCCACAAGAACAAGAAACAACGCTACAGAGTCGACTTTTCCGTTGCCTACAACTCGGATATTCGCAAGCTGGTTGCCATCATCAAGGAGACCGTGGCCGAGCACCCGCAAGTCCTCAGCGGCGAGGAATATCCGATTGAAGAACGGCCAGACTGCGAGATCGACAGCTTCGGCGATTCCGGCATTAACATGTTTATCGAGTTCTGGATGTACGGCATCGACGATGGCAAGAATCGCGTCGGCGGCGATTTGCTGCTGATGATACTGGAGACTATCAGGGAGCACGGTTTCGAAATTCCCTTCCCGCAGCGGGAAGTGCGCGTGCTCAATGACAGTTTTTCAGTTTCCAACCTGCGTCCAATCAAGGATTGATGCGGATTCCCGGCCACACCCGAAGCACGTATTTCCTGCCCGGTAATCCGCTGACGGCAAGTCCGCCCCCGCCCACAGGTTGATTCTGCAACCGGCGACTTTCCGTCCGAAAAGGGAATCGGGCATTCCCTGTTACATTCCTTGCGATACTCCTTGCAACGGTCCATGCAACTGAGCCCGGATTTACCGGTCCAAGGCAGGCCATAGGGTTGTCGCCTTATTGGCTATCGTCACATCCGGTAATTACCTGACCTGAGAATAATATGACTAACCAGTACCCGCATCATGACGGCCCGAGACCGGGCACGCCAAAACGCCACCCGACTCATCACCCCTCGAAGCAGCATAACTCGACTCCAAAAAATTTCCGGGCCCGACCCAGGCTGGCCTGGTCTGTACTTATCGTCCTGCTCAGCCTGACCAGCCTCTGGCTGCTGCTCAAGCCGGAATCAACCGGGCTCGATGTCTACAAGTCGGTCGCCGATATCCGGTTTTCCGACCCGGCCCTCGCCCGGTGCGTCAGGGAGACGGCCGCGAAAAATGACTGGAACGACGCCGGCCATTTCCTGAGTTTGCGTTGCAACAACCCCACTGGAGCCAGCATCAGCAACCTCGAGGGTATCGAACATCTGGTCGGACTACAGGAACTCAACCTCGCCTTCAATGAGATCAAGGATGTATCACCGCTGGCTGGCCTGTCACATCTGTCGCAGCTCGAGCTGAGCCATAACAGGATCAGCACATTACCGGTATTGGCCTCGGGCTTGAAATTGCAGCGCCTGGAGCTGAACTACAATCGACTCGACTCACTGGACTGGCTGACTCCGGAGAACTACCTCGTGCTGGAAAGCCTGTCGGCCGCCCACAATGGCATCACGGACGCATCGCCCCCCACCCTGTTGCCGGAATTGCGGGAACTCAACCTGAGCAGCAACCGCATCCGCGACGTAGCCCCGTTGCTGCAACTGCACAAGCTCGACACCCTCGATATCGGCGGAAACAAAATCGCGGATATTACCGGCATCGGCGGGCTGACCAATCTGCGCCGTCTGTTCCTCGACAAGAATGAGCTGACCGCCGTCAATGAACTCCGCAAGCTGGAGAATCTGGAACAACTGGATATCAGCTACAACCCGCTTGGTTCGGTCGACGGGCTGACCTATCTGTCCTCGTTACAACGACTGGACCTGAGGCATACAGGCATTAATGATCTCGATTCGATCTATACCATCGGCGATATCGAGCAGATCGAGCTGTCCGGCAACCCGTCTCTGGCCTGTGATTCGGTCAGAAAATCGATCCATGAATTCGGGGCGTCGGCCGTGCTGTTTGACCAGGATTGCACGTTGACGCCATGAACCTGGTCACTACCTGTTCCTGGCCAACTGGATGCTCAATCCCCGGAAAACGCCGACGAAAAGGCACTGATCGAGCGTTCCGCGGCTAAAACTTACCGAACTTGAGCTTTCCGAACTTGAGCTTTCCTAAAAAGGCGACTTGCCGTCCGGGCAAGCCGCCTGCCTTTCCTGATCCGGCTCCCTCGTTTTCCACCTACTTTTTCACTACAAAACCGGTTCCAGTTGCAGTGCCCGCCGTCCACTGAAAATCTGTTGACGTTTCACCGGCAAGGGGTGGAAGTGCATGGCCCGGATATCCCGAACGATGCGCTCCATGGGGTGATCCTGGAAAAATCCGGGCCCACCCACCAGGGACGCGGCCTTTTCAACCGTGTTTTTCACCGCTTCGGTGGCGATACTCTTGCGGGCAAAAATGACATCGGTATTGGCCAGATCCGGCTTGAACTGCAGGTTGTTGTTGCGACGGACCATATCGTCCAGAGCCAGTTGCGCGACGGCGAGGTCGTTTTGCAACTCACCGATATCCCCCGCCAGAAAATCCTTGCCCCTGGCAGCCTTCAGGGCCAGGTCGACTGCGGCTTCTGCCAGACCGACATAACAGGACACGATTAACGGCAGGGCTATCGGGATGATCACATCCCACATGGGGTGCCAAACCCCTGCCGGTCGCTTCACCGCCACGGCGGCATCCGCCAGGAACACATCCTGAATGATGACGTCGTTGGAACCGGTGCCCCGCATGCCCAGGGTACGCCAGTTGCTCTGAATCTCGACGCCCGGTGTTTTGAACGGAATGCTGAAATGAATCACCTGTTCCGGTTCATCATCGGTAGCGGGCACCACTGCCGAGGTGACAAAGACGTCGGCACCGGGTCCGCCGCTGACAAAGCGCTTGTGGGCATTGATGCGGTAGCCACCCTCTACGGGCAGGGCCTCGCCGCTGGACTGCAGCCAGTCATTGGCGCCGGTACCGGCAACTACCAGGTTATTGGCGGCAATCTTTTCAACGGTGGCCTTGCCCTTCTCGTCCCCGCGCAGGGCCTTGAAAACATTGAGCATCACCGGGTGCGAATGCATGGCGAATGACAGGCCGGTGGAGCCGCAGTGTCGGCCCAGTTCCCTTATGACGTCGCTCAGGGTCCGGTAATCGGCGTCGCCACCGCCAAACTGCCCGGGAATGGCCATGGTAAAAAAGCCGTTCTGTCTGAGGTCCTTATAGTTTTCGCCGACAAAGGAACAATCCGCGTCATGGTCACCGGCCCGATCCGCAAAGGCGGGAGCAATCTCCCGGGCCAGCGTCAGCCAGTCCTGTTTGTCTTTTTGCTTGCCTACTTGCTTACTGACCTGCTTACCGACCTGTTTACCGTCCTGTTCGACATAGTCTTTGATTTGTGCGATTGCCTGTGCCATTGCTGATTCTCCCGATACTTTCTATCTACTGTGTTGAAGCTGTCGCAGTGAAGCTGTTTCGTTGAATCTGTCAGGTTGATTTCAGTGTCTTACGAAACCGGATTTTGCTCTAGTACAAAATCTGTACCGCTATCGGCCCCTTCGGCATCAATATCCCGGGCCTGTTTGTAGCTGTGCTGCCCGTAGCAGAGGGCGTCTTCGACACCGTGGCCGGCCGCCAGCACAGTGCCCATGAACAACCGGTGACAGCCCACGTCCTGATGGGAGAGCAGGCTGCATTCAAAGGTGGCGGTGCCGCCCGTCAGTACCGGTGCCTCGGTGATGCCATTTTTCCAGTGGGCCAGGTCAAAGTCATAATTTCTGTCCTCCGGGTGAAAACCGGCAAAACTGTTGGCCAGGTGTTGCTGCTGCACCGACAGCACATTGATCACGAAACAGCGATTGACGTTGATGGCATCACAGAGGGGGCTCTTGCGGTTGATGCCGATCATCACTACCGGCGGCTCGGCGGATACCGAACTCATACTGGTGACTGTCAGGCCAAAGCGACCGCCATGGCCACCGGTACTGACCAGATTGACCGTGGACACCCGCCGGCCCATGGCGGCCAGGAAGTCCTTTCTGTCCACCGGTTCTCTGGTATTGAGGGGCGTTCGCTGCAGTTGGACAGATTTTCCGTCCCTGACCAGGCTCAGTGTCGGCCGGTGGTTTACTGCCCTATCGCTGTGACTGAAGGTGGCTATATTCGTGGTCATGGTGTTATCTCCGATCTGGCTCTGTTTTCCACGATCACAGTGTCTGAAAATCACCCATTTGCCTCCAGTACAATATTTGTACTAGGGTGATGGCAGAGCTTCAGATGCGCTGGAGGTAATGATGAACTCGGGATATGGACAGTTCTGTCCGGTGGCGAAATCCGCCGAGGTACTGGGTGAACGCTGGACGGTACTGATTATTCGCGAACTCTGCATCGACCGGCAGAGCTTCTCCAACCTGCGCAAGGGCCTGCCGCTGATATCACCGACCCTGCTGTCTTCCCGGCTCAAATCCCTGGAACGGCATCGCGTCATCAACCGGGAGAAAACGCCGGAGGGCATCTTCTACAGCCTGACCGTAGCGGGTGAAGAACTGAAGCCGGTCATCATGGCGCTGGGGGTCTGGGGGCAGCGCTGGGCGCGCAGCGACCTGTCCAGGAAAGACCTGGACCCGAGCCTGCTGATGTGGGACATGCACCGCAATATGGACCTGTCCTATTTCCCCGAAGAGCGTCGGGTGCTGCACTTTGTCTTTCTCGATTACGACATGGGGATGCGCTTCTGGTGGCTGGTGGTGGAACAGGGTAATGTCGACATCTGTCTGAAGGACCCGGGGTACGAACCGGACCTTTATATCGAAACGGAATTGAAAACCCTGACCGGGGTATGGATCGGAGATATGACCGTTACCAGCGCTCTCAACCGGAAACTGATCAACCTGAGCGGCGACCGGGAACTGAAACAATCATTCAGCCATTGGCTGGGCAGAAGCGTCTTTGCGGAGCATGGGCCGGCCTGCGACGAGTCAATATCGACTACCTGAATCAAAATTTACCAGTTGCAGACGAGGCGGGCCTGGGTAAATAGTGGGCAAGCCTCTGTTTTCTGAAAATATCAGATCGGTGGAGGAGCCGAGCGAATATGAGCAGGATTTTTGTCAGTTATCGCCGCGAGGATTCATCGGGGTATACCGGCCGGATTCAGGAACGCCTGATTGCCGAATTGGGCAAAAAGAAAGTGTTTTACGATATCGGCGCAATCCAACCGGGTAAAAACTTTGAACTGGCCATTAACGAATCGATCGACAAGTCCCGTTACCTGATCGCCGTTATCGGCAAGGAGTGGCCGACGGCGAAAGACGAGGACGGCCAGTTGCGACTGCATGATCCCGATGATTATGTCCGCCTCGAAATCGAATCCGCGTTGAGAAAAAATATCAGCATCATTCCGGTGCTCGTACACGGGGCCCGAATGCCCAGAGCACAGGACCTACCCGAAACTTTGCAGGAATTTGCCCGGATACAGCCCCTGGAGCTGCGCGACACTCGATGGGAAGCGGATATGGAGGCATTGCTGCGCCTGGTGAGTGGACCACCCATTCTTCGAAAAATTCTTCGCGCAAAAAAACAGTCGCTCGCATTTCTTTTCATTCCTGTTGTCATCCCGATCGTTTTCTTCCTGACACAGGATCCCGTCAACGACGCCGAACATTTTCTCACCCTGCTGGCAAAAGGTGATTTTCATAACGCCTATCTCGACACGGCCTATTCCTTTCAAAAAGATACCGATGAGAGCACCTTCATTGAGGAAATTCGCCGCATAGGACTAGAGGACAATGCCTCGTCATTCTGGAACAGCCGAAATCTGGGCAACGGTACTGCCAGGTTAACGGGCACGGTAACCACCAAACAAAGGCGCGATATACCCCTGACCATAACGCTGGTGAAAGAGGACGAAAAATGGAAGGTGCTCGACTTTGAGCTTTCCAGCGTATCGAAAAAATAATGCTGATTCAGGGCTCCCGGTACTGCTCTGCCGTCCACAGTCCGCAGGGCAATTCCGCCGCGGGTGCACCCGACACCCCTGTCGAGGCGATGTAGCCTTCACTCGGTTGTCAACTCGCTAAACCAGTTGCAGGAAATTCTCCGCCAGCATCAGCACTACCAGGTATCGGGCGCCCTTGCCGACAGCGGTGAGTACAAAAAAGATACCAAAATGAATGCGCATCAGGCCGGCGATAAAGGTGAGGGCATCGCCGCCCACCGGCAGCCAGGCGAACAGCAGGCTCCACTTGCCGTAGCGCTGAAACCAGCGCTGGGAGCGGGCCAGTTGCTCCGACTTGAACGGAAACCAGCGTCGATCCTGATAATGAATCAGATAGCGGCCCAGCAGCCAGTTGACGGCAGCCCCCAGGGTGTTGCCGAGGGTGGCTGTCAGCCAGAGTAACGGCCGGCTGTAGTCCTCCGTGAGCATGGCCACCAGGGTGATCTCGGAGTAGAAAGGCAGCACCGTTGCCGCCAGGAAGGCGCTGGCAAACAGCAACAGGTAAGCCGTCACAGCCCTGGTTGCCCGGACGCCGCGTCGCCGCCGTCGAGACTGTGCCCGGTGCGTCTCACCGCCTCGGCGAAGCTGCGGAAAATGCGCCGGTGCAGGTGCCGGTAAGTCAGGTACTCCGGGTGCCACTGCACCCCCCAGAGAAATTCTCGCCCCGGATTTTCCACCGCCTGAACAAAGCCGTCCCGGTCCCGGGCGGATACCTTCAGATTGTCGGCCACCCGGTCGATAGCCTGGCTGTGCAGACTGTTGATGCCGAGACCGGTGACGCCCAGTTCCCGACTGATCTGGCAGTCGGGCTCCAGCTCCGCCCACTTGATCCGGAAGGCACTGTTGCGATTGGGCGTCCTCCGGCGCAGCGGCCTGATGTCGCTGTACAGGCTGCCGCCCATAACCACGTTGATCAACTGGGCGCCACGACAAATACCCAGGGCCGGGATATCGGCGGCCAGCGCCCGGCGCACCATGGCCATTTCCAGGGCATCCCGCGCGGGGTCGTAATCGACACCGGCATCGCCGATCATGCCGTAGTGTTCCGGCTCAATATCGTCGCCACCGCCGATGACTAGGCCACGCACCCCGGTGGGAATTTCCGGCCGCCCCGGCGTCACATGATGACAGCGCAGCCCCAACAGCCTCAGCACCAGACTGGTGGCCCACCAGCCGAAGGCCAGTTTTTTACGCGGACCGGTGACCACCACCAGTGGCCGGGAGCCGACCAGGTCCGGCGATTGCCCGGGATCAGTCATGGACAAAACGACGCACATACCGGGCCCAGCTCTGGTCAAAGGGCAGGACGGTTCTGGCCAGATGTTCGCCGTAGGCGTCACAGCAGAGTTGGAGACTATCCGGGTCCGCCGCCAGCGCCTCGACGGCACACCAGCGCGCCCAGGGCAGGTGCAGGTTCCATTGGGGGTTGTCGATATCGCAGTTGGGCAGCCGGTAGTGAAATGCGGGCCGGCTCTTGACTCTGGGGTCGTCGACGACCCGGCGCACCCGGTCCTGATCGATGTGGGCAAAAAGTGGCAACAGGTCGAGGCTGCGGTTGCGGGTGGGGTTGGCGTCCAGGTAATCGTCGATGAGGCCGGGCAGATCCGGCTGATAGCCACGGCCGACAACCCGGGCGATGTACTTTTTGCCGAAGTGATTGATATAGGGGGTCAACTGGCGGCTGATGTCCACCTGTTCCTCCGCCACTATCCAGTCGTACAGGCACAGGTAGGCCCGAAACAGGTTGAGAAGATCGCCGGCTTCCAGAGAAGGTACTTCCGGATTGAGATGCAGACCAAAGGCGAACCAGGCGGCGTGACGAGTGCCCTTGGCGCCCTGGCGACGCAACGCATCCACCAGCGGCATCAGCCGGTCCAGGTGGTCGAACTCGATCGGCGGGGCGACAACTTCCCAGGGTACCAGCTGCTCGGCGACGCTGCCCAGGGCCGCCAGGGACAGCTTTTCCAGGGTGTCGCTCTCCTGCCGCAGGTCACCGGAAAACGAGGACTCCCGGCCGAGCTTCCTGATGAAGTCAGAGTCGAGTTCAAGCCGAAAATCGCCGAACGCCGTACCGACAATATCGATGGCAAACGGCGACTGCCATTCAATGGCGCCGCCAAAGAGGCGGGTAATCGTGTCGGCGATGGCGCCGGGCTCAAGGCCACCGAACTCGATTTCGATGCCGACCCTTCGCGGTTTGCCCTGGTAGTTGACGGTGCGTTCCGGCAGACGCATGGCAGGATGCTGACTCATAGTGCCCCTGATTACAGTTTTCGGGACGGCTTATTATGAGCCATGCAGGATTTTACGGCCAATCAGCTGACGGAATTTTCCCGGGCCTGTCGGACCGGCCAGGTCGAGGGTTTTAAACCGGTTTATTTCTGCTGAGAGCAGTGGCATGCGATGTCTGTCTAGGGGTCACAGGGTAGAGCCAGGGCTGTCTCGCTGATGAACCTGCCGCTTTTCAGAAAAGTAATCGCCTCGCTGATA
>QJWQ01000034.1 GCA_003235325.1 Gammaproteobacteria bacterium | reverse complement strand
AAGGACAGTTCCTGGGATTCACCGGGTGCCAGCAGACGGGTCTTGGCAAAGCCTTTCAGTTCCTTGACCGGCTTGTCCATATCGACATCCGGCTGACCGAGATAGAGTTGGACTACCTCCTTGCCGGCAACCTTCCCCGAGTTGGTGACGGTAACCTTCACCGTCAGAGAGCCCTTAAACGACTTGTTATCCAGTTGGGCCGGACTGAACTTGAAGTCCGTGTAGGATAGCCCGTAACCGAATTCATAGGCGGGCTTGACGTTGAAGCGGTCATAGTAGCGATAGCCCACGTAGATACCCTCCTCGTACTCGACTCTCGCATGCTTGCCCTTGGCGAAGCCACCGACTCCCGTAACAATCTCATCGGACAATTCCACGCCAGGGAAGTTGTTGGAGGAGGGGACATCGGTATAGTTGACCGGAAAAGTGGTTGCCAACCTGCCTGAAGGATTGACCTTGCCGGTCAGGATATCCGCAATCGCATTGCCCGCTTCCTGACCGCCCTGCCAGGGCAGCAGGATGGCGTCCACCTGGTCGCGCCAGCTCGCGATTTCGACGACATTGCCGATGTTGAGAATGACGACCACCTGTTTGCCCTGAGCGTGGAATGCCTTTGACACATCGGCAATCAGCTGGTGTTCGCTGTCCGTCAGGTCGAAATCGTCTTTTACCTTCCGGTCCTGGAATTCACCGGCAATCCGGCCGATGGTCAGCAATGCGACGTCGGATTGACGGGCCAGCTTGTCCAGTTCCCGCTCCTTAAAAGGCATTTCCGGAATGGGTGGCAACAGCTGAAAAAAGTATTCCTTTTTTGGCTGCCTGGCTTTTTCGTCGGTGATAAATTTCTCGTAGGACGAGGCAAGTTTTGGATCGACCTGGTAGCCGGCAGACTCCAGCCCCTGGTTCAGCGAGATGGTATAGGCTTCGTTGACATCGCCGCTACCGGTACCCCCGGAAATAAAATCGTAGGAGGTATTGCCGAATACGGCGATCTTTTGCATGTCCTTGCCCAAGGGCAATGTACCGGCTTTATTTTTTAGCAGAATAGCCCCGTCAGCCGCCGCCATTCTGGCGGTTTTGGCATGGGATTCCAGGTCCGGTTTATCGCTGTATTGGTAACCGGCAAATGAAGGTGAACGAAAAATTGCCAGGAGAATATTCCTGGCGTTGCGTTCAAGAGCCGCCTTTTCCAGCTTACCCGAACTGATGGCGGCACTGATTTTCTGCTTGTCCGTTTCTTCGCCAGGCATAATCATATCGTTGCCCGCCTGCATCTGGGCAACGGCGTCGTCGCCGCCCCACCAGTCGGTCATGACAAACCCCTTAAATCCCCATTCATCCCGCAGAACGGTAGTCAATATGTCCTCGCGCTGGGCAGTATAGGTCCCGTCGAGCAGGTTGTAGGAGCTCATGACAGCCCAGGGTTGCGATGCCTTGACCGCAATTTCAAAGCCCCGCAAATAAATTTCCCGGAGCGCCCGCTCACTGACAATGGTATCCACCGAAAATCGATTGGTTTCCTGATTATTGGCAACATAGTGTTTGATGGTGGCACCGGTACCATCTGCTTCGAGCCCGTCAACCATGGCCGCGGCTATCTTGCCGGTCAGATAGGGATCCTCGGAATAGTATTCGAAATTTCTGCCACCCAGGGGATTTCGGTGAATGTTCATACCCGGCGCCAGCAGCATATCGTTGCCGTATTCCTTGACTTCATTGCCCATCGCTTCGCCGACGGTCTCAAGCGTGGTGACGTCCCAGGACGATGCCAACAGGGTTCCTATGGGAAATGCCGTGGCAAAATAGGTATTTTCATCGCCCTCCCGTTGCGGCAGAATCCGCACGCCCGCCGGGCCATCCGCCAATACTATCGGCGGTATGCCCAGGTCTTCGAAGTCATAGGTGTAACCTGCCGCACCGGGAACCTTTCGATCCCGGTTCATATAGTCATCGCCGCTCATCCCCGTACCCACGACCAGGTTGATCTTCTGCTCCTGCGTCATGCGCGACAGAACATCATCAACCCGCTTTTCAATGGCGAGGTTCGGATCTTCATAGGGTTCCATCTTGCCGTTGCCATTGAGGTCGCGGAATTTTTCGTCTTTAGCCTTCTTTTCGGCGGCCATTACCTCCCCTGAATACCCCTGAGCAATGAGCCCTGTGAGCGCTGCCGCGACAGCGAGGGATAGGTAGTTGAGTTTTGTTTTCATCTTATTAATTCTCCTGTTACTTTTTGGCGCAACATAAAAATTTAATATTCCGATACTGACCCCGTTCAATTTTCCGGCATCTGTGCATGGACATCTAAAGGTGTAGCATCTATCTGACCATCACGGGACATCTTTTTTGAACGTCACCGGTTTAATAGTCACCTAGTCAAGGGTCACCCTGGTCACCTGGCTCTCCTGGTATCCATAGCGAATCGCCTTGGTACTGAGTGTTTCTCCCGCTGCCAAGGTGAAAGGCCCGGTATACAAGCTCCATTGTTTGTCCTTCCCGTCATCGCTCTCTTTGGCAGATTTTTCGATCCGGTAACCGATAGAAGCACCGGGGGTTGCATCCGCCAGCGTTACTCGCGCAGCCCCATGGCTCTTGCGTTTCAGGTTAACCCCGGGGGCTGCCGTCACGGGCTGCTTGAGCCCCGGCCACATACCCTCGACCATCTCCAGTTCCGACTTTTCGCCCAGGTCACCCACATCGGCGAGCCACTGATCCATTGCAGCGCTCAGGCGTTGCTTGATTTCGGCGTAGGATTCATCGCTGGCCAGGTTATGAACTTCGTCCGGATCGGCCTGTGTGTCGTATAGCTCCTCCACCGGTCGCGGGGCGTCAAAGTAGAACTGCTGTTGCGGCTCCAGACTGTGATTTTTCTCACCTGCCCAGAGTTCCTGCATGATCGGGAACATGTCACGGAAATAAATCGGCCGGAAATAGGGCTCCTCGGTGAGATAGGTGCGCACGTACTCATAGCGGTCGTCGCGCACAGAGCGAACGCGGTCCGGCACTTCATCCATCCGGTCCCTGGCACCAAAGATGTACTGCCTCTCACCCTCGCCAAGGAAATTCCGGCCCTGGATAAATCCCGGCACCTCGGCACCGGCCAGGGTGAGAATGGTGGGCGCCAGGTCTACAAAGGAAACCAGTTCGTCACGCACCTTACCCTTGTCGCGGCCGTCGGGAAAACGAACCACCATCGGCACCTTGAGTCCGGAATCGTAGATAGCCCGCTTGGCCCGGGGCAGGGCATCGCCGTGGTCCGTGGTCCAGATGACGATGGTGTTGTCCTCCAGACCATCACTCTTCAGAGCAGCCAGAATCCGGGCAACTTCTGAATCCATATAATGGATATTGTCGTAGTGCTGGGCTATGGAGCCTCGCACCCGTGCCGTATCGGGGTAATAGGGGGGCACCCTGACATCAGCCGGATCGGTAACCTGTGCCACATTCTTGGCACGAATTTCCTGGATTTTCTCCATCATGCCGGCGAAGCGGTTTTCGAATTTTTCACCGGGAGGCACCAGCCGGGATTCGTGCGTCGACATCAGATTGACCATGGCGAAAAACGGCTTGCCCTTCGGCAGATATCGCCACAATGCCGGTTCCACGGGCGACAGGAAATTACCGACATCCACATCCCAGACGGTAAAAGGCTCGCCGAACTGGTAATCCTTCTTGGCAAAGTTGGCGGTGGCATAGCCGGCCCGGCGCAGCAATTCCGGAAAGGCCTTGACATCGACCGGCGGTACCGCTTCGTAGCTCTTAACCTCGGTTCCGGGAATACCGAAACCGGTGCGCATATGCTGGGTTCCCATGGATATGGGATAGACTCCGGTGATCAGCGCCGAGCGACTTGGTGCGCACACTCCTGCGGCCGTGAAGGCGTTCGGATAGCGAATTCCCTGCTCCGCCAGTGCATCGATGGCGGGGGTCTGAGCCACCTGGTCGCCAAAAGCGCCAACTTTAAGGCTCATGTCCTCGGCGACGATCAACAGGATATTAGGTCTTTTGTCACCAGCAGCACCGCCTTTGTCGGCAGCGTAAGCCGTAAGGCTGAGGATCACTGAAAGTAAAAGGCAGGCGACCTGCCCGGTAACTCTTTTGTTTAACATAAAGCCCCCCGGGACTCTCCGGTTAGTTAAAGTTCAAAATCAATATTCAATCGACTCAGGGGGTTGCAGCACCTCCTTGTGCTGTCAGACTTTTCTACAATCAGCTAGCCCGATAAATCCCGGGCTTCAGGGTTCGCCCTGTTTACAGGTCAGCACCCTCTTTCACCAATTGCTCCATATAGGGCATATACACCTTGCCTTCCTTGACGCGCTTCTGCTTCAACGGGGTATCCATGAACAGGCCGAGATATTTGTCGGGACTGTTCGGCATCACTTTCCATTTCTTCGGAAACTCGGCCGCCTTGGGTCCGTTCTTGTCCCGCAGGTTCATGCCTTCCGCCAGCCGGGCGTGGAAAGGAACATTGTGTTTGCCCTCACTGTTGGCCAGTTCCTCGTAGAGGGCGACCCGCAGTTCCATCACCTTGTTGGTGTAATCCGGGTTGTCGATCAGGTTGTGCATCTCCTCCGGATCCTTGCTCAGGTCATAGAGTTCCTCGATGTCCCAGATGCCGTGGTACTGGATGTATTTGAACGGCCCCCGCTCGATGGCAAAGGTGGTCGGGGTCATCGGGAACGACCACTCCCAGTAATACTCGTAGACAAAATCCGGTTCGCCCCACTGGTCCTTGGTCTGTTCACCGGTGGCGACCGGCAGAAAGCTCTTGCCCTCGAATTGCTCAGGCTCTTCCGCACCGGCGACATCCAGGAAGGTCGGCGCCGTGTCCAGGTTGCGCACCCGCGCTTCGTTGGTGACGCCCTTGGGCAGCAGGCCCGGAGCCGAAATCACCATCGGCACCCGCACCGATGCCTCGTAGGCATTGCGCTTGTCGATCAGGCCGTGTTCACCGATCAGGTAGCCGTTGTCGCTGGTGAAGACCACCATGGTGTTTTCGACCAGGTTGTTTTCCTCCAGGTAAGCCATGATCCGCCCGAGGCTGTCGTCAATGGAAGACAACGCCCCGTAGTAGTCCTTCAGATAGTCGGTCATCTTGCGGTCGCTGGCGTAGAAAAAGTCGATACCGTGCCAGCTGTTGCGCTGGTTCTGTACCCACATGGGCTTGCCTTCGCGGTTTTCTTTAGTGTCCTTGGCGCTGGCCGGCAGTTCAAACTTGACATTGTCGTACTGGCCGCGATGGCGCTCGGCAGGCATGGCGTCGGAGTGCACAGCCTTGTGGCTCAGATACAGAAAGAACGGCTTCGACTGGTCGCGGCCCTCTTTCAGCCACTGCATGGCGTAATCGGTCAGTTCGTCGGTGATGTAGCCTTTTTGATCCACGAGCTTGCCATCGACGTTGAGCTGGTTGGTCATGCCCTTGGCCAGCAATTCCGGCGGGATGTTCTCCTTGGGGAAATAATTGCCCTGGCCGCTGAAGCTGACCCAGCGATCAAAACCGGGCCGCGGATTGTCAGTGGCCGCGCCCATGTGCCATTTTCCGAAAAAGCTGGTCTGGTAACCCGCCTGCTGCAGATAGGAGGGGAAAAACACCAGGCCCTCTTCGGAGCTGTCATTGTTGTCGACAACGCCGTGGTTGCGGGTGGTCTGTCCGGTCAGGGTCGTGGCCCGGCTCGGCGAACACAGGGACGAGGTCACCACCGCATTGGGAAAATACACGCCGTTGCTGGCCAGTTTGTCGATATTGGGGGTCTTCAAATCCGGCTGCAGAAAACCCATGCCGTCGTAGCGCAGGTCGTCCACCAGCACGAAAATAATGTTGCGCTGTGTATCACTCTTGCCGCTTTCTCCAAAGGCAACCCCGAAAGGCAGTGTGCAGAGAAGTCCGGACAGGAGCAGCGTCGTCAATTTATTAGTCATTGCTCTTTCCTTTCAGCCAAATGCTGAATCGTTGTTGACAGGCGCGAACCGCATTGCTACACGGCTGTCTGGCGCCTGATTAATATGAAATTAAGATTCCACCGCCGGGTAATTTGACAGCGCTGGTCAGCGTTGTCCGGGTAGTGGAATCGCACCCTTTTTTTATCAGAAAGGATGCGATTCCGCCCGCTTTTACCAGGACTCGACGGTTTCCGGGTTAATAAGCGCCAAAACGGTAGGTGAATTCCGCGCCGATGTAACGCTCCCAATCGCGCGCAAAGAAGTGGGTCACACCACCTGTGCTGGCAAAATACCCTCGAAGGTCTTCGTAATGATTGTCGAGCAGGTTCTTCGCAAACAGTTGCGCTCCCCATTTACCGTTATCGGCATCCAGGCCCACGACCAGATCAACCACGTCGTAGCTCTGTCGCACCAGACGCGGATTCTGGTCCTGGGAACCTTCACTGTCGTCCTGCCAGCGATAACCGAGGTTAAAGTACATATCGACCGGTCCTTCGAGCTCGATGTCGTAGCGTGCCTGCAGGGAAAATTTAAAGTCCGGCGAGTTCGGGATGTCCTTGCCACTCAGATCCTGTAATCCATTGATGCAGCCCAAAGCCGCTGTCTGGCCGGGATAGCACTGGGAATCAGGAAATTCATCAAACGTGGCGTCGATCCAGGCAAAACCGCCGTTGAGCAGCAGATTGGGGGTCGGCTTGGCGGTGAAATCCACTTCCAGTCCCTGGGTGATAGCGGAACCGGCACTGGTGAGGATAAAGGTGGTCACATTACCGTTAACCACAGCGCCCTGTCCCTGCAAATCGTTGAACTTGGTATGAAAACCGGTGATGCCCAGACGCAGGCGACGATCAAACAGTTCCGCCTTCATGCCGGCTTCCCATGCCTCCGAGGTTTCGGGGGGAACGGGGTTTATGCGGTCAGCAGTGGTGGCGAAAATCACGTCGAAAGCTGGCGATTTGTACCCTTCGGCGTAGGACGCAAACAGCATGATCTCGTCGGTGGCATCCCACTGCACGGACACTTTCCCGGACACGTTCTCCTCCGAGGTGCTGTTGCTGCCCGTAAATGAGGGTGGCACTGCTGGACCGGGGTCGAGCGTGGTCCTGGCGAAATCGAACTTGATATCGTCCTCGGTGTAGCGCCAGCCGAGGGTGGCAGTCAGGGTATCGGTAAAATGCCAGTTGGCCTGACCAAACAGCGCCCAGTTATCGGTTTCCACGCTCGAATTCTGATAGCCAAAGCCGTAGTTGACGTCAGTGCAGGGCGTGAGGGCGGGGTCCGGACTCAGGCTCAGATCAGCCGGGTCGGGAGCATTACAGGCATAGACCTCACGCTCGAAATAGCGATCGACGGTCTGGTTCCAGAAAAACAGGCCGGCAGTGACGTCGACATTCTCCCAGCCCGTGGTGGTGATGCGAAATTCCTGCGACTTCTGCTCCTGTGACTGGTTGCCACCGTTGGTGGCACCGTTGCTGGTGATGATAAACCGACCATAAGCAGCGCCGTCATAGGGTAATAAGTCCGAATCCTGCTGTGTTTCCAGGTCAAAGCCGCGATAGGCCGTAATCGAGGTTAAAAGGAACTTGTCGAATTCAATATTCAGCTCCGCGGATATGCCGCTGGTCTCGGTATTGGAGTAGGTCGGGGTATTCTGGAGTACCTTGGTATTATCTTGATCGATAGTAATGCCCTGGTAATCGAATTCCCAGAAGCGGTTGCCGGTCGGGCCGGTAAGCTCGGAAAATGGCGAGACACAGCAGTCACGATCCTGCGTCGAATAATCGGCAATCAGCAGCAGGTTGGCGGATTCGGTGAGATCGAACTCCAGTTTACCGCGCACACCCTTGGTGTGGTCGCCGTTTAACATCTGGCCTGTATACAGGTTTTCAACAAAACCATCGTATTCGCGGTTATAGACCGCCAGCCGGCCGCGTACCGCGTCGGACAAGGGCCCGGATATCTGGGCCTGTACGCCATAGGCGTCGTCGTCGGTGGCATTGACTTTTACCGAACCTTCAAATTCTGTCGAAGGCCGCTTGGTGACTACGTTGATCACGCCCGCGGAAGCGTTTTTGCCAAACAGGGTGCCCTGGGGGCCACGCAGCACTTCGACCTTCTCCACGTCGGCGAGGTCAGAAAGGAACTGGGCGGTACGGCCCATGGTGACGCCGTCCACCACGGTGCTGACGGTCGGCTCCACACCGGTCTGGAAAGCGGTGGTACCCATGCCACGGATATTGACGCCGACACCGCGGCCGTCGCCGGACTGGCTGAAGGTGACCGAGGGGGATACCTGGACCAGGTCCTGGAATTGCTGGGCCTTTGCCAGGTCCAGCACTTCACCGGAAACGGTGCTTACCGCCACGGGCACATCGGTATAGGCTTCCGGCTTTTTCTGGGCCGTGACGATCACTTCTTCCAGGGACGCGGATCTCTCTGCCGCTACGGCGCCGCTGGCCGATGCCATGCTGACAACGCAAAGGGACAGGCAGTAGGCGAGGTGATTTTTTCGAAATTTGGCGTTTGAACTCATTGATGTCTCTCCGTTTATGTAGGATTTCGTCTTCATGTGTGTGATGGGCTTTTTAACTTCCTTCCTGGATTGAGAAACCGACCCTGGATTTTCCTCGCAGCGAGTGCCCTCCCTCGCAAATTCCATTTCCCTTATTTAAAAAACCGGTTATGCCAGCAATGCGTCTGCCCAATTCAAGGTATGCATCGGGGCGTATCTGCAACGGTAATGCGCCAACACCCCTGGACTTCTATTTGTTCGTAGCCAGTTTTCACTGACAAACTGCCTCGCTCTTTACCTACGGGGGCGGTGTGTTTCTGACACAGGGAGCATCTTAGGAGGGGGACGCTTGCACAGGTTATGCAGCTACTGCTCAATAATTGATAATTTGTGCTAACTCTCGTCGTTCCTTCATACCTACTGATTTAGCTATCTGATATTCTGGGAATTTGAGTAAAGCTCAGGGCTGACTTCGGCGTTATATAAGAGCGCCGTCTGAATGTGTGGGGGGAAGCACCCGTGTCACAATCCGATGAAGTAACCGCCATCCGTTTGGCGAAAAAAATATTTGATTGGTACCTGCAACCAACAGAAGATGCGGGCGTATTGGACGCGATCTTCGCCGGCCAACGGCACCTGCGATTTACCGATTGGCCTGTCTTTTTCCAGGGACTGTTTAACAGCGAAACCTTTTCCCGGGACCGGGAATTGTTGCTCCGCAAGTGGTCTCCGAAATTCGACCGAAGAGGCGGCATTACCCTGGAAGATGCGCACGCATTTTTCCTGGAATGGTACGGGACGCTGGATCGCAGGCTGTTTTTCACTCGCCCGATCACCGCCGGTCGCACTAATGCTCGCCGGGATAACCCCACCTCCGATTATCCGGTGTCCTGCTATGGCAACCGCACTGCCTGGACGCTGCATCTGACCCTGCGCGGTGCGGTCGACTACAACGTCGACAGGATCATCACCGCACAGCGGGGCGACATGGTGCTGATTTCACCGGATGCCATCTGTCACTTCGGGCGGAAACCGGACATTGACCAGTGGTTGCATTACTGGGTGGTGTTTCAACCGAGGGACGAATGGAAGTCACTGATGCAGTGGCAGGTCTGTGCTCACGGAATCCTCACCCTGAGCATTGATGAAGAGAATGAATTTCTTCCCTTTGAAAGGCTCTTCGAACGAATTCTGGAACTGAATGAACGCAGCACCCCGTTAACTGAACGTTTGCAGGCGAACCTGCTTGAAGAACTGCTGCTGCGAGCCGCCCTTTACATGGAGTCTATGGGTTTTGTCCCTGTGGATGAGCGGGTGCTCAAGGCCATGGAATATCTGGCGGAACATTTTCAGGCACCAACTTCAGTAGCCGAACTGGCAAACCTGTGTCATCTGTCAGAGTCGAGACTGTCGCATCTATTTCAGGAGCAATTCGGTTTGGGGGTGCAAAAATACCGCAACAATCTACGACTGCAGCAGGCAAAAAAGCTGCTGGCCGCGACCAACGAACCCATTTCCAGGATTGCAGAGGCGGTGGGCTACGAAGACCCGGTGCAGTTCAGCCGATTTTTTTCCAAGAATATCGGTTACAGTCCCCGAGAATTCCGTGCCTCATTTTTAAGTTTTTAATTGTCAAAGGCGATCCGCCACCTGATCGAATTCAGCAAATACTGACGGTCGCTACTCCTGCGGACCCGCTGATGTCAGTTCGGACCCTTTCAAACCGTAGTACAGGATATACAGGTAACAGGCTGCCGGTACGACAAATGCCAGTTGTAATCCAATTGCGTCGGCCAGCCTTCCCTGGACAAGAGGTATCAGGGCGCCGCCAACAAGGGCAAAACACAACACGCCAGCCCCCTGGCTGGCAAGTGGCCCCAGTGAGCGTACCGCGAGGCTGAAAATCGTTGGAAACATGATCGAGTTACAGAGACCGATAAGCAAAATCGCGTACATGGCCGGCGCTCCAGTTGCCAAAATGACAACCGCTAACAGCACGACAGCCACCCCGGCATTAAAGGCGAGGGTGCGGCCCGGGTCGATGCGGGTCATCACTGCAGAGCCAATGAATCGCCCTACCATGGCGCCTCCCCAAAAAACTGCCACGTAGTGGGCGGCCTCTGACTGCTGCAAGTCCGCGATATGTGGCTCTCCGAGGAAATTGATCAGCAGGCTGCCGATCGATACTTCGGCACCCACATAGACAAAAATACCTATGGCGCCCAAGACCAGGTGCCGGTGGTGCCAGACAGATCCCTGTTTCTGTGTTACGGCCGTTTCCGGGCTTTGTTTTTCGGAGCTGTTAGCCCCGGAGCCATCAGCCCCGGAGCTGTGAAAAGCCGGCAATTTCAGCAGAGCAATAGTGCCCGCCAGAGAGAACAGTACCGTAGCAATCAGCAGGTAGGGCAGTTTCACGGCATCGACCCTGGCGTTGCCCGAGCCGCTTAGTACCCCGCCTGCATCGCCATTTGCCACGCCCTCCAGAACCTCGGGCCCCACCGACAGAATAAGTAGAGCTCCGAAGAAAGGGGCAATGGTAGTCCCCAGGGAATTGAATGCCTGGGCAAGATTCAGTCGGCTCGGTGCTGTCCTCGCCGGCCCCAGCATCGTCACATAGGGGCTGGCCGACACGTGCAGAAAGGTGAACCCGGACGCCAGTATGAAAACTGCACCGAGGAAAAGGGAATACACCTGCAGAGAGGCAGCCGGATAAAATAGCAGACAGCCCAACCCGGCAAGGGACAGACCGACCATCAGACCTCGCTTATAGCCAATTCGATGGACCAGGGCACCGGCCGGCATGGATACGACGAAATAGGCAGCGAAAAAACAGAACTGAATCAGCATCGCCTTGGTGTAACTCAGCGAGAACACGCTTTTCATGTGAGGCACTAACATATCATTCAGGCAAGAGATAAAACCACAAATGAAAAACACACTGGTGAGCGCCGTGAAGGCAAAGGGGTACGTCGGAGCCTCGTTGCCTTCTACCACCGTTTTATTTTCGACAACCGCAGTTGTAACTGTAGCCATAGGTCTGTCCCCCCAATTCGATCTTGCGCTTCAACCAGCCCGGATCCAGGTTGTCAGTGAGCCACCTGGTTAACGCAAACTGCATTGGCCGGGCACAACGCTGCGGCGAAAGAAACCTTCTGTGTTGTCCTGTTCAATGTCCATCGCCGGGTATTTTTGCGTTTTTTGTCTGGCCTTACTGATTTGGTCCCGGATATGCCTGGAAAGACCGGTGTATGGCACCAGGTTTGAAGCTTGAAAAAGTCTTCCTGACTTTTTCAAAACTCGCCCCTGTCTATTTGGATGCGCGCCCTTAAAATACTGGCGGAACTGTACGAAGTTCCTTGTATTTTAAGGGCTTGCATTGGCCTACGGCCAATGGCGGCACGTCCATGTGCCGCATTAACCCTGCATATAATCTTGCCGGGTTAATAACACTAGTTGGAAACAGCTACCTTCAGCAGGGACCCTTTCAAACCATAGTGCAGAATATACAGGTAGCACAGCGCTGGCAGGATAAATGCCAGTTGCAAGCCCGCCGCGTCAGCCAGCGCACCCTGAAGAAGAGGCAGCAGGGCGCCGCCGACAATGGCCAGACAGAGCAGACCCGAACCCTGGCTGGTATGGGACCCCAGTCCCCGCAGGGCAAGCGTGAAAATCGTCGGGAACATGATCGAGTTGCAAAGGCCGACGAGCAGGATCGCGTACATGGCCAGGGCCCCGCTACCTGTAACCGCAAGAGCTATGAGGGTCACGGCCGCGCCGGCATTAAAGGCGAGGACACGGCCCGGGTCAATGCGGGTCATGACCGCCGAGCCGATAAATCGGCCGATCATGGCACCGCCCCAGTAGAAGGCCACGTAGTGAGCGGCCTCCGCTTCCGCCAGGCCCGCGATGTGGGGCTCTCCGAGGAAATTGATCAGCAGGCTGCCAATGGAGACTTCGGCGCCAACGTAAACAAAAATACCAATGGCGCCCAAAATCAGATGCGGATACTGCCAGACTGACCCCTGATTTTGTGTTTTGGCCGTTTCCGGGCCCTGTTTCCCGGAACTGTTAGCCCCGGAGCTATTGGTTCCGGAGCTATTAGTTCCGGAGCTATTAGTTCCGGAGCTGTGAAAAGCCGGCAATTTCAGCAGGGCAAATGTGCCTGCCAGCGCAAACAGGATGGTGGCGATCAGGAGGTAGGGCAGCTTTACGGCATCGGCCTCGGCGCCGCTCGAACCGGTATTGGCAGCGCCATCCAGGAGTTCGGGCCCCACCGACAGGAT
>QJWQ01000159.1 GCA_003235325.1 Gammaproteobacteria bacterium | reverse complement strand
AGTACGTCCTGATGGCGGTTTTTTTGCTTCTCACTGCCTGCGGAGGAGGCGGAGGCGGAGGCGGAGGCGACAACAGTAATGGGGACAATACTGACTCTCAAGCGGCCAGTAACGCAAAACTGGCAGTTCTGGACCTTGATTATGTCCGGCTCGATCACTCATTTTCTGCTGACGAAGAGGTTTACGAGGGTACCGTTGGCTATCTGAATAATCAGGTAACCGTAAGGGCTGTGCCCCAGAACAGCAATGCTACTGTCACGATCAACGGCCAGGATCTGGTGAATGAAAGATACACTGTCAGTTTGCTCGAGGGGGAAAATATCATTGCCCTGAGTGTGCTGGCGCAGGACGGCGTTACCACGAAGCTCTATACAGCCGTGGTAACCCGCAAATCCATAGATTCATTGGCACAGCAGGCCTATATCAAAGCGTCCAACCCTGGTGCCGGGGATGAATTTGGACACGACGTGGCCATCTGGGGGGAGACTCTGGCGGTAAGTGCAATTTTTGAGGACAGTGCTGCAACGGGTATCAATGGTAACCAGTTGGACGATACCGCCGAAAGCTCCGGTGCGGTTTACATTTTTACCCGGAACGCCAGTGGCACCTGGTCACAGCAAGCCTACATCAAGGCATCGAATGCACAGGCGGGCGATTTGTTCGGCTTTTCCCTGGCCCTGGAGAGGAACACTCTGATCGTGGGAGCGCCATTTGAGGATAGCGCAGGGTCGGATCTAAACGATAATAATGCAACGGATGCTGGTGCCGTCTATGTGTTCACCCGCAGTAGCACCGGCACATGGACTCAAAAGGCTTACATCAAGGCGTCCAATCCTGACAGTGGCGATCGCTTCGGCAGCGATGTTACTCTTGAGGATGACACGCTGGTTGTGGGTGCCTTTCTCGAGGATAGTCAGTCCAGCGGTATAAACGGCGATGAAAATGACAATTCCTTTACAGATTCCGGTGCGGCCTATGTATTTACCCAGAACAGTTCTGGAGTCTGGAGCCAGCAAGCCTATCTGAAAGCATCGAACACCGACACTGGCGATTACTTCGGTGCCCATGTCGATCTCTCTGGAGATACCGTGGTTGTAGGTGCTGTTCGGGAATCGAGTGCCGACACCGGTGTTGATGCTGATCAATCGGACAACTCCGGTGCCCTGGCAGGTGCCGCCTATGTATTTGTACGCAGCCCGTCCGGCACCTGGTCACAGCAAGCCTACATCAAGGCATCAAATGCAGCAGCCACTGATCAGTTCGGCGCCGAGCTAAGATTGTCCGGTGATACCCTGGTGGTTAACAGCATATCAGAGGACAGTGCATCTCCAGGCATCAACGGTGATCAGACTGACAATAGCGCCTTGCAATCGGGCGCGGCCTACGCTTTCCTTCGCGATAATCTGGGCATTTGGGTTCAAGAGGCCTATATAAAGTCACCATTCCCGGATCAGAGCGATCTCTATGGCTCTGAAATAGGCATAAATGGAGACTTTGTGTTCATCAGTGCAACGTCGGAAGATAGCGGCTCCTCGGGCATTGGCGGCAATCCTGCTGATGACAGCCTCGTCCAGTCAGGTGGAACTTTTCTCTATGCTCGAAACAGTTCCGGTCTATGGTCGCTGCTCAAATTTATCAAGGCTTCAAATCCGGATGAGGAGGATGCTTTTGGCTTCAGCCTTGCCACTCACGGCGATACCGTAGCCATTTCTGCCCGATCGGAGGACAGTAATGCTTCAGGCATCAACGGCAATCAGGCCAGTAATACCATGGCCTCAGCAGGTGCTGTGTACATCTTCAACTAACGCAACCTCGGTACCAGGTGTCGGTATCAAGGTATAAAAAATATCCTTTAAAAATCTGGCTTGCGCAACGCGAGCCAGATGGCCTTTCTGGTTGGTGTTCGGGTTGTACCGGTATTGCAGGCACTTTGTCATGCAACACTGGTATGACCTGTGGCAAGAAACTCAATTGAGAACCCGGTACCCCCTGCCCCGCAGGCAGTTTTTTACGACCCGATCTTTTTCCCGGTAGGCGGATGAGGCTCCCCGCACACCTCCGGTTACCGCGCCAACGCCTGCCCCCTTTTTGGCAGTAGTGCTATTGCCGACCACAGCCCCGAGAACACCACCGACTACGGCACCACCAGCAGCTGTAGTGGCCGTTCTTTCCGCGGCCGACACCTGTTGCGCGTAGCTTTGGCATTCCCCGAGATCCTGCCGGTACTGGGCCATATCGACACCCTTGGTGTCGATTATTACCTGGCCACCAGCATTGTTCGGGGACGCGCAGGCAGCGGTCAGAGACAAGGCAATCAAAACAGGGGTTAACTTTAAAATCATTGATAATCTCCCGCGCTCTCGGCACCAGGCCATCGATATCTGACCACCACCCGCTTCAGTTACGGGCCACTGGCTGATCATGGGTCAAGGTGACTGGCTATATTTCGGCAAAACTGCATCACCATCCTGAGACCCGCAAACCGGCACATAATTTTCGAAATTGACATCTGATCGGGAAAAATACTCGCGCAAATGATTTCGCATCCTGGTCCTGATCTACCGGTTGTGGACAGCAACCAATCCGGGCAGGGATAACCCGTTGGCACGAATTCCCATCGCCCCCCGGGCCGGTGCGCTTTTACCCTAAGCCGGGATTATCGGGAACCGGCGTCGACCAGCTCGTCGGCCTGTTTATGGGCGGCCAGCATCTCCGCAGAACCGGCACCACAGGCAATGATCGTGCGCATGGCCTGCTCAACACTGACACCCCGCATGAGTTCCACGCAATCGCCAGGCAGGTGATAGGTGACGCCGGAAGTGGGAATCGGTGCGGTGGGTACGAAAACGGTGAAGTAACCATCACTGTGTCTTGAGGTGATGATAGCCGTGACCTGGACCGGTGAGTCCGGGCCATAGATCTTAGCCAGGGCCGGCTGCCCCTTGAACAGGCTGGTGTTGCCACTGCCACCCAGCAACTGGCTGACCAGCTCGCGGATTGTCTTGTAGCCTGGCGCCAGTTTGACCAGCCAGGCATCGAACTGCTTGTGCAACCAGCCGCCGACATTGGTCATGATCAGCAGGCCGATCATGAAGCAACCGCCAAAGATAATCAGCAGCACCAGGATCATGGCAACAAAGTCATTGACAGCAGCCTGGGCAGTAATCAGGTTGGTCAACGGTTTGACCAGACTGGCTATGACGTCAAACAACCAGTTGAAAATCATCAACATCAGCACAACCGGCAATACCACACCGATACCACCGATCAGGGCCAGGGAAATAAAAGAGCGAAAGCGTTCCATGTAGATTCCTGTAAAAATCCAGGTTCCAGCATACCCAATCCACGGTTTCCACCGCCAGCGGAACTGTAAAACAGGGGGGAATTTCCTGGAAAGTGGCCACTCTTTACCGGGAGCCAGAGAAATTAAGGTTGGTCACCGCCGGCACACGACCTGATCGGTGGCGAGCCCCAAATCGGGACTGCTCGACAGGGCATTATTAATCCGGCGACTAAATAGGCATCCTTCCTAGTTAGTCGGGCGCCTTTAAAATACTGGCGGAATTTTGCGAAATTCCTTGTATTTTAATGGCTTGCATTGGCCTGCGGGCAATGGCGGCACGTCCATGTGCCGTATTAACCCTGCATATAATCTCGCCGGGTTAATAGCACCGACCTAAGCGTCGGCATCCGGAGGTTCCGGCATGACCGGCCAGTCGGCAGCATCAACGGCATCAATCGGCGTGCTGTCTTGCACGCCCTGCCATTTTTTGATGAAGGCTGCGTCAGGATCATACAGCCGGGTCTGCTTGTCGATGGAAAAATGCCTTCCACCCCGGGGATCGGCACCGACACCGGCAATGTATTGCCAGTTGCCCCAGTTCGATGCCGGGTCATAATCGATCAACTGCATTTCAAAATAATAGGCTCCGGCTCGCCAGTCCAGCTGCAGTTCGTTGGTGAGACAACTGGCGACAATCTGCCGGCCACGGTTTGACATATACCCGGTGGCATTGAGCTGGTTCATGCAGGCATTAACCAGCGGCCAGGTCGTCTTGCCAAGACTCCATTGTGCGAACCGTTGACTGTAAAAACTGGTGAGCGGCCTTTTGCGATGAATGCCGCCGAAAGCAAATAATCGCCGACCGTATCGCTTTGCATACCACTGAAAATATTCGCGCCAGAACAGTTCAAGGCCTATCCAGTGTGTCGACTCGTTGGCGCCCACCCTGCTTTCGTATTGAGCAAGCTCCCGATGAATCCGCCTCGGCGACAGACATCCGCCAGCCAGCCAGTATGAAAATTTTGTGGAGTTTAAAAATCCGTCCAGTTCATTGCGTGTTTCCTTGTAGCGACTGACATGATTACCGGCAAAATAGCCGGCCAGGTGTTTCAGCGCCGCCACTTCACCGCCCTGAACCCGGGTATCTGCTGACTGGATTGCTACGGGTATCAGCGTTGATTTCAGATCGACCCTGACAGCCGCAGGCAACCTCTCTGGAGCGTCCAGGGGCAAGTCCACCGGGAGCTGTTCGACAGATCGACGGAATTTGGAAAACGTGCCTGGCAACCGGTCCAGCACAAAGGGCAGTTGCGACTCGGCAAACAGTGAGTGCGTTGACTTCTGTTCAAACAACAGAAAGGGAAATCTGCGCTGGAGTTCAAGCCACTGATCGATTTCATCACTGGCCACCTGGGTACTCTGGTACACGGCGTCAATATCCAGGCTGGCAATAATATCGGCAATCAATTGCACAGGATCACCGTAGAGCACGTGCAATTTCTGCCCCCGCTGGTGCAGTTGTTTATCCAGCACCTGAAGTGACTGCAGCAGGAATCGCCAACGGTGCTTCCCCATGCGCCTGGGAACATAATTGTTGCCCGCAAACCAGCGTTGATCGATGCAGTAAACACACAACAGTCGGCTGGAATTTTCGACAGCGGCGTTCAGGGCCCCGTTGTCGTGCAGGCGCAGGTCATGGGTGAACCAGAACAAAGTGTTTCGCTTCATCAGATGCGGCCTTGACCGGATTGGTTCAGTTGCAGCTGGCTGCCGTTTTTTCAGGTTTGGTGGCTGTCGATAATCGGTCAGTTGTTGGAGAAGGTGCATTTACCCTAAGACGTGGCGGAAACCTGCCTGGCGGCCAGGATCAATGGTTCTCGCACCGATTCCGAAAGATTCTGTTGGCCGGCATTGAACCGGACCGCGACCACGGATCTGTTCAGCAGCCTGGCAGACCCGGTCCGGGACTCAACCTGAGAAAATACCACTTTGCTCCATGCCGTCAAACATAAACTGAACCGCCAGCGCTGCCAGAAGGACACCGGCGACACGGGTGACCACATGCATACCGGTAACGCCCAGCACCTTTTGAATCTGACTGGCTAGCATTAGGCAGACAAGGGTGAAGACCAGTATGGCCATCAGACTGACCACAACGATCATCTGAGACAGGACATTACCCTCGGTATTGGTCATCAACAAAATGACCGCACTCATGGCCCCGGGACCGGCGATAAGCGGGGTCGCCAGCGGAAATACGGAAATATCCTGCTTGGCAACAGCCTCTTTTTCTTCCTCGACCGTCGTGGAAGATGCTCCGGAGGAGCGGGCAAAAACCATGTCGATGGCCAGCAGCAACAGCAGGATGCCGCCAGCAGTACGAAGAGCTGGCAGTGAGATGCCGAGGGATCGAAGCAGTATCTCTCCTGCAAGGGCAAAGCTGATCAGGATCCCTCCGGCGATCAAAGTCCCGCGAATAGCCATGGACCGGCATTTGCGCGGCGACGTATCGGCGGTCAAACTGGCAAACACGGCGGCCACGTCTACCGGGCCGATAGTCGCAAAGAAGGTTGCCAGGGCAACAATTGCCGTCTCTGTCATTGCCTCAATTCACTGTCAAAAAATTCCTGGATGCGCTCACACAACTGCTGACTATACCCCCAGAGTTCAACCTTGAATCACTTGTTTCTGCGGTTATCCTCAGATAAGGGCCAATTGGTGCTGATAGGCCCTGGTCAATACACTGGCAAACAGGCCGGTGGCTACCCAGAACCCTATTTAACCTGCCTGGCCTGCGAGTGCCTGATCTGCGAGCGCCTGGCTTTGACAAATCCGGAGTGAATTGCCCGAACGGGACTCGAATATTGCCGGGATCCGAGCGGAATATTGTTGCCAGCCAGCACCGCTTTTCCGACCTGAGGTGCCCGTCAACAGCATCGCCCTTGTGATCAGGCCCCAATCCGTCCTGGACAGACATAGCGTTGTCACATCGTTAAAAATTGCCGGGCAATCCGAACCGGCAGCATTTATTTGGTACCCTTGCCCGTTACAGCATTGGATTGACTCAGGGGATAGCTATGAATCATGCAACCGGAACGGATAATTCAGACAAGCAGGGGTCTGATCAAATCAATGCGTCCGTGGCGATCGAAAGGTTGCTGGAGGGACTGCAACAGTCTGCAGAGGAACTGTCAGCGCGTTTCCTGGAAACCATGCCGAGCGCCTATTTTCACGACATCGATCCGCAGACACAGCTCAGCCACATCAAGGCGCTGATAGCCGCTGAGGCCAGTGGCATCTCCCAGGTGATGTCCCTGAGAAACCAGGAGGGCACGGAATTTACCTTTATCAGCGATCAGAGTTTTCCGGGGCAACTGGGCAAGTTCATCCGCCAGCTTCCAGACGAAAAGCCCCTGCAGGCAGCCAGGGTCTATACGGCGTCGGACGGCAGCCGGGTGCTTGATGTATTCAGTTTCGGCGAGCCACCTGACCACAACCCGGCCAACCCGCTAACCCAGGCGGCCATTCACTCAGTGATCGACAGGATCGAGGCCGGATTTCCTGACATGGATGCCGCTGACCTGCATCTTCATCTCGAAGGTTGTTCGACAGCCTACCTGGAGATGACGCCGGTCGAGCAGGTTGTTCGCCAGTTTCAACTCGCCCGGGAAGTAAGGCAAACGGGCAATGTCTCACTGGACCTGTCTGCCGACCCGGATGCCTCGCAGAGTCATTTGACCCTGAGCGTGCCACGCAGCGACAACCGCTTGGTATTTGAACGGGTCACGGAGTTCCTGGGTAAAAAGCAGATCGATATCCAGCGTGCCTACCTCGACAGTTTTGGCGGCAAAAATCCTGTCTCTGTGCTCAGCTTTCTGGTGCAGTCCAGTGGCCGGTCCTTCGCCACGGACAGCGACATCTGGCGGGATATCAAAGCTGATCTGAAGCGCCTGATCCATCTGGATGACGAGGTCATTTCATTGTCCCGCGATCTCGACGACTGTTCGCTGACGGATGCCGAAATTCTTCTGGGTCTGGGCCGACTGGCGCATCAACGCCTGGTGAAACGCGATGCCTTGCGGTTTGCCCGGGAGCGTATCTACGGCACCCTGTTGCGCTACCCTGCCCTGGCCCTGGCCATCGCCGGACATTTCAGGAGCAGATTCAGCCCCGGTGCCGAGGCCGATGCCACCGCTCTGGCGGAGCGTATCAACAACCGGGTCGAAAGCCCCGACGGACAAATGGTGTTGATGACGCTGTTGCGTGCCGCCGACGCGACACTGCGCACCAATTTCCGGCTCGAGGACCGTTCGGCACTGGCCCTGCGAGTCAATCCCGATTTTTTCCGCGCCCGTGGCAGGCCGGATAATCCCTACGGTGTGTTTTTTGTCATTGGCCATGAGTTTGACGGCTTCCATGTCCGTTTTCGGGATATCGCCCGGGGCGGTGTCCGCATAGTCCATCCCGCCGGCCAGGAACAATATGCCCTGGAAAGTGAGCGCCATTACGACGAGTGCTATGGCCTGGCCGCGGCGCAACAGTTGAAGAACAAGGACATTCCCGAAGGCGGCTCGAAAGGGGTCATTCTGGCCCGGCCGGGGGCCGATTTTGATCAGGTGGGCCTGGCATTTGCCGACGCCCTGCTGGACCTGATTATTCCGGCGCCGGAGTTAACGACCCTGCACCCTGATTATCTCTGTCGTGATGAATTGCTCTATCTGGGACCCGATGAAAACGTCTCCAATGATCTCATTGTCCGGATCATCAACCGGGCCCGATTGCGAAAGCATTCGATGCCGGATGCCTTCATGAGTTCCAAGCCCGGGGCCGGCATCAATCACAAGCAATACGGCGTCACCAGTGAGGGCATCACCGTATTTCTCGAATATGCACTGAAGGAAGTGGGCATCGATCCGCGCTCGCAACCCTTTACCGTGAAAATGACCGGCGGACCGGACGGCGATGTTGCCGGCAACGAAATTCGCCTACTGCATCGGGAGTACGGCGACAATGCCCGCATTGTCGCCATTGCCGACGGCAGCGGCTCCCTGGAGGACCCCGGGGGCCTCAATATAAAAGAACTGCTGCGGCTGGTGGCAGCCGGGTTGCCGGTCAGCGCTTTTTCGCGGGACTGTCTGGGCAGCCAGGGCTCGCTGACAAGCGTCCATGAGGCCGGCGGCATCAAGCATCGGAACGGCATGCATAACCGTATCGTCGCCGACGCTTTTATTCCCGCCGGTGGTCGCCCCCGCACCCTCAACAACAGCAACTGGCGGGACTACCTGGACGGGGAAGGTGTACCGTCCAGCAAAGTGATTGTCGAAGGCGCCAACCTGTTCATCACACCCAAGGCGCGCAAGCAACTGGGCAAGGCCGGTGTATTGATTATCAAGGACAGTTCCGCCAACAAGTGCGGTGTAATCTGCAGCAGTTACGAGATTGCGGCCAGCATGCTGCTGGACGAGGACGGTTTCCTGCAGATCAAGGACCGGTACATCGGGCAGGTGCTGGAAAAGCTGCGGCAACTCGCCGCCACCGAGGCAGAGAGCCTGTTGAAGGAACGGGGGCGACATCCGGGCACCGACCTGCCAACGTTAAGCGTTATCCTGAGCAGCGTCATCAATCGGGCATCCGATGCCCTGGCGGCATCAATGGACAGTTTGCGGGCAGAATACCCTGACCTGACCAGGGCTCAGGTAAAGCAACACCTGCCACAGGTTCTACTGGACACCTGTGGCGAGGCCCTCTACGACAGCATTCCCCGGATGTACCTGCATTGCATCATGGCCTCCCGGCTGGCCAGCCGCATCGTCTACTGTGAAGGTTTGAGTTGGTTCAGAAACCGCAGCGATCGGGAGATCGTCGAACTGGCCGGTCAGTACCTGCGGGAGGACGCCCGGGTCCGTCAATTGATAGACAGTGTCCGAAAATCAGCCCTGCCGGAACGGGACGAGATCATTCACCTGCTCGACCAGGGCGGGGTCGCCGCGGCGATGAAAGTCTGAAAGCAGGCATCAAAACGGGAGAGATGACACCCTGGTTCCCACAGGGGTGAACCAATCACTCTGAATGCCACCGGCAATTTACCGGAATTATGATCAGCCTGCGGCAACGGGCGCCAGGCGCTCGCCGTGGCCGGGAACTCGTGCCCATTGAGGGGCCATTTATTGACCCTATTCGGCATTGACCCCATGCCCCGGGACTGAATACTCAATTATCCGGTGCCACGTAGTGCGCCACCTCGGGCTGGCTGTCAGACATCAGCAGGCGTTGAACGCGGTCCTGTACCAGCCGGTCGGCATTGGTGACCCGTTGGTGCTGGCGCAGGTGTTCCAGCCAGGACTCCACCATGAAATATTCGACGAAGTGGTCTGGATGCTGGGTATCTTCCATGACGCCCCAGGCAAAAGCGCCATCCCTTTTGCGCTGTCTGCCAACCTGGCGGATCAGACTCAAAAATTCGTCCCTGTGCGCTCGCTCCACCCGGTAGGTGATGGTCACCATCACCGGCCCCCGGTCATGGGTGACCCCCTCGTGCACCACCGGCTCCGGCCAGTGCATGGAGGGGCTGAGGTCGATTTCTTCTATGCTGCCGAGCTTGAATTTCCAGGTCAGGCCGACAGCCAGAACCGCTCCGGCGGCGGCTACCATCAGGGCGACTGCAATGCTGGTGTGCTGGGCGACACTGCCCCACAACAGGCTTCCCAGCGCCATGGAACCCATGAATGTGGCCATGAACACGGCAAGCCCCCGGGAACGCACCCAGTTGGGCAGTGACAGCTGCGCTGCCACTTGCAGGGAAGACAGGACGCTGATCCAGGCCAGGCCGCTGACCATCATCGCGGCGCTCAGGGCCAGCAGGTTGGTCAGCATCGCCAGCGCCAGCATGGCTCCGGCATAGAGTATGGTCGCGACAGCCACGAGACTGTCTTTGGCAAGCCGCTGACGCAGGCGGGGTAAAACCAGTGCACCCAGCACCGCCCCCAGACCAATGGCGGCGACAAGAATGCCGAAGGATTGGGGTCCGCCGCCCACCAGATTCCTCGCGACCAGCGGCAGCAGCGCCCAGGGCGCGCTGGCAAAAAGGAAGAAGGCCATGCCGCGAATCAGGGCTGCATGTAACAGGTCGTGATGCCAGGCGAAACGAAAGCCGGTTCGAAGTGCCGCAAGGAAACGTTCAACCGGCAACGTGGATGCCGGAGCCGGTCGTTGCCAGCGGTACAGGACAGTCATGACGCCAAGAAACGACACGGCATTCAACAAAAAAACGGCCCCGGTGCCCGCGGTGGAGACGATGATGCCGGCAATCGCCGGACCGATGGCCCTCGCGACATTCATACCCATGCTGTTCAGGGCAATGGCGCCCTGCAGTTCTGACCGGGGTACAATTTCCGGGGTAATCGACGACCAGGCAGGCATCATCATGGCGATGCCCACCCCCATGGCGAATGTGAGCGCAACCAGTATCCAGGCGGTGGTCAGACCGGTGATGGTCAGTACGCCAAGCGATGCCGCCACCATCGCCAGCCAGAACTGAACGCCGAGCAGAAATTGTCTTCGATCGACGATGTCCGCAAGTGCCCCTGCGGGTAACGCCAGAAACAGAATGGGCAGCGTTGTCGCCGTTTGCACCAGGGCCACCATGACCGGTGTCGGCGACAGCGAGGTCATCAGCCAGCCGGCGCCCAGGTCCTGCATCCAGGTGCCGATATTGGAGGCGATGGCGGCGAGCCAGAGGGCGCGGAATACGGGGATTTTCAGTGGACTCCAGGCCGATGCCGCCACCTTCGTCTCGCCCGCATCGCCTCTAGTCAATGGCTGATCCATATTGGTTAAACTCCGTCTGAGTCATCATGCCAGGTCGTGGGACCAGGCTGTTGCAGCCAGGGGCATCCTCGCCCGCACAGTTCCATGTTGTCGTTCGAAGCGCTTCGAATTACGTGGGTCCTGGCCGACACAGCATCGACCCGGGTGCCGGGGGGAATCGAGTGTTGCAATGGGACCATTGCCTGGAATGGTGTCTGCCATGGTTCCGGATTCCAATCTGCTCACTGTGCTGGGCTCCGATTTAGTCTACACGATCATTTATCCCCACAATGAGCAAGCAGGAATATCGAAGACCATCGCCATGTTCCTGCCCCGGCGACCTTGATAATTTTTCAGCTGCCGATTCCTTTTTGAAGCGGGGCTCACTGAATTGTAGGCCATGGTAACCTTCCTGCCCGGCACAGTTGAGCTTACGGCGGAGGGCTTCCGTCTGTCCCGCGATCGATGGAATAGGAACCAAGCTCTATCGCGGGATGGTTACAGGACCGGAAATCTACGGATGCATATCGAATAACAGCACTTCCGTTTCCGTGAGGCCACCCAGGGAAAGCATCTGTTCATTGGCAATAGCAACGCCATCACCGGCCTCAAGGGCCGAGCCGTTGATATCCACCTGACCGCGAGCCACCTGAATCCAGCACAGCCGGCCCGGGGCCAGCTGATGGGAGACCGCCTCCCCTTGACTCAGGCAGGTGGCATAAACATTGACATCCTGGTGGATCGTGATCGAACCATCGCGCCCGTCGCGGGAGCCGATCAGTCGAAGTCTGCCCCTTTTGTCGGTGTCTTTGAACGTCTTTTGCTCATAGCCGGGTTCGAGCCCATCCTGCTCGGGCAGAATCCAGATCTGCAGAAAATGGACCAGGTCCCGGGCTGAATGATTGAACTCGCTGTGGCGTACGCCGGTGCCGGCGGTCATTCGCTGTACGTCTCCCGGCCGCATGACAGAGCCATTGCCCATGCTGTCCTTGTGCGCCAGCGCACCGTCGAGCACGTAGGAAATAATCTCCATATCGCTGTGACCGTGTGTGTCGAAACCGCGCCCGGGTTGCACCCGGTCCTCGTTGATGACCCGAAGTGGCCCAAAACCCATGTGCCCGGGATCGTAGTAGTGGCCGAAAGAAAAGCTGTGCTTGCTCAGCAACCAGCCGAAACTGGCCGTTCCTCTGTCATTTGCATGGCGAATTTCAAACATGAGTTACTCCATTGGCGTCGTGTTTTGCCAGCGGCAGCATCTCACCGTCGCGCAGGGATGACAAGATGTCGAATTGGGGACAGGTTTCTGACCACTCGCGATTTCAACAGGGTCCTTGATTCCGGCAAATTCACCGCCTTTGCCCGTGAAACGGGACTATCCCGGTCGGCGGTAAGCCAACAGGCGGTAGCTGTAACCGGTGGTCGCCAATTTCACGGCCCGTTATCCGAAGTCCATGTGGAACCGGCACTGCATGATCGAATCGTGGCTACCAGCGAGGCGGGGTTCGACGTCGGCCATTCCGCTCACAATTGCCGGGAGAATTGGTGGGCGGCACGAAGGTTGATCGTGCTCGATAAGAGGATTAGTCCTGCTGCATCGGCTAAGATGAGCAATCCGAAAACTTTAACAGCGAGCGATTCATGACAGACAGGGATTTTGGCTTCGAAACCCGAACCGTGCACGCGGGCAGCCGTCCGGAACCGACCACCGGCGCCCGGGCCATACCCATATTCCAGACCACCAGCTATGTATTTGAGGATACGGAAGCTGCCGCTGCCTACTTCAATCTACAGGAGTATGGCAACACCTACTCCCGAATCATGAATCCTACCGTGGCCGCTTTCGAAGAGCGCATTGCCAACCTTGACGGCGGAGCCGGTGCGGTGGCCTTCGCCAGTGGTCTGGCGGCACAATCGGCGGCCCTGTTTACCCTGCTGCGCCCCGGGGATCATGTCATCGCTTCTGCCGCGCTCTACGGCGGCACCATCACCCAGTTCAAACATCTGCTCGGCAAGCTCTCCGTCGAGCTGGATTTCGTCGATCCGGACAATATCGACGCCTGGCGGAGTGCCATCAAGGACAATACCAAGTTATTGTTCGCCGAGACCATCGGTAATCCGGGGGGTAATATCCTCGACATTGAGGCAGTGGCAGAGTGTGCCCACGAATACAACTGCCCGTTGATGATCGACAATACCTTCGCGACACCTTACCTGTGCCGGCCGCTGGAGTGGGGCGCGGATATTGTCGTCTATTCGGCGACCAAGTTCCTTGGCGGCCACGGCACCAGTCTCGGTGGCGTGGTGGTGGACAGCGGCGAGTTCAACTGGTCCAACGGTCGCTACCCGGTCGTTGCCGATCCGTCTCCCGCCTACCATGGCCTGGCCTTCCACGAAACCTTCGGGGTCTATGGTTACCTGGCGAAGTTACGTGCCGAGACCCTGCGTGACCTGGGGGCGGCGATCAGCCCTTTCAATGCCTTCTTGCTGGCCCAGGGCGTCGAGACATTGCCGCTTCGTATGCGCCAGCATGTGGCCAATGCCAGGACCGTGGCCGAGTTCCTGGCCGCCGACCTCCGGGTAAGTCGGGTCATGTATCCTGGCCTGGCGACCAGCAAATATACACACCGGGTCGACAAGTACCTGCCCAGGGGCGCCGGTGCCGTATTCTGTTTTGATTTGCCCGGTGGCCGCGAAAATGGCCGGCGCTTTATAGAAGCACTGACCCTGTTTTCCCATCTGGCCAATGTGGGTGATGCCAAAAGCCTGGTGATCCACCCGGCGTCAACCACACACCGTCAGTTGAATGAGCAGGAACTCGCCGCTGCCGGTATCGGTCCCGGAACCATTCGCCTGTCAATCGGCATTGAGGATGCCAGCGACCTGATCTGGGATCTGGAACAGGGGCTCGCGGCACTGGAGACTCGGTCATGAAACACGAAATTTACCAGGACCCGGAGGTAATTCGGGCTGCACTTGACCTGAAGACCGTCGCTATCGTTGGTCTCTCCGGCAAGGAACTGCGCGCCAGCAATTTTGTCGGGCGCTATTTGAAGTACCATGGCTACCGGGTTGTGCCAGTCAACCCGGTCGAAGCCGAAATTCTGGACCTCAAGTGCTACCCCTCCCTCGGGGAAATTCCCGGGCGGGTCGATATCGTCAATGTATTCCGGCTGCCGGACGCGGTACCGGCAATTGCGCGCGACGCCATTGCTATCGGCGCCAGATGCCTCTGGCTGCAGTTCGGGGTAATCAATGCCGAGGGTGCAGGCATAGCCTTTGAAGCGGGACTGGACGTGGTCATGGATCGCTGTCTAAAGGTTGAGCACGCCCGTTACCTCGGTCGAATGCACTGGTTTGGACTGAACACCGGCAGGATATCTGCCCGTCGCGCCAGGTCCGTGTGACTCATTTGCAGGTGTCGCATTTTTTACACAAGAGCTGTTCTGAATTGACTGAGCGGGCATCGCTCCCTGTGCTATAGTTCCTCCCCCAAAAAATCAGAATAGATTCTCAGGAGAGTCTTATGACAGAGGAAATCACCCCTTTGATTAATGGTGTCAATGTGGCGGCACTGCTCGGAGCCAGAGAAGCGTTGACCGAGGCGCCGGCTGCTGCACAATTTAAATGGCGGGCGACATGCTCGTGGGAAGATGGAACCCACTCCACTTCGTCTGTGGAAGGTTTTTATGGCCTTGGCGAAGAGCAGCGGCACCGCAAGGAATTCAATTTTGATTCGGATCACCCGGAGATTTTTGCGTCGGCGGATAAGGGCGCGACTCCCGTTGAGTTTGTCCTGGTGGGTCTGGCCGGATGCCTGACTGCAGGTATTGCCGCCGTGGCAGAGAATCGCAAAATCAAGCTGAACTCGGTAAAGGCGACCCTGGAGGCGGACATGGATATACAGGGCATCCTGGGTATCGACGCCGATATACGCAACGGTTTCGACGGCATTAAAGTTACTTACGAAATTGATGCCGATGCGTCAAAAGAAGACATCGAGGCCGTGGTAGCCCAATCACAAAAACGATCGGCCGTATTCGACATCGTCGCCAATCCGACCAACGTAAAGGTCGAGGTGAAATAGGGCTGCCTGACCCTCGAAGTTCTTACCAGTGACCAGGATCGACACCGTCGTCATTGGTGCCGGCCATGCCGGCCTTGCCGTCAGCTATTGCCTGTCCGAATTGGACATTGAACATGTTGTCCTTGAGCGCGGCGAGGTGGGCAACTCCTGGCGGCATGAACGATGGCCATCGTTAACCTTGCTCACCCCCAACTGGCAGAGCACGTTGCCGGGCTATTCCTATGGCGGCAGCGAACCGGATGGCTACATGACCATGGCGGAGGTTATTGCCTTTATCGATGATTACGCCCGGGTCAGCCGTGCTCCTGTCAGGACACACACCCGGGTTATCCGGGTAGCGCCTGCCGGTGACGGCTACCAGGTGAACACCGGGTGTGGCGCTTGGCATTGCAAGACCCTGGTAATCGCCAGTGGTGCCTGTAACCTGCCCGCAGTACCCCGGATCGCCGCCGATCTGCCGCAACACATTCAGTCGGTTGCTCCCAGCAACTACCGCTCGCCAGATCAGCTACCGGAGGGTGGTGTTCTGGTGGTAGGGGCCTCGGCGACGGGATTGCAATTGGCCGCGGAAATTCACCAGTCCGGTCGCCCGGTGACACTCGCTGTGGGCGAACATGTGCGTATGCCCAGGCTGTATCGCGGCAGAGATATACAGTGGTGGCTGCATGCTGCCGGTGTGCTCGACGAGGGCCTGGACGATATCGATGATATCGTTCGCGGTCGCAACCTGCCCTCGCCACAACTGGTGGGCTCCCGTGAACGGCAGATACTGGACCTTAACACCATGACCTCTCTCGGTATCAGGCTGGTGGGTCGCTTCATGAGCATCGCCAACGGGACGGCATTTTTTTCCGGCTCCCTGCGCAATGTCTGTGCACTCGCCGATCTGAAGATGGGGCGATTGCTGAACACGCTGGACGAGTGGGCAGCCTCTCTACCGGAAGACGCCGGGCTCGCTCCACCGGAGCGGTTTCCCCGGACCGCAGTCGATGCATCTCCCTGCCTGCAACTCAAATTGAGAGATCGGGACATTAATACCGTCCTGTGGGCCACGGGCTATCAGCCGGACTATAGCTGGCTCGACGTTCCGGTTCTCGACCGCAAGGGGAAATTGCGCCACGACGGTGGCGTGGTAAAGGCTCCCGGTCTGTATACGATCGGATTACCGTTTCTGCGCCGGCGCAAATCCAGCTTTATCCACGGCACTGAGGACGATGCACGGTATATCGCTCGACACCTTCACCAATACCTTGAAAAATTATCCTCGGAATCAACAACGCCATGACAGACCGTTGGCATATCGCTCAATAGTCATTCTGTCGAATTATTCTCGAGGCAATTTGCGCCATTTTATCATTCGATGAAGACAAGGAGCCCATTGCAAAGCTCTATCAGGATAAGACCCGGACAGGACATCCCGGCTTCAGCGCCTTTGAATAATTCCGGCTACAGCGCTTGGATAAAGAGACCCGGCTAACGGGTTCAGACCCGTCTACAGTTTCATAACTGGCCCAAGCGTATCCAACCCGAAACGTCGAACCGGTCAGTTCCTCTCGCCACCTTGCCCGGCACAGGGGCGGTTTAATGAGCCTGGCGCGGGACAAGAGCAAGCGTACAGCGGTTAGAAAGGGGCATGTACAGCCCTGGGCGGCTTACATCATCGACTGCTGGTAATTCTGCAACCCCACCCTTTTGATCAGGTCCAGCTGGGTTTCCAGCCAGTCGATATGTTCCTCCTCGCTGGCCAGGATCGAGGCGAACAGTTCCCGGGAGACGTAATCCGCCACGGATTCGCAGTAAGCGATGGCTTCCTTCAGCAGGGGTACGCCCGTCACTTCCAGCTTCAGGTCGCACTGGAGCATCTCCTGTGTGTTTTCACCAATGAGTAACTTGTCCAGCTTTTGCAGGTTGGGCAGACCCTCCAGAAACAGGATTCTCTCGATCAGGGCATCGGCGTGTTTCATCTCGTCGATGGACTCGTGGTATTCCTTGTCGTTGAGTTTTTCCAGGCCCCAGTTCTTGTACATGCGGGCGTGAAGAAAATACTGGTTGATGGCGGTCAGCTCATTGGTGAGCACGCTGTTGAGATAATCGATGACTTTCTGGTCACCTTGCATGGGGCCTCCGAATGCAGTCAGGAATTTATAGTTTGGATTCAGGGTAAGGGGTCCGGCGTGCTCTACACGGGCAGGCTGTCAGTCTACGCCAGGGTTCGTTTAAACAGGTCCACCGACATCTGGTAGACCCGCAGCGCCAGGGCCGGGTCGTAGCGGTCGCCCTCGTCCCGCATAAAGGCGTGCTGGGCGTTGAATTCGTGCCAGGTAAAGTTCACCACATCGTCGCACAGCGCCTGGTAAACCTTTTGCCGGCCCTCGGTGGGCACGTGGGGGTCCTGCCGGCCCCAGACCATCAACAGTTCGCCCTGAATCTCGCCGCAACGCGCCAGGGAATTCTTGCCCCGGGCCGGCAGGGTATCTGAGTGGATATCCGTGGCGTACAGGCAGGCAGAGGCGAGGATAGCGGGATTGAGTGCTGCCCGAAACGCCAGGTGGCCGCCAATACAGACACCCATGACACCGGCCTTGCCGCTGTAATCGGGCAGTGTCCCCAGGTGATTGAGCATGGCCTGGGTATCGGAATCGTGATCTTCCAGTGGCTTGGCAAACTTGTCGCTGTTGCCCTTGTCCTTGCCGGCGTCGTCGTAGGCCAGGACGGTGCCAATCCCGTTGAGTTCATGGAACACTTCCGGCACCAGCACGATAAAACCGTGACCGGCCATGATGGCCGCAGCCCGGGCAATGGGCTGGGTCTGCTGGAAAATCTCGGAATAGAAGATCAGGCCGGGATAGCGGCCGGCAACCGCGGGCTGGTAGACGTAGGTGCGCATAACACCGGTTGGCGTTTCAATATCGACACTGTGATTCCTGATGATCATAGGTCTCTCCCATTCGAGTGCTTTTTCAGAACCGGATTACTGTGTAACAGGTGCCGCAACCATAACCCGGTATCCGCCAATTGCAATAGCCTGACGCAATCTTCCTGAATCTCTTGAGCCGCCCCCGCAGGCGCAATTGACAATCATTATCATTTGCACCTACACTCGCATTTGGAGGCTTGTTACTTATGTATGTCTGTATCTGTCGCGGCATTACCGACAGCCGTATTCGCCAGGAAGTGGCCAATGGCGCCACCACGATCAGGGAATTAGGTGCCCGGCTGGGCGTGGCCACCCACTGTGGCCAGTGCGGCCCCCATGCCCGTGCGGTGCTGGCAGAGGCGGTTCAGGAAATCGTCACGAGTGATGTGACAGGCGGAACCAGCGTCTGGGAACCGGCTGCTTGATTTTTTTAAATCAATAGGTTACCGTCTTCTATTTATATTTTACTTTATTGATCGAGTCGTGGTAATGGCCACTCGCTTATTGGATTACCACCTCGCATGCACCTCGTAATGATGCATCAGCAGTCAATTGCCAAAGAGTCGAATCCCGGGTTTCAAGTGCCCACCACTACAAGCGCCCACCAATAAAAGAATCCCACCAGTCCCCTGCCCTTTACCTGCTCTCAAGAATCCCCTAAGTCGCTGCCTGGCGGCCGGCAATGGCCTCAACCGCTTCCCGAACCAGCGCCGGTCCCCTGTAGATGAATCCGGTATAGATCTGCACCAGGCTGGCGCCGGCCTCTATTTTCTCCACCGCATCGGCACCGCTGCAGATGCCACCGACGCCGATAATGGGCAGGGCGCCGTCCAGGGCGCTGGCCAGTTGCCGAATCACCTGCGTCGATTTTTCCCGAACCGGTTGGCCGCTGAGACCGCCGGCCTCCACAGCCAGGGGCGAGTCCTCGACACCGGTTCTGGCGATGGTGGTGTTGGTGGCGATAACGCCGTCGATGCCGAGCTTGACCAGCAGCACAGCGATCTCCCGGAGCTGCTCCTCGTTCATGTCCGGCGCAATTTTTACCGCCAGGGGCACGTAGTAACCGTGCCTGTCCGCCAACATTTCCTGCTCGCCCCTGAGACGAATCAGCAGGTTTTTCAGGTTGTCGCCAAACTGTAGATCCCGCAGACCCGGTGTATTGGGGGAGGACAGGTTGACGGTGATGTAATCCGCATGGGGCCATGCCTTATTCATGCCCACCAGGTAATCATTGGCCGCCTTCTCCACCGGAGTATCGAAATTCTTGCCCAGGTTAATGCCGAGAATCCCCTGGTAGCGGCGCTTTTTGACCTGGGCCAGCAAGTGATCTATGCCCAGGTTATTGAAGCCCATACGATTGATGACGGCCTGATGCTGTGGCAGCCGGAACAGGCGAGGTCGGGGGTTGCCGGGCTGGGGCCGCGGCGTTACCGTGCCAATTTCGACAAAGCCGAATCCCAGGGCGCCGAGGCCGTTGAAATAGTCACCATTCTTGTCGAGTCCGGCCGCCAGACCCACCGGGTTGCTGAACTGGAGTCCCATGACCTCCACCGGCGCATCGGGTGGCCGCTTCACCGCCAGCCGCAGCAATCCCAGGCGTTCGGCGCAGCCGATGGCATCCAGCGCCAGCTCATGGGAAGTTTCCGGGGGCAGGCAGAACAGGGCTTGTCGCAGGACGTTGTACATGGATACCTCGGCAATCAGTGGCGGCGCAAGGATAATGGATCGAGACAGTGAATGCGATCCCGCCCGGGCAGTGTTGACGGTTGAGGCTTTCGCCCCGGCCGGCGCCCTGATCTGGCACCGGAGAGCTCAGATGAGGCGGTTCAGATCTGGCAAAAAGGCAGGCTGGTGACGCTGTTCTCCGTCGCCTGCACCAGGTCCAGCAGCTCCCGCAGGGCCACCGAGAACATGGAGAAATCCCGTTCCTTGGCGGAGTGAATCTCATGAACCATCTGTTGCCAGCGCTGGATCAGTGGTTGCTGGAACTGACGCCACTGATCCAGGTTTTCTTCGATATCGGCTCTGGTCGCGCCCTCCCCCAGCAGGACCCGGGTAAGGCTGCGCCGCTGCAGTTCCAGGTCGTCGACAAAGGATTCACGGGCGAAATCCTCCCAGCGGCTGACCGGTGTGAGTTTGACGATCTGATCCGCAAACCAGTCCAGTTCCAGTTCAACCCCCAGGCTGAAATAGATCTCTGCCACCAGTTCAACAGGCTGATTTACCTCGGTGCTGATATCGGCAATGCCCAGGCCAAAATAGAGGCTGTTGGAGCCGGCAACGATTCGCGCCACCTCATCACTTACGCCCTCCCCGGTCAATCGGGAAATCTCTGCCTGCCAGACGTCAAGCAATTCACCGGTGAGCAGGTTGGGCAGCTGGCGATCGATCTCGGCAAGCAGCGGTGTCAGTATTTCTACTTCTCTGGCCGGTTTGAGGCAATTGCGCCGGTTGCGGAGAATCCAGCGGGAGGTGCGTCGCCCGAGGCGCATCACCGCCAGCATCAGTTGCGACTGCAGCGTTGCCTTCACCTCGTAATCCAGCGCTTCAATGGCGGACCAGATCCGGTCGATATGGAAGACATCCCTGGCCACCACATAGGCGCAGACCAGTTCCGGAATGCTGGCGCCGGTGGAATCCGCCTGACGGTGAGGAAAACTCAGCCCCATGAGGTTGATGATCTCGTTCGCCAACTGGTTGGCAATGATCTCCCGGCGCAGACTATGGTTCTGCAACTCCTGGCTGTAGCGATTGTTGATCAGTTCGGGAAACCCGTCGCCAAGAGCACGGGCAATGTAGGGATCATCGAGAACGTCGGAATCCAGCAGGGCTTCATTGAGCAGAATCTTGGCATATGACACCAGCACCGCCAGTTCCGGTCGGGTCAGACCATTGCCGGTCTTGGTCCGATCAACCATGGTTTCGTCATTGGGCAGAAATTCCAGCTTGCGGCGCAGCTTGCCCTCGGCTTCCCAGTCGGACATGCAGCGCCAGTATTCCGGCAGATTGATCAGGCACTGCTCACGCGCCAGGGTAATGGCCTGGGTCTGGCGGTAATTGTTGTGCAGTACCAGCCTGGCGACATCATCGGTCATGTCCACCAGCAACTGGTTGCGCTGCTTGGGGGTGAGGTCCTGATTGGCTACCAGCGCATTGAGCAGGATCTTGATGTTGACCTCGTGATCCGAGCAGTCAACCCCGGCGGCGTTGTCGATAAAATCAGTATTGCAGGCGCCGCCGGCAAGGCAGAACTCTATTCGTCCCCGCTGGGTCATACCCAGGTTGCCACCCTCGCCGAATACCTTGCATTTCAGGTCCCGGCCATCGACCCGAAGGCTGTCGTTGACACGGTCGCCGACATCCTGATGAGACTCCGTGGAGGCCTTGACATAGGTGCCGATGCCGCCATTCCAGATCAGATCGACCTCGCTCAGCAACAGTCTCTGAATCAGCGCGGTGGGCGTCAACTGTTGTTCGTCGATACCAAAACGCGAGCGAATCTCCGGAGTCAGGCTGATCGACTTGGCCTGCCGTGAAAATACGCCGCCCCCCGGCGAGATCAGGTTTCGGTCGTAATCGTCCCAACTGGACCTGGGCAGTTCAAATAACCGTGTGCGCTCGGCAAAGGCCGCCGCCGCATCGGGTTCAGGATCGATAAAGATGTGCAGGTGATTAAAGGCCACCAGCAACCGGATTTGCTCCGACAGCAGCATGCCATTGCCGAAAACATCACCGGCCATATCGCCGATACCAATGACGGTAAAGGGTTCGGTCTGGGTATTCCGGCCCAGTTCGCGAAAATGCCTTTGCACCGCCACCCAGGCGCCGCGGGCGGTGATGCCCATTTTCTTGTGGTCATAACCCTGGCTGCCGCCGGAGGCAAAGGCATCGCCTAGCCAGTGCTTGTAGTTCCCGGAAATCTCGTTGGCAATATCGGAAAAAGTGGCGGTGCCCTTGTCGGCGGCCACCACCAGGTAGGGGTCCGGGTCATCCCGTATCACGACACTCGCGGGCGGCACCACCTCACCGTCGATAATATTGTCGGTGATATCCAGCAGTCCCTGAATAAACAGCCGGTAACAGGCGACACCCTCTTCCAGGAAGGCTTCGCGGCTGGCGGTGCGCTCCAGTTGCTTGGCGACAAAGCCACCTTTGGCGCCGGTGGGCACGATGACCGCATTCTTGACCTGCTGGGCCTTGACCAGGCCGAGGACCTCGGTTCGGTAATCCTGCAGTCGATCGGACCAGCGGATCCCACCCCTGGCGACCTTGCCGGCGCGCAGGTGAACCCCTTCGAACCGGGGCGAATAGACAAAAATTTCGTACAGGGGCCTGGGTTCCGGGGCCGAAGTAATCTCCCGGGGCGCCAGTTTCACCGACAGGTAGCCGTGGTAATTTCCGTCAGCATCGGTCTGAAAGAAGTTGGTCCTGCGGGTAGCCGAAATCAGTTCCAGCAGGTTGCGCAGCACCTGGTCCTCGTTGAGGTTGGCGACATGCACCAGGGCCTCTGTCACCTTGGCCCGCAGGCGATCCGGCCGGTCGGAGCTTTCGGAGCCGTGCTCCACGATCCGGGGGTCAAAACTGGCGCGAAACAGGGCGACGAGATTGCGGGATATTTCCAGGTGCGTGGCCAGGGTGTCGGCAATGAAGCTCTGACCCAGGGTTGTCCCCAACTGTTTGAAGTACCGGGCGTAGAGGCGCAACATGGCCACCGAGCGCCAGTCCAGCCGGGCGCCTACCACCAGCTTGTTAAAGCTGTCATTTTCCGTCTCCCCGGACCAGACCGCGGCAAAAGCCTCCTGAAACGTTCCGCGCACCTGGGAAACATCCACCTGGACATTCAGGCCAAACCGGAGAGTGAAGTCGTGAAGCCAGATATCGCCCTGCTCCTCGACGGTGAGCCGGTAGGGGTGCTCGCCCAGCACCCGAAAGCCGAGATTCTCCAGCATGGGTACAATCAGGGACAATTCCAGTTGGGTGTCTCGGTGAAACAGCTTGAAGCGCATGATGTTCTGTTCGTTGCCGGTGGGCTGGTAGAACATCATGGCGATGTTCTTTTCATCCTTCAGGGTTTCGAATAATTCAATATCGTGAACGGCCGACCGGGGATCGAAATGATCGCGATAGCTGGCGGGAAAGGCATCCCGGTAGCGCCTGGCTTTCTGCCGTCCCTGTTCGTCACCCCATGCTTCCAGCGCCGCATGGGCCAGGTCGTCGGACCAGTCGTGGGTGAAGTGGGTGATGCGGTGCTCGAGCTCCTTGCTGTCGGCCTGGCGATAGCGTTCGTTGTGTATACGAAAGATGAAGTGGGTCCGGGCCAGAATCGATTCCGGAAAATAGGTGGTGAATTCGGACTCACTGGCTTCGAATTCCTGTACCAGGTAGTGCTCGATCTTGAGCCGGACCTCGGTGCTGTAAACATCCTTTGGCATGTATACCAGGCAACTGATGAACTTTCCAAACGGGTCCGGCCGCATAAAAAACCGCACCTTGCGACGTTCATTGATCTGCCAGATCCCAATCAGAGTCCTGAACAGTTCATCCACCTGGCTGTGAAACAGCTCATCCCGGGGGTGAACCTCGATCAGTTGCCGCAGGGCCTTGCCATCATGGCCGTTGGCTGACAGGCCGGACAGACTCATGACCCGCTCCACCTTGCGGCGGATCAGCGGAATACTGAACGGACTCAGAGTGTAGACCGGCGAGGTGTAAAGCCCCATGAACCGGTACTCGCCAATGACAGCGCCATCGGGATCATAGCGCTTGATGACGATATAATCGGAGTGGGCGGCCCGGTGGACGCGGGAGCGCACGGAAGACTTGGTGAAGACCAGGGGCTCGTCGCTGTCGTAAAACGCCTGCATGCCGGGATTCAGTTCACTGAAGGTCAGTGACTCGACATTGCTCAGCCGATGGCGAAAGATTCCCAGCTGTCTTTCAGCCCTGTAGGACAACACCCGGTCGTCACCCTGACCGGAAAACAGGTACTCGGAGCTACCGAGAAAAGTAAAATGCCCGTTTCGAACCCACTGCAGGAAGGCGGCAACTTCGTCCAGGGTATCCTGGGGAAGTTTGGCGTAATTACAGGTGAATTCCTCGACAACCTCGTCCAGTCGGGCAACCATGGACTGGTAGTCATCCGTCACTGCACCCACGTCTCCCAAAATGGCCGCCAGTTCGGACTTCAGATCCGCCTGTTCATCTTCGGCAGTAAACAGATTGGTCTGGATAAAAACCGCTGCCTCCGGCCGGGTATCACCGGCGCCACCCTGGTAATCCACGCGCTGCAGATTGCCATTCTGGTCCCGGGCGACACGAAACACCCGGCTCTTGATGGTCTGAATATCGAAACCGCGTCGATTCAGTTCAAGGCGAACGGAATCGACGATAAAGGGCATATCCCGCTGTAACAGGAAGATGTTAGTGCTGGCGCTGATCCAGTTGTCCTCTTCCAGGGTGGGATTGAAAATCCGGATTTTCGGCGAGTCGAGGTCGACCTTCTGCATGAACACCCAGAAACCCCCGACAAATCCGACGACATCGTTGATCGGTTCGTCGGCCAGTTCGGCGATGGGAAATAACTGAAACAATTCCCGGGCAAAGGGTACAATGCGCCCGGCCGTTTCCGGCGGGTAGTCCCGGCGAATGCGTTGCTCCAGTTCCTCGAGAAAATCGCCTTCGGTTACCTGATCCATTGTGATCACCCCTGGTTGGATTATTGTTGTTATCTCCAGCGTCAGCCGGAGTGGACCCGACAATAGCCGGAACAGCCCCCGATTTCGGTGGAACTTATAACGCATCTCGGGGGTCTAGCAACCTGTGACAGTCACAGGCCAAACAAGTGCCATCCTCGGTCTGAACCGATTTTCCCCTTTGAGAGACACTTTGTGAATAGCTACAATCTGCCGCCCGTTAAATTGAGCACGAAAGAACCCATGAATCATCAAGGAACCATCAGGCCCCTGCAGGAATTCCTTAACAGCCAGATCGTCGGACAGCAGCATCTGCTGGAGCGGTTGCTGGTGGCATTACTGGCGGACGGACACCTGCTGGTGGAAGGGGCGCCGGGACTGGCCAAAACCAAAGCCATCAAGACCCTCGCCGACGGCATCGAAGCGGATTTCCACCGGGTCCAGTTCACCCCGGATCTGCTGCCGGCGGATATTACCGGCAGCGATATTTATCGCCCCGAGGACGGCAGCTTCCAGTTCCAGGCCGGCCCGATTTTTCACAACCTGGTATTGGCGGATGAAATCAATCGGGCCCCGGCCAAGGTCCAGTCGGCACTGCTGGAAGCCATGGCCGAGCGACAAATCAGCGTCGGTCGCACCACCTACCCGCTGCCTGAACTGTTTCTGGTGATGGCGACCCAGAACCCCATCGAGCAGGAGGGTACCTATCCCCTGCCGGAAGCCCAAATGGACCGGTTCCTGATGCACGTCAAGGTGGACTACCCGAGCCCCGACAGCGAACGCCAAATCCTGCGCCTGGCCCGGGAAGAAGCCGGCGGCCAGGCGACGGCGGCATTTACGCCGCTGTCCATCGCCGAAGTCCTTGACGCCCGCAAGCGCTGTCTGGCGGTACACATGGCGGCGGACGTGGAGGAATATCTGGTGCAGCTGATCCTGGCCACACGCACTCCCGGCGCCTATGGCAGCGATCTGGGCCAGTGGCTGGATTACGGCGCCAGCCCCAGGGCCACCATTGCCCTGGACCGTTGCAGCCGGGTCCTGGCCTGGCTCGACGATCGGGATTTCGTCACTCCGGACGATATTCGCAATGCCATCCACGATGTACTGCGGCACCGTCTGATCCTCAGCTTTGAAGCCGAGGCCAATGGCATCACACCTGACCAGGTTATCGACAGCCTTGTCACCCTGGTCCCTAGCGCCTGATTGACTGCAATCAGGTCAGTATCCACCATTTTGAAATCCACATGCCCGCGATAACCGTTCTTCGATGACAGTCTCTTCCGAATTGCTTGGCATCGTCGCGGCAGACCCGGCACGGTTGATCGGTCTGCGCCTCGCCGCCCGGGAACTGATCCTGTTCCCCAGAATCAGCGCCAGGGCCTCCATGACCGGAGGGCATTTCTCCCGTTTTCGAGGCCGGGGTATGGACTTCGACGAGGTGCGTCCCTATCAGGCCGGCGACGATGTCCGCAACATCGACTGGCGGGTCACCGCCCGCACCACGACGGTCCATACCAAAATATTCCGCGAGGAGCGGGAGCGCCCGGTGCTGGTAGTGGCAGACCTGCGCAGTTCCATGTTCTTTGGCAGCCACAGCCTGAAGTCCCTGACTGCCTGCGACGTGGCAGCCACGCTGGCCTGGGCCGGGCTCAATGCCAACGACCGGGTCGGCGGCCTGGTATTCGGCCCGACGGTGCAGCAGGACATTCAGGCGCGGCGCAGCCATCACAGCGTGCTCCACTATATTCAGACCCTGAGCGAGATCAGCGGCTCGCTGGTTAACGGCGAGCCCGACAAACTGCGCCTGGCGTCGATCATCGAGGATATCCGCCGGGTCACCCGCCCGGGCACCACGGTCATCATTGTCAGTGATTTCCATGACCTGGACGACGAATGCGAGCGGCACCTGTTTGAACTGGCGCGCCACGGGGATTTGACCCTGTGCCACGTCTTCGACGAACTGGAATCCCGGTTGCCGCCACCCGGCCTCTACCCGGTCAACAACGGCGGCCGTCGCTTTACTCTCAACACCCGCGCCATCGCCGTTCGTCAGGAATTCGAACAGCGTTTTGCGCAACAACGCGTTCGTCTTCGGCAACTGGCCAACCGTCTAAGCCTGGGTCTTTTGCATTTCTCCACGTCGGCCCCGGTCATGCCGGAGCTGGTCAGGGCCTACGGCAAAGCCCGGAAGGGCAGGCGCCGGTGAATCCCCTGGAGCAGATGCGGGACATACAACTGCCTGCTCCGGTGGGCTGGTGGCCGCCAGCCCCCGGCTGGTGGCTGCTCACCGTCCTGGTCCTGGCTCTGGTTGCCTGGGGCCTGGCACGGGCAGTCCGTATTGCCAGTGAACGCCGGCAACGGCAACGGTACCGTGGTGAAGCTCTGCAGGAATTGAATAATCTGACCTGTCCGGGGCGCAGCCTGTACCTGAACGAGTTGTTGACCCTGGTGCGCCGAACGGCCATCAGCGCCGGACTTGAACTAGAATTGGCTTCATGTTCATCTTCTATCTTATTGAATAAATTGTTAATGTCTTCAGACGTTGGCAAGCAATCCAGTCTGCAAGCGGAACCGTTACTGGACAACCTGTACCGACGCGATCCGCAGCCGCTGGCGGAGCCGGAGCGATCGCTGCTGAGCCGTTGCGTCGCCGACTGGATTCGACATCATGCAGGGAGCCCGGCATGCTGAGTCTTGCCTGGCCCTGGATGCTGCTGCTGCTGCCCTTGCCCTGGCTCTACCGCCTGCTGCGCAGCCCGGCCCCGGCCACGAGCGCCGCCCTGAAAACAGCCCTGTTCTCCAGGGTAGAGAATCCGGATGCTGACACCGGCTCAGTCTCGCTGCGTCGCTGGCTGGCCTACGGCCTGCTGAGCCTGTGCTGGCTGGCGATACTCCTCGCCGCCTGTCGACCCACCTGGATCGGAGAGCCCATTGCCTTGCCGACATCCGGTCGCGACCTGCTGCTGGCGGTGGACATTTCCGAGAGCATGAAGGTCGAGGATATGCGCGTCGGCGATGCTGTCGTCGATCGACTGACAGTGGTCAAGCAAGTGGTGGGCGACTTTGTCGAGAACCGTCGCGGTGACCGACTTGGCCTGATCCTTTTTGGCACCCAGGCCTATCTGCAGACGCCCCTGACTTTCGACCTGTCGACCCTGAACACCCTGCTGGCCGAGGCGCGGATCGGTTTTGCCGGTGGTTCCACCGCCATTGGCGATGCTATCGGCCTGGCCGTCAAACGGTTGCAGGATCGCCCCGAGGCCGACCGGGTCCTGGTACTGCTCAGCGACGGCGCCGACACCGCCAGTGTCGTCGAGCCGTTGCAGGCGGCAAAACTGGCGGCTGCCAATGGCATCAAGATCTATACCATCGGCATTGGCGCCGATGAAATCATTCAGCAGAGCTTTTTCGGCCTGCGTCGATTCAATCCATCCTCTGAACTCGACGAGGAGACCCTGTCGAAAATCGCCGAACTCACCGGCGGCCGCTACTTTCGCGGGCGAAACCCGGATGAACTGGCGCGTATTTACGAAGCCATCGATCAACTTGAACCGGTAGCACAGGACGCCGAAACGCTGCGTCCCACCAAGGCCCTGTTTTACTGGCCTCTCGCACTGGCCCTTGCTGGCAGCATGCTTTTGTTACTGTTGCGAACCCGTTGGAATACATCCCCGTGACCGGTCTTCTGGCCGAGCTGGCCGCCTTTCATTTTATTCGGCCCTGGTGGTTGCTGGCCCTGATACCGGTGCTACTGCTGGCCTGGCTGGTGCGGCGATCACGGCAGGCCGCGGGTGACTGGGGCAAGGTGATCGACCCTGTCCTGCTGCCTTTCCTGCTGGATCGCCCTTCCCTGAAACAGCCGGCACTGGCCCGATGGTGTCTCGCAGGCTGGATTTGCGCCTGTTTGGGCCTGGCCGGCCCCACCTGGGAACAGGTGCCCCTGCCCGTTCACCGCCAGGAAAACGCGCTGATCATCCTGCTCGATCTGTCGCCGTCGATGATGGCCCAGGACCTTGCTCCGGACCGCCTGATTCGAACGCGACTGAAACTGACCGACATTCTAAACAGCCGGTCTGAAGGGGTCACCGCCCTGGTGGCCTACGGTGGTGACGCCCACGTTGTCAGCCCGCTGACCGATGATCGGGCCACCATCATCAGCCAGTTACCGGCCCTGGACCCGGCTATCATGCCGTCCCAGGGCAGCAATCCGGAAGCGGCCGTCGAACTGGGCGTCGAACTGGCCCTCAACGCCGGCCATCTGCAGGGCGACATCTTGCTGGTTACCGATGGCATGACTCAGGGCGCCCAGCACGGGGTGGAGTTATTGCTGAACAATGTCGGCGGCTTCAGGCTGTCCATTCTCGGCGTTGGCACCGAGGAAGGCGCTCCCATACCCCTGCCCCGGGGGGGATTCGCCAAAGACGAAAGAGGCGGCATGATCATCGCCAAACTGCAACCCAAGCAACTCGCCGGCCTGGCCCGACGCCAGGGTGGCCGTTACAGCAGCCTGACCAGCGATGACCGGGACCTGCACTACCTGCTCGACCCCATCAACATAGGTTTTGGCGACAAGACCCGTGAGTTGCAGCGCACCTTTGATTCCTGGAAAGACCAGGGTTTCTGGCTGGCACTGTTGCTGCTACCGCTGATGGTGCTGGGATTTCGACGCAACCTGCTGGCCTTGCTGGTACTGGCACCGCTGGCATTACAGCCGCAATCGGCCCGGGCGTCCCTTTGGGACGATCTCTGGCGCACCCCGGACCAGCAGGGCCAGGCGGCCCTGGCAGACGATCCCGACCGGGCCGCGGAACTTTTCAAGGACCGACAATGGCAGGGCACGGCGGCCTATCGCGCCGGCGACTACCAGCGAGCGAGCGAAGCCTTTGCCGAGGACAATTCGGCCCGGGGCCAGTACAACCAGGGCAATGCCCTGGCGCGGGCCGGCAAACTGGGGGACGCCCTGGCCGCCTATGACCGCGCCCTGGCTCTGCAGCCGGACATGGAAGATGCCGACTTCAATAAAAAGCTGGTAGAGCAAATGCTGCAGCAGCAACAGCAACAACAGCAGAACCAGAGCGACGGTCAGGACAATTCCCAGAATCAGAACCCTGAGGGCAATCAGGACAGTTCCCCGAGTCAGAATGCTAAAGGCAAGGATTCCCAGGGGCAGCAAGACGATTTCGACTCTCAGGGCAACGAGTCGGAAGGCAACAACAAGAGCAATAGCGACTCGCCACAGAACGGCCAGGGCAACAATATGGCCGACCGGGACGGCCAGGACAGTGGCGGACAGGACCGCGAATCGACAGGGGAAGACAAACCTGGTGAAGAGCAGCCCGGTGAAAAGCAGTCCGGCGACAAGGACTCCACTGACGACGAGAGTCGGCAACAACAGGCCCCGAAAGGCGGGGAAGACCCGACCGGAAATGACGGTGAGCCCAACCCGATTGCGGGGTCCGCCAACCCGGATGATGCCCTGGACCAGGAACAGCAACAGGCCATGGAGCAGTGGCTGCGCCGTGTACCGGACGATCCCGGCGGGCTGTTGCGGCGTAAATTCCAGTACCAGGCTCAGCGACGGGCCTATGAACAACAGCACCGGTTTCGGTCGCCACCGGACCGGACTGAAGAGGAACGTTGGTAACCATGTTCAAACCGAATTCGACTGTCATCCGGCTGTATTTAAAGACAATATGGCTCTGGGGCCTTTTGCTGTTTGCTGTTTACCCGGCGCTGGCCTCGGAACTCAGTGCCAGCGCGGACCGCGATCAGATCGCCTTTAACGAAACCCTGACCCTCAAAATCCGTTACGAAGGGCAGACCCTGGGCGAACTGGATGTATCGGTCCTGAACCAGGACTGGGAGATCATCCATAACCAGCGCCAGAGCCAGTTGTCTTTTGGTGGCGGCCAGGACCAGTCTTTCACCCAGTGGTCCCTGACCCTGTTACCGAAACGCAAGGGCAAACTCCTGATTCCCTCACTGCATTTGAATGGCGAAGTCAGCAACGCCCTGGAAATCGAGGTTCGTGCTGCGGCCAGCACCGCCACAACCGACCAGCCGGTTTTCATCGAAACCGAACTGGACAAGCAGCAGGTTTATGTCCAGGAACAGGCCCTGCTCACCATACGTTTTTACACCTCGGTGATGCTCAATAATTTCACCGCCACAGAACCCGAAGTGCCCGGCGCCCGGGTAATCAAGGCCAAGGAAAGCCAGTACCAGAAAACGGTCAACGGTGTCACCTATACGGTGGTTGAAACCACCTGGGCAATCTTTGCGGAAAAAAGCGGTGACCTGACCATACCGCCGCTCCGATACAGCGGCGCCATTCCCGATCCCCGCTCGCCCTTCACCAACCCCCTATTTGGCCGCAGCGGCAAGCAAATCCTGCTTCGATCAGATACCAAAAATCTCAGTGTTCGGCCGGTTCCACCGGACCTGCAATTACCCCAGTGGTTGCCGAGCAAGGGGATGAGCCTGGCCCAGCGCTGGAGCAGACCGGTAGACAGTCTCGTGGTGGGCGAGCCCGTGACCCGGTCCTTGATACTGTCTGCCCAGGGTCTCACCGGCGCCCAGCTACCACCTCTGGACATTGCCGAGGCCAACGGTTTCCGTCTGTATCCGGACCAGCCCACTATTGAGGACCACCCGGGGGGCTCCGGTATTGTCGGTACCCGCATTGAATCCATGGCCATAGTCCCGACCAAACCGGGTGAGATCACCCTGCCTCCGATTCGGGTCAAATGGTGGGACACCGTGTCCGGTCAGTTGCGGGAAACAGTGCTAGAGGCTGAAACCCTGACTGTTGCTGCCGCCGATATCCCCGAAACACCTCCAGCGGCAACAGAAATTCCCGAGGTAAAGGCCAGTGTGAGCGACGACGGCATGATGGCATCGACCGGTCAGGTCGATTTTTGGACCGGAATGCTGGCGCTGACCAATGTCCTGCTGCTGCTGCTGGCAGGGCTTTTTGCCAGTCTCTGGTGGCGAGGCCGACATTCGAAACCGGTGCCCGCTGCCGGAGAAGATGAATCCCTTTCCGAGAAACAGGCCTTTGAGTCCTTGAGGCAGATTTCCCGTGAAGGTCCTACGGCCAAGTTTCGTGAAACCCTGTTGCATTGGGCACGGCTGTACTGGCGTTCGGAAACTGTTTACCGATTGCAGCAGATTGCGCAACAACCGGGATGCGCGGACCTGGCCGCAGAGTTTCAGCGACTGGACGCTGTACTTTTTGCCAGACCCGGTACTGAGAGCGCGCAGCCGGGCGATCCAGCAGCGGACAAGGCGCCGACAAGGGATAATTCAGCGGCACAACCGAATATTCAGTTGATAATCGATCGTCTGTCCGAGGTGCGAAAATTAGGCAAACCGACGCCCGAAAAAGCCGTCGTCGGGCTGAAACCGCTGTACCCTCTGCAAGGACAGGGGTAGGTGCAATCCCCCTGCTGTTTTGGACCCATAAAATGGTTGAAATCAGCGCTTGCGGGCTTACGAATATGATTCTGGAAACAACCGGGATGCCGGCAACAGAGCACAAACAATCGGCGTCACTGACAGGGTAAAAAATGGCCGGCCCCATTGGAGCCGGCCACTGTCTCACTGGTTATCGAAATTCACAGCAATCAAAAGATCTGCGACAACTGAACCCTGAGTGGCAACCCATGTAAACCAGGATTGATCAGAGAACTGCCAGGGCTGCTTCGTAGTTGGGTTCATCGGCAACTTCGTTGACCAGTTGCGTGTAGAGCACCTTGCCGTCGGCCCCGGCGACGACAACTGCGCGGGCCTGAAGACCTGCCAGCGGGCCATCCACCAACTGGATTCCATAGTCACGACCAAACTCCGGAGAACGGAAAGTGGAGAGGTTTTCAACACCGTCGATACCTTCGGCGCCACAGAAACGTGCCTGGGCAAACGGCAGATCTGCCGAAATACAGAGAACGACTGCATCTGTCCGGCCGGCAGCCTTCTCGTTGAAGCTGCGAACCGATGCGGCACAGGTAGGGGTGTCGATGCTGGGGAAGATATTCAGCACCAGCTTCTTGCCGGCAAAATCCGCGGCAGACTTGCTGCTCAGATCGCCGGCGGTCAGTGTAAAACCGGGAAGTTGTGAACCCACGGCTGGCAAATCGCCGGCGGTGTGCATGGCATTGCCTTTAAGGGTGACTTGGGCCATTTGAATCTCCTGTCAATTTTCATCGGCTATTGTTGGCGCAGGATCGATCTGCTTTAAAGCAGCCTTGTGTGACTGCGGCCGCCAAGCCTATCAGAATACCATTCGATACCCCAGACGCCGGTCCGGAAGCTTGACAAAATGTCTCCGGCAGATGTTTTAAAGGCATGGTTTCCGCAGGCAAAAGGATTCCTGTAGAATGCGGGCACTCATCAACCGATCATATCGGGAGGGAACCATGCGCAGAGTCGTTTTCAATCAGAAAGGTGGCGTCGGAAAATCCAGTATCACCTGCAATCTCGCAGCCATTGCCGCCAGCCAGGGTAAAAGGGTACTGGTCATCGATCTTGACCCTCAGGCCAATAGCACACACTACCTGCTGGGAATGGCCCCGGATGAACTGGAAACCAGCATCGCCGATTTTTTCAAGGACAGCCTGCGCATCTCCCGCAGTCGGCAGGCACCGATTGAATACGCCTATGAAACTGATTTTGACAACCTGTTTATTATCCCTTCGAACCGGGAACTGGATGACCTGGAATCAAAGCTGGAATCACGCCACAAGATATACAAGCTCAGGGATCTGATTGACGCCCTCGAGCCGGAATTCGACGAAATCTACATCGATACCGCCCCCGCCCTGAATTTTTACACCAACGCCGCCCTGATCAGCGCCGACCGCTGCCTGATTCCCTTTGACTGCGATGCCTTCTCCCGAAGGGCGCTGTACAGCATTCTCGATGTTCTCGACGAAATACGGGAGGATCACAATAGCAAGCTGAATATCGAAGGCATTGTCGTCAATCTGTTCCAGCCCCGGGCCAGCCTGCCCACCAGAATCATCGAGGAAATCAAGGCCGAGCAACAACCGATTTTGCCGGTCTATCTGAACCAGTCAGTAAAAATGCGCGAATCACACGAGGCCAACAAACCTCTGATTCACTTTGCCCCTACCCACAACCTGACCCAGCAGTTTGTCGAGCTTTACGGTTACCTGACCCAGAACCAGGCAGTCAAGTCGGAGAGCGAGGCTTCGGCAGTGGCCTGATCCGGTTAACAGAGGGCCGGAGCCTATTGTTATATTGTCTTCGAAGCCCGAGCCGTTGCCACCTGAAGAGCGTGTGATGGGTGGCCCGTAAATATACTGGCAGGATAAAAGTAGCCCCGATGCATCGAACCCGCACGTCTCGCCCGATAGCATTGGCATGGGGCAATCGCCTTGTCTCATAAACCTCCTGATCAGACCGTTTTACAGGGTACTTGTGCCGGGGTAATTGCGAGTCTATCCTTTTCGACCATCTCCTCTGGCAAAACGCGTTTCCTGCATAAGGACGTAGGGCCTGCTTACACTCATTGGATTGCCGTTGTTGTGTCTAAAAATTCACCAGTCAAGGCGCGAGGAGAGTAGTTTGGTCACTCCAAATGAGCGACGAGCAACGCTTAGTGGTGAATTTTTAGCCGCAACCCCTTTTTTTAAAAGACTTGGGGCTGGGTCCATTTTCTGCCCGGCTTCGTTATCAATCGCTCATGTAGAATCACCACACCACGCTCTTTCTGCCTCGCCGGGCAGTAAAATGGCCACCAGCAACGATAACCCCATTAGTGTTAACAGGCCCTATCTTGTCTAACCCCATAGCACTGCAGAATTTGTTGTCTGCAAAACGCATCTGCCTCCATCTCAACAGCAGTGACAAGCACTCCGTTCTGGCGGAACTGGTGGATATCCTGGACCGGGCCGGCAAATTGAGGGATCGAAATGCCTTTCTTCAAGCCATTGAAGAGCGCGAAACAACGGGCAGCACCGGCCTCGAACAGGGAGTAGCGATACCCCATGCCCGTTCGGACGCCGTGCTGGAGGCTGCCGTGGTTTTTGGCATCGCCCGCAACGGTATTGATTTCGGCGCGTTGGATGGACAGCCTTCACGATTTTTCCTGATGATTGCCGAACCCCTTGAAGGGGAAAGCGCTCACCTTGAAATTCTCGCATCCGCCTGTTGCCATTTGAATGAGGAAAAATGTCGGCAACAATTGCTGCAGGCAGGTTCCGCCGCCGAAATCATAGAACTGTTCAGCAGTGTCGAAACTGGCGCCCCCGGGGCTGATGAACCGGATCAACCCCATGAAGAGGCCGAAACTCCGCTGATGATCGCAGCGGTGACATCCTGTCCCGTGGGTGTTTCCCATACCTATATGGCCGCAGAGCGCCTCCGCGAAGCCGCGCGGCATATGGGAATTAAACTTTTGGTGGAAACCCATGGATCGGTGGGGGTCAAGGGCAGATTGACCGCAGACGATATCGCTCATGCCAAAGCCGTAATCCTGGCGGTGGACCGCAAAGTGGATACCCGCCGTTTTGCCGACAAGCCCGTCATCGAAGCCTGGGTCACAGATGCCATCAATGATCCGGAGAAATTGATAAAAAAGGCCCTGTCGGAGCAGGCTGACAAATCGACTGACATCAGCACCGGCGGCGACAGGTCAGGTGTCGCCAATGTTATTCTGGATCTGTATCGACACATCATGTACGGCATCTCCACTATCCTGCCTTTCGTGATTGCCGGAGGGGTTCTGATCAGCCTGTCGTCGATGATTGGTAATGGTGAGACCGAAGCTGCAGGAACAATATCTGGCCACATAGCAGCCTGGATGCAACTTCTGGGGGGAACACAGGGCGCATTCGGTCTGTTGGCTACGGTATTGGCCGGATTTATTGGCCGCAGTATCGCCGGACGGACAGCCCTGATGCCATCTATGGTCGGCGGCTATCTGCTGGGTCAGGCACAGGCCGGCCTGCTGGGTGGCATTGTGGCGGGATTACTGGGCGGCTATGGCCTGCTGGCAATAAGCAGGCTGTTGCGGTGTATCCCCCGCGGACTCGAAACCATCAAGGCCACCTTGCTGTTCCCGCTGCTGGGCCTTACTTTGTGTGGCGGCATGGCGTGGCTCCTTATGTCGCCGATGGAAACCCTAAATTCGAGCATCGCACGCTGGTTGTTTGCTATGGAGACGCTGGACAGGCTGCTGCTAGGGGTTTCGCTGGGGGCCATGATGGCGATCGATCTCGGGGGCCCCATCAACAAAATCGCCTACACTTTCGGCATTATTGGTATCGGCATGGGCAATTACCTACCCGCTGCCGCAACCATGGCGGGCGGTATGGTACCCCCTCTGGGGATTGGGCTAGCAACCCTGGTGTTTGGCCGCCGTTATAACCAGATCGAACATCGGCAGGGCAGATCCTGTTTCCTCAAGGGCACCTGTTTTGTGACGGAGGGAGTGATTTCGTTTGCCCGGGAAAATCCCTGGCGGGTAATACCGCCCTGTATGCTTGGAGCCATAACGGCCAGTGCGTTGTCTATGGTCTTTCGCTGTGAACTGCTGGTTCCCCACGGAGGTATTTTCGTGATCCCCCTGGTCAAACATTGGCCGCAATACTGCCTGGCAATTACCGGTGGTGTCCTGTTGACAGCGGTGCTGGCAGGACTGTTAAAAAAATCCGGGGAGATCGAGTCGAAGGCGCAAACAGGCAACCTCGGAGAAAAGCACTACCGCTAATGTTGTCATCGGCACTACCTGGTATTCGCCTTGCGAACTTTGGGCCTGTTACCTTGAGCCTGTTACCTTCAAGAAAGCCACGGTGTCTTCCGTTCTCGAGCCTACACCACCGCAGGAAGCTTTATTCAGACACCGCAGGCGGCAAGGCATTGAATGGCAACGACCCGGCGATTTTTAACGTTGAGGGTATTATTTGAGGCTTTTTGACGCCACCTCGTAGACATCCGGAGACAATCCCGGTTGGGCCAAAATCCTCTGAAGCTGTTGTTGCATTCTCTCCGCCTGCAACACAGGAAACTTCCGCCAGCGTGTCAGTGGTGTCAATTGTCGCGAGGCAATCTGTGGATTGAGCCGATCCAGTTCCAGGATCTTGTCCCCCAGAAACCGGTAACCAGCCCCGTCAGATCGGTGGAAATTGACCATATTACCGTGGGTAAAGGCGCCGATCAGAGCTCGCACCTTGTTGGGATTTTTGATATCAAAGGCCTCGTGTTCCAGCAACACCTGCACCCGTTCCAGGCCCCCTGGCAGCATGCAGGTTGCCTGTAATTGCAGCCACTGGTTGACCACCAGTGGCTCCTCTCGCCACTGCAGGTAGAAGTTATCCAGTGCTTTTTTTGCGAGATCCCTGGCCAGAGGGAAATCAGCATTGACCAGTGACAGTAAAGCTGAATAGGCATCGGTCATATTGTCTGCGGTGTCAAACTGGTGATAGGCCTGTTCTATGAATGTTTCCTCGCCGGTCAGGACCAGATAGGCAAGGGCCATATTTTTCAGACTGCGACGCGCTATCTGATCAGCGGTAGGTGCATACGGCTGGACACTGGTATTGCTCCTGTACGCCTGCTCAAATTCACTCGCGAGCGCAGCCGCAAGGCTGAGACGGGCCCGCTGTCTGGCCTGGTGTATGGCTTGAACATGGATGACGTCTGCCTCCTCACTGAGCAGGGCTTCCGTGGGCAGTACCAGCGTTTGGGCGACCATCGCCGGATCCAGAGAGCAGTCCAGCAAAAGTGGCCGGTAGGCATCGATGAGACGGGTATCAAGTTCAACATCACGGCCGTCAACCTGAGCCGAGATCATTTCCTGCAGTATTAACTTGCCCAGTTGCTGGCTGGCATCCCAGCAGTTAAAGCCATCACTGTCCCGTACCATCAGGAATTTCAATTGTTCTCTACTGTAAGGGAAATGCCATTTCACCGGCGCCGACAGCCCCCTGAGCAGGGACGGCACCGGTGGTTCCTCGACCTGTTCAAACACCACTCGCTGATGAGGCTCGGAGATCTCGAGCACAATTTCGGATCCGGTCTGCCCCGCGATACCAATGGAATTCCCTGAGGCGAGGATTAGCGGTAAATCGCCCTGGCTACCCACCAGCCCCATTTTTACCGGAATCAAAAATGGCTGCTTCTGGGCAGTATCCGGCGTCGGCGGGCAACTCTGGCTGAAGTTGAGGGTGTAAGTTCGGCAAGCGGCATCGTAGGAACCCTCCACGTCAAGACGCGGTGTGCCCGCCTGGCGATACCAGTTCATGAACTGGTTGAAATCCCGGCCGCTGACCTCGGCCATGGCGGCGACAAAATCTTCGATGGTGACGGCCTGACCGTCATAACGGTCAAAATAGAGGTCACAACCCTGCCGAAATTTTTCCGGCCCCAGCAGGGTCTGAATCATTCGTACCACTTCCGCGCCCTTTTCATACACGGTCATGGTGTAGAAGTTTGAAATCTCCATAAAGGATGCCGGCTGCACCGGGTGCGCCATCGGGCCGGCGTCTTCGGCAAACTGCAGGGTTCGCAGTGTGCTGACATTTTCCACCCGCTTGACCGTAGCGGAATTCATATCGGCAGAAAATTGCGAATCCCTGAAAACGGTAAAGCCCTCCTTGAGGCTGAGCTGAAACCAGTCCCGACAGGTGACCCGGTTCCCGGACCAGTTGTGAAAATATTCGTGGGCAACGATGCTTTCAATTCTCTGAAAACTGGCATCTGTGGTGGTCTCCTGGCGGGCCAGGACCGCCGCGCTGTTAAAAATATTGAGCCCCTTGTTCTCCATGGCGCCCATATTGAAATCATCCACCGCTACAATCATGAAAATATCCAGATCGTACTCTCGGCCGTACTTTTCCTCGTCCCAGCGCATGGCCTTTTTCAGGGACTGCAGGGCGAAGTCGCATTTATCCAGGTCTTTTTTCTCGACAAAAATCTTCAGGGCGATTTGGCGTCCGCTACAGGTGGTGAAACTGTCCTCGACGGACGACAGCGGACCGGCAACCATGGCAAACAGGTAGGCGGGTTTGCGGTAGGGATCGTGCCAGGTCTGCCAGTGGCGACCATCTCCGAGTTCACCCCGGTCGATGGGATTGCCATTGGATAAAAGCACCGGGTAACGCTTCTTCTCTGCTACCAGGGTTGTGGTAAATTCCGACATCACATCGGGCCGGTCCAGGTAAAAGGTGATTTTTCGAAAGCCTTCCGCCTCGCACTGCGTGCAGAACATGGTGTGCGATTTGTAGAGCCCTTCGAGGGAGGTATTGTCCTGGGGTTTAATCAGCACTTCTGCAGCGAAGATAAAACTGTCGGGCACGCGGTTGATCGTC
>QJWQ01000153.1 GCA_003235325.1 Gammaproteobacteria bacterium | reverse complement strand
GGAGGATATTGAATTGACAGAAAGCCCGGTTAATATACCCGGGACCAGCACTGAGTATCCCAACTGGCGGCGCAAGCTCGAACACGATCTGAACAAACTGTTTAAAAATAATAAAACCGGTGAATTACTGAGAGCTATTGACAGGGAGAGACTCCAGCAATGATTCGAGTATCACCATTTCTCGCATAGCTTTATACGATGCGGCTCTGACTGAAGGTAGGAAATTATGAACGAAGAACTTATAACTAAAGACGCGCTTAATGCTGTTGTTGGCGCCTACTGTGACGACATTTTTTCAATTCTGGGTATGCACCAACTGGTCGATGGCAGCCTGGTTGTCCGCTGCTTTCTGCCGGATGCCAAGTCGGTGTCGGTGATTTCCAGTAGTGACAAGCGCAAGGTGGCTGAACTGGAATCCGTGCACCCCGCCGGGGTCTATGCCGGTAAAATGGGCAATCGCAAAAACCGGTTCACCTACTTCCTGCGCGTGGAGTATGAGGGCGCCACCATCGACATCGAGGACCCTTACCGGTTCCCGGTCATGATTGACGACAACAACCTCTACCTGTTTTGCGAAGGCACCCAGGAGAAATCCCACAACTTTATGGGGGCCCATCAGGTTACCTCGGAAGGGGTGAATGGAGTTTGTTTTACCGTCTGGGCCCCGGATGCCCGTCGGGCATCGGTCATTGGTGATTTCAACCATTGGGACGGCCGCCGCCACGTGATGCGCAAGCACCTGGGATCCGGCATTTGGGAGATTTTCATTCCCGGCGTCAAGACTGGCGATCGCTACAAGTTTGAGATGCTCGACCACTACGGTAACATGCTGCCCCTCAAGGCGGATCCCTTTGCTTTCGAAATGGAGCATCCACCGGCAACGGCCTCAAAGGTGGCGGCGCCACTCTCCGGTGACTGGCAGGACAAGAGTTGGGTCAAGGGCCGCCAGAAACACAACTGGCGAGCATCCCCGGTAACCATCTACGAAGTTCATCTGGGATCCTGGCGCCGCAACCCGATGGAAGGCAATCGTTATCTGACCTACAGGGAACTGGCCTCGGAGTTGGTGCCCTATGTGAAAGAAATGGGCTTTAGCCATATTCAGCTGATGCCGGTTACTGAGTATCCGTTCGACGGTTCCTGGGGTTACCAGCCCATCGGTATGTTTGCGCCTACCAGCCGCTTTGGCAGTCCGGAGGATTTCAAATTTTTCGTTGAAGCCTGTCACGCAGAAGGCATTGGCGTCCTGCTGGATTGGGTACCCGGACACTTTCCAACAGATGAACACGGTCTCGGCAGATTTGACGGAACCTCCCTGTTTGAGCACGCGGACGTGCGCCAGGGATTTCATCCCGACTGGAACACCCTCATTTACAATTACGGTCGCAAGGAGGTTATCAGTTTCCTGCTGAGTAACGCCTTGTTCTGGTTGGAGGAGTTTCACCTGGACGGTTTGCGTTTTGACGCCGTTGCCTCGATGCTCTACCTGGATTACAGCCGGGAAGGTGATGCCTGGGTGCCCAACGCCTATGGTGGCAGGGAAAACCTGGAGGCGATTGAACTCCTGAAGCAGGTAAACCGGCGCGCCTATTTCAATTTCCCCGGTATCCTGATGATCGCCGAGGAGTCGACAGCCTGGCCGGGCATCTCGCAACCGATCGAATCCGGCGGCCTGGGTTTTGGCTTCAAATGGAATATGGGTTGGATGAACGACACCCTCAAATATATGGAGAGGGACCCCATTCACCGCAAATATCACCACAATCAGATGACATTCGGTCTGGTTTATGCCTTTAGCGAGAACTTTATCCTGCCCCTGAGCCACGACGAGGTGGTACATGGCAAGGGTTCCCTGCTGGACAAAATGCCCGGAGACCGCTGGCAGAAATTTGCCAACCTGCGGGCCTATTACGGCTTCATGTGGACCCATCCCGGCAAGAAATTGCTGTTTATGGGCGGTGAATTTGGCCAGAGCGATGAGTGGAATCACAACCAGAGTCTTGACTGGCATTTGCTGGATTATCCGGAACACAAGGGTGTCAAGGCGCTTATCAAGGATCTCAATGCGCTCTACACCAATACACCGGCACTGCACCAGCTGGATTGCGAGGGCAGGGGATTTGAGTGGATCCAGACCGACAATGCCCACCTCTCGGTATTCTGCTGGTTGCGCAAGGGCGAAGAGGGCGCTGCACCGGTGGTGATTATTTCCAACATGACACCCACCGTGCACACTGACTTTCCCCTGGGCGTGCCCCATGCGGGTTTTTATCGTGAAATCATGAATACCGACGATACCAAGTACGCCGGCAGTGGCGTCAACAATGGCGAAGGGGTTACTGCTGCCAAGAAACCCTGGGACGGCAGGCCGTATTCCCTGTCCGTGACACTGCCGCCACTAGCGACCATAGTCCTGCAACTGGACATGTAGCTCTATCTGGAGTTTTCTTTAAATGGGCAAAATTAGTGTTGCTCCCGGTAACCCCTACCCCATGGGGGCTTACTGGGATGGTAAAGGTGTTAATTTTGCCCTTTTTTCGGCCAACGCCGAGAAGGTCGAACTCTGTCTTTTTGACCGATGGGGTAAACGGGAAACCAATCGCATACAGTTGCCGTACTATTCCGAACAGGTCTGGCACGGTTATGTGGAAGGTCTTGAGCCGGGAACGGTTTATGGTTACCGGGTCTATGGCCCCTATGAACCCCACTCGGGACATCGGTTCAATCACCACAAACTGTTGATGGACCCCTATGCCCGGCAACTGACCGGTGAACTGGTCTGGCACGATGCCCTGTCGGGATTCGAGATTGGCCATGCTGATCGGGATCTGTCCTTTGATGGCAGGGACAGTGCCCCCTATATACCCAAAGCCGTTGTGGTTGCTCCTCCAGCAAGCCCGACAAAGAGAAACGGTCATCGGGTCAGCTGGTCAGATACAGTGATTTACGAGGCACATGTTCGCGGCATGTCAATTCATCACCCGGACGTTCCGCAACCGTTGCGTGGTACCTTCGCCGGCCTGAGCAGTGCTGCCATAATCGAATACCTCAACAAACTTGGTGTCACCAGCATCGAGCTGTTACCAGTCCATGGCTTTGTCAACGACCGTTTCCTGGTGGATAAGAATCTCAGTAACTACTGGGGTTATAACAGCATCAATTTTTTCGCTCCCCAGCGCCACTACATGTCCGGAGAGGATATAGCGGAATTCAGGAATATGGTGGATGAGTTCCACCAGGCCGGCATCGAAGTGATCCTGGACGTGGTTTATAACCATACGGCCGAGGGCAACGAAATGGGGGCTACCCTCAGCTTCAGGGGTATCGACAACGCTTCCTACTATCGATTGCACCCGGAGGAAGGCAGGTATTACATTAATGATACGGGTTGCGGCAATACCCTGAATATCGTCAATCCCAGGGTTCTGCAAATGGTGATGGACAGCCTTCGTTACTGGTCGACGGAAATGGGTGTCGACGGTTTCAGATTCGACCTCGCCCCAATTCTCGGCAGAGAATATTCCGGATTTGATACCGGCAGTGGTTTCTTCGATGCCGTCACCCAGGACCCGGCGCTAGCTGGCGTCAAACTGATTGCCGAACCCTGGGATATAGGCCCCGGGGGCTACCAACTGGGGCATTTCCCCGTCGGCTGGAGTGAATGGAATGACCGCTTCAGGGATACCACCCGGCGGTTCTGGGGTGGCGAACCCGGTCTTTTGCCCGAGTTCGCCCGGCGAATGCATGGTTCCAGCGATATTTTCGAGCATTCGGGCCGCCGACCCCATGCCACCATAAATTTTGTCACCAGTCACGACGGTTTTACCCTGAAAGACCTGGTTTGCTACCGGGACCGCCACAATCTCGCCAACGGCGAGGACAACCGTGACGGGCACCATGTCAATTTCAGCCACAACCACGGCGTCGAGGGACCCACCCGTAACAAATCCATACTCGCGGTCAGGCGCCGTCAGCAACGCAATCTGCTGTCAACGCTGGTGTTATCCCAGGGTACGCCGATGATACTGGCGGGTGATGAAATGAGCCGAACCCAGTTGGGAAACAACAACGCCTATTGTCAGGATAATGAAATTAACTGGCTCGACTGGAGCCAGACATCCGAAGAAAAACGTAATCTGCAGAATTTTCTCAGACATTTGCTGGCGATCAGAAAACGGTATCCCCAACTGCGCCATACCAGCTATATCCATGACAGCAGTCCCGGAGGCCAGGTCAGTATTCGCTGGTTGAACAAGGACAGCACCACCATGTCCGACCGGCACTGGTCAGAACACCAGGTCAATAGCCTGGGGCTGCTGCTTGCGGCCCATGAACCGGATAATCCAAAAAAATGGCAACAATTGCTGATTTTGTTCAATTCGGGGTTGTTGCCTGTGAATTTTATGCTGCCGACGCCTAAAGGCACCAAAACCTGGCAGATTTTAATCGACACTACAGAGGAGACCGGTATCCCGGCAGAACCCGACAGAGTCGTCGAAAAGCATTTCGTATTAACCGAGCGCTCGGTAGCGCTGCTACTGGGGCAATGAATTTTTGAGTATTTATATGAATTCAGGAACAGCAAAAGCAATCATTAAAGATAAAACCCCGAGACTGGGCATGGACAGAAATGCCGTTGGTGCGGATCTGTCCAGACATTTCGACCTGTCCCTCGGCAGGGATGATCTGGCAGGAGGGCACAATTATCTGTTCAAAGCGGTGGCACTGACAGTCCGCGACCGCCTGGTGCAACGCTGGCGGGCCACCCGTGACCGCTATATGGAACAAAAGCCCAAACGCGTCAATTACCTGTCCCTGGAATTCCTGATGGGCAGAGCCATGACCAATGCCGTGCTCAACCTGGATCTGGAGGAACCCTTGCGTGCCTCTTTGAAAGAGTATGGATGCACCCTGGAGCAGATAGTCCAGGAGGAGAAGGATGCCGGTCTTGGCAATGGCGGCCTGGGTCGACTCGCCGCCTGTTTTCTCGACAGCTGTGCTTCTCTCGAGTTGCCGGTAACCGGCTATGGCATTCGCTATGAATATGGCATGTTCCACCAGAAAATAGAGAACGGCTACCAGGTGGAGTGCCCGGACCACTGGCTGCGCGACGGCAATCCATGGGAGATCGAAGCGCCGGAAAATACACGTCGGGTGAAATTTTTCGGCCACACCGAATACTTTACCGACCTCAGTGGCAGGCGCCATGCCCGCTGGGTCAATACCCACGATGTGCTGGCGGTGGCCTATGATGTGCCGATACCCGGCTATCGAAATGAAACGGTCAATACCCTGCGTCTGTGGAAATCAGAAGCAACCGACGAGTTCAACCTGGACGAATTCAACGCCGGTAGTTACAGCGAGGCTGTGGCCGCCAAGACCGCCGCCGAGCAGATCACCATGGTGCTCTACCCCAATGACGCCAGCGAAAATGGCAAGGAGTTGCGACTGAGACAACAGTACTTCCTGGCCTCAGCCAGTCTTCAGGATGTGATCGACCGCTGGATTCGTTTTTACGGTCGGGATTTCAGTCATTTCGCCGAGAAAAACTGTTTTCAACTCAATGACACCCATCCCACCGTCGCTATAGCCGAAATGATGCGGCTCCTTACCGATGAGCAGTTGCTGACCTGGGACGAGGCCTGGGATATAACCACCAGGACTATGGCCTACACCAATCACACTCTGTTGCCGGAAGCCCTGGAAAGGTGGCCAGTACGGATGCTTGGCGAATTGCTGCCGCGGTTGCTGGAAATCATTTATGAAATTAATGCCCGTTTCCTGAGCAAGGTGGCGCAACGCTGGCCCGGGGACACTGCTCGGCAACAGCGCATGTCGATTATTGAAGACAGTCACGAACCTCAGGTCCGCATGGCCTACCTGGCCATTGTTGCCTGTTATTCCGTCAACGGCGTCGCAGCCTTGCATACTGAACTGCTGAAAAAGGGTCTGTTCAAGGATTTTTATGAATTTTGGCCGAAAAAATTCAATAACAAAACCAATGGCGTAACCCCGCGTCGCTGGCTGGCCCACTGCAATCCCGAACTGTCAGCCCTGATCAGCGAGAAAATAGGGGAAGATTGGAAGACTGATCTGGACCATATATCCGGATTGTGGGCTTACGCCGAGGACAGGAAATTCCGCGAACGGTGGCGGGAGGTCAAGCGGCACAACAAGGAAAAACTGACCGGATTGATCCAGCGGGAGTGCGATATCTGTTTTGATCCGGACATGATGTTTGATGTCCAGGTCAAGCGTATTCACGAATACAAGCGACAACTGCTGAATATCCTGCACGTCATTCATCTGTATGACCGCGTTGTCAGGGGCGATACCGAAGGTCTGCAGCCCCGCTGTGTATTGATTGGCGGCAAAGCCGCGCCCGGCTATGCCATGGCCAAAAGCATTATCAAGCTGATCAATAATGTCGCCGGAGTGATCAATTCCGATGAAAACGTCAGGCCCTGGTTACGGGTGGCGTTTCTGCCCAACTACCGTGTCACCTCCATGGAAGTCATCTGCCCTGGCACTGACCTTTCCGAACAGATTTCCACGGCCGGCAAGGAAGCATCCGGTACGGGTAACATGAAATTCATGATGAATGGCGCCCTGACCATTGGCACCTATGACGGCGCCAATATCGAAATCCTGGACGCGGTCGGCGCTGATAATTTCTTCCTGTTCGGGTTGCGGGCGGAAGACGTCGAGGGTTTGAAAAGCAATTATCACCCGTCTGCAATAATTGAATCAGACCCCGATTTCAAAAGGGTGATGATGTTACTGGAGAGCGGCCACTTTAACCTGTTTGAGATGGGTGTTCAGGATCCTGTGGTGCACAGCATTCGCAATCCCCATGATCCCTGGATGGTGGCAGCGGATTTTCGCAGTTATATTGAAGCCCAGCAGGCAGTGGATCGGGAATACAAGGACACGGAAGTGTGGACTCGCAAGAGCATCTACAACACGGCGGCCAGTGGCTGTTTCTCCAGTGACAGAACGATTCGGGATTACAGTACGGATATCTGGAAGCTGTAGTATTTACTGTGAATCAAGCGAAGCACTTTGCCCGGAGGCGGGCCAGGTGCGCAGTGTGAACAATGACCGGCTGCGGGTCGCCAGAAAACACAAATGAAAGGGGCGGATCCCGCTTCCTTGACCGTCTTAACTGAGTATTTCAGTTCAGGATTGCCCGCGGGGCCTGGTGTTCAGGTTAAAAGGGTCTGGGGCTCGGCCGGTGGCTGCTGCCGGGCCTTAAACATTTTCTATATCAAAGCTAAAATGAACGTCGGTCCTTGGACATAAATAATTACCAGGTAGGAGAAAAACATGAGCAAAGACAATCCGCGTTATGTCAGTAAGCTTACACGTGACACCATGGCGCTGGTCCTGGCGGGAGGGCGGGGTTCCCGTCTCTACGAACTGACTGACTGGCGGGCAAAGCCGGCACTGTACTTCGGCGGCAAGTTCCGGATCATCGATTTTCCCCTGTCCAACTGTATCAACTCAGGAATACGCCGGATTGGTGTGTTAACCCAGTACAAGGCCCACTCCCTGATTCGACATCTGGTCAGTGGCTGGAGTCACTTCAAGCGGGAACTGGGTGAGTCCGTCGAGATCATGCCGGCTTCCCAGCGGTTTTCCGACAACTGGTATCAGGGCACGGCCGATGCCATTTTTCAGAACCTGGATATCATTCGCGGTGAAATGCCAAAGTACATCCTGATCCTTTCCGGTGACCATATCTACAAGATGGACTACGGCCCCTTGATTGCCGAACACGTGGAACGGGGGGCTGACATGACAGTCTGCTGTCTCGAGGTGCCGGTGGAGGAGGCGGCGGGTGCATTTGGCGTCATGGCTGTGGACGAAAACAACCGGGTGAGAAATTTCGAGGAAAAGCCGGCCAATCCGTCACCGATACCAGGGCAAACGGCGCTGACCCTGGCTTCGATGGGCAACTATGTATTTAACACCGAGTTTTTGTTTGACCAGTTGCGCAAGGACTCGCTGAGCGAGGCCTCCAGTCACGATTTCGGCCACGATATCATTCCCAAAATCATCAAGGAGGCCAAAGTCTACGCCTATCCTTTCAGAAATCTGGAGACCAACGAGAGGGCCTACTGGCGCGATGTCGGGACCCTGGATTCTTTCTGGGAAGCCAACATGGAACTGGTCGCGCCGGTGCCGGCCCTCAATATGTACGATCGAAGCTGGCCTATCTGGACCTACCAGACCCAGTTGCCACCGGCCAAGTTTGTTCACGATACCGATGAACGTCGGGGTATGGCAGTCAATTCCTCGATTTCCGGTGGCTGTATTGTTTCCGGTGCGACAGTGAAAAAATCGGTGTTGTTTTCAGGTGTAAAGATACATTCCTATTCTGTGCTGGAGGAAACGGTCATTCTTCCGGAAGTGGAAATTGGCCGCAACTGCAGAATAAAAAAGGCCATTATTGATCGTGGCTGTATCGTGCCCGAAAACACAGTGATCGGCTACGATGCCGAAAAGGACAAGGCCAATGGCTTTCGGGTAACCGGTAAGGGTGTAACCCTGGTGACCCGTAAAATGCTTGGTTTGCCAGAAGGCTATAATGAATAAAAAAATAGAAAAGGCTTGGTAGTCCTATGAAAGCAACGACAAAACCGACAAAACCCTTTACTGATCAAAAGCCGGGAACGTCCGGCTTGCGTAAAAAGGTCAAACAGTTTCAGCAGCCTGATTATCTCGAAAATTTTGTTCAGTCAATTTTCAATACCATCGCTCCCTGTCAGGGCAAAACCCTGGTCATAGGTGGTGACGGCCGCTTTTACAACCGGGAAGCTATTCAGATTATCATCCGGATGGCGGCGGCCAATGGTTTCGGTAAATTGATCGTTGGCCAAAATGGCATTTTGTCAACGCCGGCAGCATCCTGCGTGATTCGCAAGAATAAAACCGATGGTGGCATCATTCTCTCTGCCAGCCACAACCCCGGCGGGCCCGATGAGGATTTCGGCATCAAGTTCAATGGCGAAAACGGTGGGCCGGCAGCGGAGAAAATCACGGACGCCATCTATCAAAATACCCTTACCATCAGCCAATATCTGATAGTCGAGCAAATGGACGTCGACCTCGACCACATCGGCGTGACCCGGGTCGGCAATGCCCAGGTCGAAGTCATTGATGCGGTGGCCGATTACGCCCAATTAATGGCGTCAATCTTTGACTTCAATGCCATGGCGTCCATGTTGTCCGGCGGTAACTTCCGCATGTGCTTTGACACCATGCATGCGGTGAATGGCCCCTACGGTCGCGAGATTATCGAAAACCGTCTCGGCGCCCCCGCAGGTACGGTCATCAACAGCTCGCCCCTGCCGGATTTCGGTGGCGGCCACCCTGATCCCAACCTGGTTCACGCTCACGAGTTGGTAGACTTGATGATGTCAGAGACACCGCTGGATTTTGGCGCTGCCTCCGATGGTGACGGCGACCGCAATATGGTGTTGGGAGCCAACTTTTACATCAATCCCTGCGACAGCCTGGCAGTGCTGGCGGCAAATGCCAGTCTGGTGCCCGGCTACAGTGGCGGCATAGCGGGTGTTGCCCGCTCGATGCCCACCAGTCGCGCCGTTGATCGGGTGGCAAAGGCTATGAACCTGGCCTGTTTCGAAACGCCCACCGGCTGGAAGTTTTTCGGCAATCTTCTGGATGCAGGCAAGATTACCCTTTGTGGCGAAGAGAGTTTCGGCACCGGTTCCGACCATGTTCGAGAAAAAGACGGCCTCTGGGCGGTCCTGTTCTGGCTCAATATTCTGGCAGTTAAAAAGGAAACACCAGCGCAAATCATGCGCGATCACTGGCAGAAATTCGGTCGCGATTATTTTACCCGCCACGACTATGAAGGGGTGGACAGCGCGGCCGCCGCCGACATGGTCGGACAGCTTCGAGCCGGACTGGCCACTCTGCCCGGATGCAGCTTCAACGGCCTGATCGTCGAGTCGGCGGATGATTTTGCCTATCTGGATCCCGTTGATGGCAGCCAGTCCGCCAATCAGGGTATCAGGATCTATTTCACCAACGGTGGCCGGGTGGTGTTGCGACTGTCCGGTACCGGCACGTCCGGCGCCACCCTCCGCGTCTACCTGGATGCCTATGTCGACGAGCCGGGCAAACTGGAACAGGACCCGCAAAAGGCCCTGGCGCCCCTGATAGGGGCGGCCAATGAGCTGGCCGGTATCAGGAAATATACGGGCCGGGACCGGCCCGACGTTATCACCTGATCGCGGGTGTTCCAACAAAAATAAGAAAACGGCAAGTCCCGAATTTATCAGGGTAACAGCATGAAAATATTGATGGTTTCTGCGGAGAACGACGCCCTGCCAGGCGGCAAGGTCGGTGGCATCGGCGATGTGGTCCGGGATATACCCCTGGCCCTCGCCAGGGCGGGGCATGTGGTGGACGTGGTCACTCCCGGTTACCAGCGCTTTTCGATGTTACCCGGAGCTATCAGAAAGGGTGTGGTCAGCGTCGATTTTGCCGGTCAAACCCAGAACGTCGATATCTTTACGGTGCCGGCCAAACACGGTGCAGCCAATGTCACCTGCTGGGTACTGGATCATCCCTCCTTCGCCGCCTGTGGTGCGGGCAATATCTACTGCAACGATCCGCCGGGAACGCCGTTCGCCACCGATGCCACCAAGTTTGCCCTGTTTTGTGCAGCTGTCGCCAAAGCCGTCGTGACCGGCGTTTTTGGCAGGGTTGACCGGCTGCATCTGCACGACTGGCACGCCGCACTGCTGGCGGTGTTGCGACGCTTTGATCCCGACTACCAGGAACTTGAACAAATTCCCACCATCTACACCATTCACAACCTGGCATTGCAGGGGGTTCGACCCTTCAGTGATCACCCCTCGTCATTGAAGGCCTGGTATCCGGATCTGCAGTTTGATGGCAGCCTGATCAATGATCCCCGGGTTCCCCACTGCCTGAATGCAATGCGTGCCGGCATCACTCTGGCGGACAAGGTCCACGTGGTGTCACCCACCTATGCCAGTGAGGTGATGTTGCCCAGTCAGCATCACCAGGGTTTTTTTGGTGGTGAAGGGCTGGAAAAAGTGCTTCAGGACGCCAACCAGGAGGGCCGGCTCAGCGGTATTCTCAATGGTTGCGAATACCCGGATGTCAAGTACACCGCCCTGGCCAAGAAAAAGCTGATAGGCCTCATCACAACAGAACTGATTCCCCTCGTGGCCAAAAATCCGTTGGTGGACAGCGCCCATTTTGTTGCTGACAAACGGGTGCAGCAGTGGGCGGAAAACCGGGAGCGGGGCATGGTGGTTACCAGCGTCGGCCGCATCACCGACCAGAAAGTCACCATTCTGCAGCAGGTGATGTCCTCCGGAAAAACCGCCCTGGATGTCCTGTTGGACAAGCTGGGCGACAAGGGTGTGTTCATCCTCCTGGGCAGTGGCACACGAGAACTGGAAAATTTTCTGGCGACCGTCGCCGGCCGGCACAGCAACTTTATTTTTGTCAAAGGATACTGCGAAGCCCTGTCCAATGCTCTCTATGCCAGCGGTGATCTGTTCCTCATGCCCAGTTCCTTTGAACCCTGTGGTATCAGTCAGATGCTGGCCATGCGCGCCGGCCAACCCTGTCTGGTGCATCGGGTTGGCGGCCTGGCCGACACTGTTTTTGACGGCATCAATGGCTTTACCTTTGATGGCGCCAACCTGCGAGAGCAGGCGCAGAATATGGTTGCTGCCTTTGAACGCGTCATGACCTTGCGCGCCGAAGACCCGGCGGCCTACAGCAAGGTTGCCACGGAAGCGGCAGCGTCCCGCTACACCTGGCAGGACAGTATTGATCAGTATCTGGCCCGACTTTATTAAACCGAACCGGTCTCCATTCTCACCGGATTGTTACTGTGGCTAGGGCCTGTTAACACTAATGGTTTTATCGTTGCTGGTGGCCATTTTTCTGCCCGGCGAGGCAGAATGAGCGTGGTGTAGTGACTCTACATGAGCGATTGATAACGAAGCGGGGCAAAAAATGGACCCAGCCCTCCGGGTTG
>QJWQ01000005.1 GCA_003235325.1 Gammaproteobacteria bacterium | reverse complement strand
AACGCCTGAGAAATCCCGCTGATCGCCTGCGGGAAAATGCCCAGCCTCTGGATCACCTGGAAATCAGGTTACATCGGGCCATGAGTCATAGCCGAAGCCGCTGGCAGCATCAGCTGAGCCTGCTTCAGAAGAGACTTCACTCCGCCAATCCGGCGACAATGGTTGCCTCGATAAAGCAGAAGCTGACGTCACTACAAAACCGCATGGAAAAATCTACCCGACAGCAGCTGACGAATCGTCAATTGCGCCTGGTTCGCCTGTCGTCCACCCTCGATGCCGTCAGTCCCCTGGGCACGCTGCACCGGGGTTACGCCATTCCCCGCCTGAAATCGGGACCGGGCTATCGGGGCCCCCTGCTGCGTTCGGTCGGGGAGGTTGCTGTCGGCTCCAAACTGTCATTGACCCTAAGAGACGGGCAACTTGACTGCAGCGTCGAGGGCGTGGAAGCAGGCCACCCCTTTGGGCGACCACCTCTGGAGGCGGAAGACCTGTAGCACCAGATTAGCGACACGGGAGCATCTACCCGGGATAATGACTACCGGGACAACCTAGAAGCTGTAGTTGAGCCCAACGGAAGTCAGGGTATCGGTTTTATCGGTATCAACAGGCACGTCCGAATTGTTCTTGATCATGTAGCCGAGCTTCAGGGCCAGATGGCTGTTGATCTTTACCTTCAGGGCAAATATTGCCTCTGAATACGTATTGTCGGCACCGGATTCCACACCCAGATCACTTTCAAAACGGGTTGTCTCGGTCAATTGACGGTAAAATTTTGTCGCCAGCTGGAAAATGGCCTCGTCGCTGGTTGCCCCCGTATCCTGCTCCTTGCTGCGCCGAAAACCGACGCCCGCTTCCAGGTTGAATACCGTGGATTCGGTATCAATAAAATGCACGCCCAGACCCGGGGCTACCGAGGCCTGGTATTCATAACCGCTGAACCGGTTTTCCTCATAGCGGCCTTTGCCAAAGGCGTAGTATTTTTCCGATATGGCATAATTCGTTGCCAGTTTGCCCGTATAGCTTTCCGCGGTTCTGTCACCGCTGTCGGATGAATTGACGGCCTCCAGTTGCCCTGTGTGGGACCAGCGGTCAATGTCGTAGGTTAGTTTCAATTTGGACAGCAGCGCTTCTGTCTGGGTATTACCCGTAGCTTTGTTATAACCAAGGTCTCCCTCCCCTTTCCATTCACCATCGGCCAGGACGCCCAGTGGCAAAAAAAACAGCAATATGGTTATCAAAGACTTCATTGTTTACTCCTAGTGTTTAAAAAAATCGCAGCCAGAGATCAGCCTGCAAGAATTGAGAACGAATAGTCGATTTGGGGGATTCTGGATAGTTGGCAACTTGTATTTATACCAAAGCAAAAGCCGGGCCGGTGGCGGTTGATTTTTAAACTATTTTTTTCCCTTCACATACCGCATCAGCCTTTGCCGCCTGGCGATCTGCCTGGGACTCAACTGGTTTTTCCGACCCGCAAAAGGATTCTCCCCGGAGCGGTACTCTATCTCTACCGGCGTACCCTGGAGGTCCAGTTCCCGGCGAAAGATCTTTTCCAGGTAGCGGCTGTAGTGGCTGGGCACGGCTTCGGTCTGATTGCCATGGATCACAATCAGTGGCGGATTCATGCCGCCGGCATGGGCGTAGCGGAGCTTGATACGGCGACCCCTCACCAGGGGCGGAGGGTGATCTTCCACGGCACCCTGCAGCACCCTGGTCAGATGATTGGTGCTCAGCTTGTCCGTGGCCGCCAGGTAGGCCTTGTCCACGGACTGGTACAAGTGGCCAACACCCGTGCCATGTAAGGCGGAGATAAAATGGATTCTGGCGAATTCAACAAAACGCAGACGACGCTCGATCTCCACCTTGAGCCAGTCCCTGCTGTCCTGTTCCAGGCCATCCCACTTGTTGACAGCGATCACCAGGGACCTGCCGGCATCCAGTACGTAACCCATCATGTGCAGATCCTGATCCACCAGGCCCTCACGGGCATCGATGAGAAGTATGGCAACATTGGCGTCGTCAATCGCCTGCAGGGTCTTGATGATGGAAAACTTCTCTACGGTTTCCTTGATGTTTTTGCGCCGGCGAATTCCCGCGGTATCGATCAGGGTATATTGTTTACCGTCTCGTTCGTAATCGATATAGATACTGTCCCGGGTCGTGCCGGGCATGTCGAAAACAACAACCCGCTCCTCACCCAGCAGGCGATTGACCAGGGTTGACTTGCCAACATTGGGTCGACCGACAATGGCAATCCGGATTCCCTGCTGGCGCGAGCCCGGTGGCGTTGGTGGCACCGCGGTGGAAAAGGGCTCCAGCACCGACTGCATCAGCGTGGCAACGCCGCGCCCGTGGGTTGCCGTCGTGGCAAAGACGTCGCCAGCACCCAGAGTGTAGAATTCTGCAAGGGCGACATCGGGATTCAGCCCGTCAATCTTGTTGGCAACAAGAAAAAAGGATTTGCCCCGGGAGCGCAGTTCCCGGGCAATAGCCTCGTCCACGGCGGTCAGACCCTGACGACAGTCCACCAGAAAAAGAACAATATCGGCCTCTTCAATAGCCTGGAATGACTGGGATGCCATGATCCGGTCCAGGCCATCCTCTTCACCGGTAATGCCCCCGGTATCCACCGCCATAAACCGGCATCCGTGCAATTCGCCTTCACCGTATTTTCGATCACGAGTCAGGCCGGGCAAATTGGCCACGAGGGCCGCCCTCGATCGGGTCAGGCGATTGAACAATGTCGATTTGCCGACGTTGGGTCGTCCCACCAGGGCAATAACGGGGAGCATGCGTTCTCGAGAGGGCTGCGAAAGAGGCGGCATTCTACTCGAATACCGGTTAAAGGCAAAAGCCGGAAATGCCACCGTCAGCCGCATTGATCGGGCGGCCCAGGCCGGCACCGATGTCCACCACGTCTGCTATCTTGCCGATAATTCAGGGAGACTCAAAGCGGTAGGCCCGCAAATCTCCACCGTTATCGAACACGAACAGGGTCTCGTCATCGGCCAGCATGGGGGCGGAAACACCGCTGCCATCCACCTTGATCCGGCCGACGTAGCGACCATCGGTTTGAGACAACAGGTGCAAGTACCCGTCAGCATCCGCAACACAAACGTAGCCGCCGGCGACCACCGGTGCCGTCAGCTTGCGATAGGTCATCTGATCATTGCTCCATACCACCTGACCACTGCTGGACCTGAGCGCCTTGACTGTATCGTCGGACTCGGTCACATAGAGCTGGCTCAGTCCGAAACCGGGGGTCTGGTGGCTGGAACCATCCTGAAACCAGAGTTCCCGGCCGGTACCCCGGCTCATGGCAGCGATTCTGCCCTGGTAGCTGGTGATATAGATCACATCGCCCACCAGCAGGGGATTGCCGTCGATATCGACCATGCGCTCCAGCTCGGTTGTACCCTTGGGAATGGCCACACGAATTTCCCAGAGCAGGCTTCCCGTCGATGCACTCAGAGCGACAATCTTGCCATTGGCAAAACCGGCAATAACCATGGTGTCGGTGACCAGTGGACTGCTGGTTCCACGCAGGGTCAGACTGGGCAAATCAGTATCGTATTGCCAGCGCATTTCGCCGGACCCGGCGTCGAGGGCTTCCAGTACGCCATCCTGGGTCTGCACGATCACCATATCCTGATTAATTCCGGGAGCAGAGAGCACTTCACTGCTGACCTGGTGTTGCCAGCGGCGGGAGCCGTTGTCGGCATTGAGGGCATAGACACTGCCCTCCATATCGCCCACCAGCACCAGACCAAAACCGGCGCCAACGCCACCGCTGAGACTGGTCCCCAATTCGACTTTCCAGCGCCGGTCCCCGGATGACGCATCCACTGCGAAGACATTGCCGCGGCCATCCGCAGCGTAAATTATTCCCTGGTCAAGCGCCGGGACGAGGCCGGTAAAATAGCGGTCCTGGCCCTTGCCGACACCGGCGGACCAACGCTTTTTGATCTTGACCTCAGGTTTGAAATCCACCAGATCCGCGGGCTCGACACTGACCTCCCCCTCCTCCGGAGTGGGACTGAACAGGCTGCAACCGGATACCAGAGACAGGCAAGCCAGCAAGAGCCACAGGCGGTAACCGGGGATTGTCATCAGGCATCTCCTCCGGATTCTTCCCTGGCCGGGTCATCGGCAATCGGCACATGTCCCAGCTTCAATTCCAGAAGGGATCTGGCCGCGTAATCGTCCGGCGGCAGGGTGGCCAGGGCCATTTCATAGGCGGAGCGGGCCTCGGCGTTTTGTCCCAGACTCAGGAGAGTATCGCCCCGGGCTTCTGAGAACGCCGAAGCCAGGGCTCCCGGATTGTTGACATTAAGCAGGTCAAGAGCCTGCTGGTAATGCCCCCGGGCACTTTCCACCCGCGCCAGACGCAATTTCGTCAGCATCTCCAGACCCGGTTCCCGGGCGTGATCCAGCACCCATTGCAATTCCCTCGCCGCCCCTTCCAGATCGTTTTCGTCCACTGCCAGCTTGGCCAGGATCAGGGCAGCATAGGGACCGTACAGGCTGCCACTGTAGGTATCCTTGAGCGTGACCGCAAGGCGAACCAGTCTTGCCCGCTCTTCGGCGGTATAAACACCGTCCTCGGCCTGGGCGTCAAGCAGCTGGGTATAGACAAAGGATGCCTGCTCCGCCCGGGTCTTGCGTGTTTCCTGCCAGAACTGCCATCCGAACCAACCGCCCACCGCCAGGGCGACAATCAGAACTGTCTGGACTCCGTTTTCCTTCCACCAGCGTTTTAGGTTTTCCAGCTGTTCCTGGTCAGCAAGATGATCTGACACTGCTTCTCTCCAAGGTTGTTAACGTTACACGTCAGGCTGTCAAAATTGTGAACTTCGCACCAACTGATTGATCAATACCACTGCTGCTTCAAACCCGAGGGTCTGTTGCGGTTGGTCCCGACGCAGGAACTTGATGGTCAGGGCCCCCGCGGCCACCTCGTCCTCCCCCAGAATCAGCGCCAGGGAAGCGCCGCTTTTGTCCGCCTTCTTCATCTGGGCCCTGAAGCCGCCGCCACCACAATGGTTTTGCAACTTGAGGCCCGGGCAGCGGTGACGTAATTGCTCGCCGAGCAACAGCGCGTGAGCGGTGAAGTCACCGACGGCCACCAGGTAGGCATCCAGTTGCCGGGCGACACTATCCGGAACCACGCCGGCGGCGTCAAGCAGTAGTATCAGCCTCTCGATACCCATGGCAAAACCCACGGCCCGGGTTGGCCTGCCGCCCAGTTGTTCAACCAGACCGTCGTAGCGCCCGCCGGCACAGACTGTGCTCTGGGCACCAAGAGCATCCGGAGACAGCCACTCAAACACCGTCCTGCCGTAGTAATCCAGACCGCGCACCAGGCGCTCATTGATCCGGTATTGAACACCGGCACTGTCCAGCAGGCTGCACAGCTGTTGAAAATGCAGTCGGGATTCCGGATCGAGAAATTCCGAAAGCCTGGGGGCCTCGGCCAACAGCGTCTGGGTTTCCGGGTGTTTGCTGTCGAGAATCCTCAGGGGATTGCTGTCCAGCCGCCGCTGACTGTCAGTATCCAGGGCATCAAACCTCTGGCGCAGCCAGTCCACCAGCGCCAACCGATAGCGGTTTCGATTCTCGGCAGTTCCCAGGGAATTCAGTTCAAGTCGGACCTGATCGCTGACGCCGAGCGATTGCCAGAGCCGGGCGGTCATCAACAGGATCTCGGCATCGATATCCGGCCCATCGAGACCAAACACTTCGACACCCACCTGGTGAAACTGCCTCAGGCGGCCTTTTTGCGGGCGTTCATGGCGAAACATCGGCCCCATGTACCAGAGTCGCTGCACCTGGTCGCGAATCAGGCTGTTTTGCTCACAGGCGCGAACACAGCCGGCCGTGCCTTCCGGGCGGAGGGTGATGCTGTCACCGTTGCGGTCGGTGAAGGTGTACATTTCCTTCTCGACAATATCGGTGACTTCGCCGATAGATCGCTTGAAGAGATCGGTGGTTTCCAGAACCGGGAAGCGGATTTCACGGTAGCCATAGCGTTGCAGCAGACCGGTAATGGTCTGCTCGAGATATTGCCAAACGGGTGACTGATCGGGGAGAAGGTCATTCATGCCCCGAATCGATTGTATTTTTTTCATGGTCAGTCGGCGACTTTTCGAACGCTGGCGATCAATTGGCTGTGGGCGGCCTCTTTTTCAGAGGCTTTTTTTCGAATCATGGCTTCCAGTTCATCCACCAGATTCTCCTGCCCCAGCTTTCGACTGGGTTTGCCGTCGAGGTAAACCAGATTATTGGGCGTGCCGCCGGTTAGTCCCAGCTCCGACACCTTGGCCTCTCCGGGGCCATTGACGATACAGCCAATAATTGACACATCCATGGGGACGGTAATGTCTTCCAGCCGGCTTTCCAGTTCATTGACCGTTTTGATGACATCGAAATTCTGCCGGGAACAACTGGGACAGGCGATGAAATTGATGCCTTTACTGCGCAGCCTCAGGCTTTTCAGAATATCCCAGCCGACTTTGACTTCCTCCACGGGATCCGCCGCCAGGGATATGCGCAGGGTATCGCCGATACCTTCCATCAGCAGCAGGCCGAGGCCGATAGATGACTTCACCGTACCCGAACGCAGGCCGCCGGCCTCGGTAATGCCCAGGTGCAGGGGATTGTCGATCTGGCTGGCAATCAGGCGGTAGGCCGCTACTGCCATAAAGACATCGGATGCCTTGAGACTCAGCTTGAATTCATGGAAATCAAGTCGATCGAGGATATCGATGTGGCGCATGGCAGACTCCACCAGGGCTGCCGGCGTCGGCTCGCCGTACTTGCGCTGCAAATCCTTCTCCAGAGAACCGGCGTTGACGCCGATGCGCAGGGGAATACCCAGGTCCCTGGCTTTTTCCACCACCGCACGCACCCGGTCTTCCCTGCCGATATTGCCCGGATTGATGCGCAGGCAATCGACACCGAGATCCGCTACCCGCAAGGCAATTTTGTGATCGAAGTGAATGTCGGCCACCAACGGCACGTTCACCTGCTGCCGGATCCGGCCAAAGGCTTCGGCAGCCTCCATGGAAGGCACTGAGACCCGCACTATATCGGCGCCAGCCTGCTCCAGCCGGCGAATCTGGGCGACAGTGGCCGCGACATCGGTGGTCTCGGTGTTGGTCATGCTTTGCACGCTGATCGGCGCGCCACCGCCCACCGGCACATTGCCCACCATGATGCGGCGGGACTTCCTGGGGACGATGGGTGATTCTCTGTCTGTCATTTTCCTACCAGCAACCTCGCTGCGTATGTCCCTGAGTCCGAGTTGATGGCTACCGGCCGGCCCTGATAGCTGATTGTGACACCGGGCCCATAGCCCAGCCTGACATCAAAGGGCGGTGCGCCGGCAAGAGACAGCTCGGTACCGGCCTTTTGCAGATTGACCAGCAGCATCTTGCCCCGGCTGTCGGACACCTCCACCCAGCTGTCGTGAACGAAATGCAACTGGATTTCGGTCTGTTCGACCACCGCCGGATTCGCCTCGGTATTGTCCGGCTCGACAGCATCAGCGGCGCTGGGTCCATAATCGGCACTGGTATCATCACCGGTCACCGCAGGTGACTGCTCGACCGTCGGCTGCTGCGGTTTTTCAGGGGCGATTCCCGCAATGGAACTGACGTCGGCGGCCGAAAGGCTGCCCGCATCTTTGGTCGATGCCCCGTCGCCGGACCCTTCCTTGCTCCACCCACCCGCAGCCCATAGCACCAGGGCAGCCAGTATCAGTGTCAGCAGTAACAACATTGCCTGTTTTGCCGTCGGCAGTTCCACGGCAGCGCCGGGCTCCCTGGACGAACCGGTGTCACCGGACATCTCCAGGTAATAGGATTCAAAACAGTTCAGCACCGGCTCGACTCGAATATCCAGCAGATCACAGTAGCGGCGAATATAACCACGAACATAGACAGCGGCGGGCAGCTTGTCATATTCGTCCGCTTCCAGCGCTTTCAGCGCCCGCTGGGTAAGCCCCAGATGGTTGCAGACGTCGTCGGCGTCCAGTCCCCGCTCCCGGCGAACCCGGCGCAGAATGATCCCGGGCGTCTCCCAGCCCTTGTGATCGTCGTCGTCAACTGAATCCTTATCTATTTCGCTCATTTTTCAGCCAGTCCTGGTAATCCAGGTTTTCCTGGGAGTAGGGAAACATTTTTTTCAGCGCTAGCCCCCGGCTTTCCTCGGCATCAACATCGCCAAAGATGTTTTCGAGCCTCACCGCCAGCCACAGGCTTTGTGCACTGGGCCGGCTGAGGCTGTCGTACCTGCTCAGCATGGTCTTGGCCTCAGGATACTTCTTCTGATCGAAATAAATATTGGCCAGCGCCAGATAGGCAACCGCGAACCTGCCATTCAGGGCCAGCGCCTTCTGGTAAGCTTCTTCTGCATCCTGGGTTCGGCCCAGCTTTTGAGCCACCAGCCCCAGGCTGACACAGGCCTGGGCACGCAGATCATAGCTGATATCCCGGGACACTTTCAGAAACTGGTCATAGGCTTCCTCATAGCGCTCGTTCTGGTAGAGGAAGACGCCGTAATTATTGCGCGCCCGACTGAAACCGGGATCCAGACTCAAGGCCTTTCGAAATTCGGTTTCCGCCCGATCGGGCTCAAGTTCCAGCTGATACAAAAGCGCGAGACCGTTGTGAACCCCTGGAGAGCGGGGGCTTATCTCCAGGGCCTTTTGCAAATGAAAGCGGGCGGATTCGCGATTGCCCTCGCCGATGTAGCCCAGACCCAGTTGTATATGGTCCTGCAACGCCGCATCCGGTTCCTGCTTGGTAACCGGCACGCCGTTGCGTGTTGATACGCAACCCGGCACTGATGTCAGGATTACAACGATTGCAACAATTTTGACAAAATTCATCCTGTTTCCAGTCATTGGCCGACAATTCGCACCGGTTGTTGTTCGTCGAGGCGACGAAGATACCTTTCCTTGCGCCGGGTTTTGTCATTGAAATCCCCGGCCAGCTGACCACAGGCAGCAGCTATATCGTCGCCCCGGGTGGTTCTTACAGTCACGGTGTAACCTGCTTCGACCAGAATATCCTTGAACCGGTTCAGGGCATTGTTGCTGACACGCCGGTAACCCGAACCCGAAAAGGGATTAAAGGGAATTAAATTTATCTTGCAGGGTAAGACTTTCAACAGCTCAGCCAGTTCCCGTGCCTGTTCCGGTCGATCGTTGACCTGGTCAATCAGGGTGTATTCAACTGTTATCTTCCGATGGCTGTCCGGCAATTTATCCAGATAGCGCCTGGCCGAGTCGAGCAAGCTGGCGATCGGGTATTTGCGATTGATAGGCACCAGTTCATTTCTCAGGGCATCGTTGGCGGCATGCAGGGAAATTGCCAGGGAGACATCGGTGACATCGCCCAGGGCATCCAGGGCCGGGACCACGCCCGCCGTACTCAGTGTGACCCGGCGCTTGGACAACCCATAGGCGCAATCGTCCATCATCAGGTTCATGGCGTCGACCACATTGTCGAAATTCATCAGGGGCTCGCCCATACCCATCATGACAACATTGGATACCGCCCGATCCTCCCGGGGGCCGAAGGACCGGAAGGATTTCACCGCAATCCAGAGCTGGCCGATAATCTCCGCCGTGCTAAGGTTACGATTAAAGCCCTGTTTGCCGGTGGCACAGAAGCTGCAGTCCAGTTTACAGCCTATCTGGGATGACACGCAGAGGGTTCCCCGGTCGGCACTGGGAATATATACGGTCTCAATGCATTCGCCACCGTCTGTGCGGATCAGCCATTTGCGGGTGCCGTCGGCGGAATCGTGAACACTGACCACTTCGGGGGCACGTATTTCCGCCACCTCTGCCAGTCTATCCCTGAGACTGCGGGACAGGTCGGTCATCAGTGAAAAGTCATCGACGCCCCGTTGATGGATCCACTTTAATAGCTGGTTGGCCCGGAACCGCTTTTCCCCCAGCCCTTCAAAAAATCCCGCCATCTTTTCAGCGGAAAGGCCCAGGAGATTGATTCTTTGCGGCAGGGTTTGTGTTTTGTCGCTGTCAGAGTCCATGGTGATCCAGGTGGCGTTATGGTCGACACTCGCTGAGAGGGTCTTTTCAGCGGGCTGTGATTTCCGACTCATCAAAGAAATAGGCAACTTCACGCTCGGCGGCGGCCGAGGAATCAGATCCGTGAACCGCGTTGGCTTCAATAGTCTCGGCAAAATCCGCCCGAATGGTGCCAGGTGCCGCTTCCTGCGGATTGGTAGCGCCCATGAGATCGCGATTGATGGCGATGGCATTTTCACCTTCCAGTACCTGTATCATGACCGGGCCTGAAATCATGAAACCGACCAGGTCATTGAAAAAGGGCCGGCCCCGGTGCTCGGCATAAAAGCCTTCGGCCTGCTCCCTGGACAGGGGTTGCATTTTCGCCGCCACGATTTTCAGGCCGGCATTTTCAAAACGGCTAAAGATCTGACCGATGACATTCTTTGCAACCGCGTCAGGTTTGATAATGGAAAGTGTACGTTCAGTCGCCATTGGCGATACTCCAGGTTGATTCCAGTCAGTAATGCACGGCAAAAGCCTTGCCGAACTAAAAAAGTGGGAGATTTTACTCTTGCAATCAGGCGGGTTACAAGGATTTACCACAGATAGTTCAGACCGCCGGCACTCGGCTGAACCGGCCCCCAGCAAACGTTTGCCGCTGGCTCCGTTTGGGGGCACCGGCCATTGTCTGCACAGGTCACAGTCTCCGCGGCCAAGGCTGTCGGTTGCATCCCGAAAACCAGGGGATGTTGGCGTCAATTCCGCAGGTCACCGGGCCAGCTCCGAAACGGCCGCGATGCCAGCGCATCAGGCTACAACGCCTCCTCTATCCAGGCCATTTGAATGGCCTCAAGAATCTTCTCACCGCAGCGCTCGGGAGTATCGTCAAATTGCTCCAGCGCCATTACCCAGTTTCGAAGATCGACGAAGTTAATAAAGCGCGGATCGGTATCTGTATATTCGTCCGCCAGGGCTATGGCTATTTCCTGGACATCGGTCCACTTTAGTTTCATCTGGTCAGTTGCCATGTCATTCAATGCCGCTCCGAAACCATATTAATGGTGTATTTGGGAATTTCCACCACCAGATCGCCATCCTCCGGAATGACCTGGCAGCTCAACCTCGAATCCGGATCAACCCCCCAGGCCTTGTCAAGAAAATCTTCCTCAAGATCATCTGCAGGCTCCAGGGAATCATAGCCCTCCCTGACATAGATATGGCAGGTCGTGCAGGCACAGGACATCTCGCAGGCGTGCTCAATCTCTATACCGTGGCGCAGGGCGGCCTCGCAGACACTTTCCCCGGGCCGGGTTTCGATCACTGCGCCCTCGGGACAGAGACTGTCATTGGGCAGGAAAATAACACGGGGCATTATTGCCTGCCCTCGAACTCTTCCAGTCGATGACCGGACAGGGCGCGACTGACCGCGTCGTCCATGCGCAGCGCCGCAAAGGTCTCGCTGGCGTTGGCGACACTTTCAATGTGCCGCTGCAGTTCCCGGTAGTCCTCGCAATCCTGCCGGTACTTGCGCAATTCCGAGAGGGCCACTTCCAGACAGTGGTACTCGGCCTCGGAGAGCAGTCGCTCGCCGTCCCGGGTCAGGGCCGCGGCCAGGTCCTCAATCAGACGATCGGCTTCCACCTGCTGCTCCTTCAGAGCCCGCAATTTCATGTCCTCCCGGGCGTGGGCAAAGGAATCCTGCAGCATCCTGCTGATTTCCCCGTCGTCCAGGCCATAGGAGGGCTTGACCTGAATGCCGGTTTCGACCCCACTGTTCACTTCCCGGGCGGACACATTGAGCAGGCCGTCGGCATCGACCTGGAAACTGACACGCACCTTCGCGACCCCGGCGGTCATCGGCGGAATGCCCCGGAGTTCAAACCGGGCCAGCGACCGACAATTGCTGATCAACTCCCTTTCTCCCTGAAGCACATGAATAGCCATGGCGGTCTGGCCATCCCTGAAGGTGGTAAATTCCTGGGCCTTGCTCACCGGAATGGTGGTGTTTCGATGGATGATCTTTTCCATCAACCCACCCATGGTTTCCAGGCCAAGTGACAGGGGGATGACATCCAGGAGCAGCATTTCATCCCCGGGCTTATTGCCCACCAGCACATCCGCCTGCCGGGCCGCGCCGATGGCGACGACCCGGTCCGGGTCGATGGAGGCCAGGGGTTCCCGGGCAAACATGGCGGCAACCTGCTGGCGAATCCGGGGCATCCTGGTGGAGCCCCCCACCAGCACGACGTTAACCACATCCGCCGTTTCGACACCGGCGTCGCGCAGTGTTCTGCGGCAGGCCCGCAAGGTCTTGTCGATCAGCGGGTCCACCAGGCTGTACAGGATTTCCCGGTCCAGACGCCCGCTCCAGTCCTCAACCGACAGGGCAACCTCGTCGCTTTCGCTCAGCTGCTCCTTGGCGCGGCAGGCCACTCGCAGCAAATTGCGCTGCAGGGCGGGGGCAAGATCCGTGGACAGCCCGGCCTGGTCAGCGATCCATTCTGCTATGCACCGGTCGAGGTCATCACCGCCGAGAGCGGAGTCGCCGCCGGTGGCCAGGACCTCAAAAATACCCCGGCTGAAGCGGAGCACGGAAATATCAAAGGTACCGCCGCCCAGGTCGTAAACGGCAATGACACCCTCGTCACCCTGGTCCAGTCCGTAAGCAACGGCCGCCGCGGTCGGCTCGCTGAGCAACCGCAATACCTTGATACCCGCCAGCATGGCGGCATCCTTGGTGGCCTGCCGCTGGGCATCGTCGAAATAGGCGGGGACGGTGATCACCGCGCCATCCAGGCTACCCCCCAGGGAAGCCTCCGCCCGCTCGGCAAGGGTTCGAAGAATCTCCGCCGACACCTGCACCGGGCTGACGTCACCACTGACCGTGCGAAAACGCACCATCCCCGGCTTGCCGGCCGCCAGTTCATAGGGCAGCTGTTTTCCCAGCCGGGCAATATCCTCGACACCCCGGCCCATATAACGCTTGACCGAGATCAGGGTGTTGAGTGGGTCGTCAACCGCATGTTCAAGAGCGGTTTTGCCGACTTCAACGCCACCGGAAAGGTAGCGAACGACAGATGGCAGCAGGTGCTCACCCCGGTCATTGGCCAGGGTGACAGGCGAACCACTGCGGACGGTGGCCACCAGGGAATTGGTGGTACCCAAGTCAATGCCAACCGCGCGCCGGTGGTGATGGGGATCCGGAGACCGACCGGGTTCGGATATCTGTAAAAGCACCATATCAACTACTGATGTTAATGATCCAATTCTTCTTCTCGAAGCAGTATCTCTCGAAGAAACTTGGCGAAAAACTGCATCTTGGCCAACTCGCCGACAGCCTGATCGTACCGGCCGGCAGTAAAACACGCACCGAAGCTGTCCTCAAGGGCAGCGCTGTGTTCCCTTGCCTGCCGGGCCAGCTGGTCCAGAGCCGAACAGGGATCCGTGGCGTCATGGATTTCCTGCAACTGCTCTCGCAATTGCATTTGTTCCATCAGGAAATCCGTATCCCGGTTGATTGCATCCCTACCCGACGTATCAATTCCCCGACGCTGCAGCAGATACTCGGCGCGGGCAACCGGTGATTTCAGGGTCTCGTAGGCCTGGTTGACCAGGGAAACCGTCTGCATTGCCAGCCGGACCTCCTGCTGGGATTTACCGGCATACCGGTCCGGGTGAAACTGCTTCTGCAAATGCTGGTATTTGTCGGTGATCTCTGGCAGATCGATGCGAAAACCGGGCTCCAGACCAAAAATGCGGAAATAATCAGTGCTCAAGGGTGACTCCACTCGATCGACTTCAGAAAACGCTGGGGGGGTTATTGACCGACCCCATGTGGTTCGTTAGGACGCCGGGGGCCTTCACACCAGGACATTGTGGGCCGGCACTCCGGGATACCGCGTGCCAGGGTCGGGACAAGTGGTCGACAGTACAAGAAAGGTGAAGTGGGGCTGACACCGCGGCCCTCGCAGTTGCCTAGAGGGCTTTGCCCGCATTAGACATGAAAACTTTCACCGCAGCCGCATTCTTCCTTCATATTGGGATTGTTGAACTGAAAGCCCTCGTTGAGGCCCTCCCTGACAAAATCAAGTTCGGTGCCGTCGAGATAGACCAGGCTCTTGGGATCGATGAATAGCTTGACAGCGCCGCACTGGAAGACCTGGTCACCGGGCTTGCTCTCATCGACAAATTCCAGCACATAGGACAGGCCGGAACAGCCGGTGGTTTTTACCCCCAGGCGAATTCCGAGGCCTTTGCCGCGATTGGCCATATGGTTGAGAACGTGTTTCTCAGCGGCGGTGGTCATGCTAATTGCCATGGCAACTCCTGTTCACAGCCACAATGGCTGTCTATTCAACTATTTCACCACGCTTTTTTCGTACATCCCTGATCGCTGCCTTGATGGCGTCCTCGGCCAGCACCGAACAGTGGATCTTAACCGGTGGCAGTGCCAGCTCCTCGGCGATCTGGGTATTTTTGATGGCGCCGGCCTCTTCCAGGGTCTTGCCCTTGACCCAGTCGGTGAGCAAGGAACTGGAAGCGATAGCGGAACCGCAGCCGTAGGTCTTGAATTTGGCGTCCTGGATCAGGCCGTTGTCATCCACCTGGATCTGCAGGCGCATAACGTCGCCACAGGCGGGGGCGCCGACCATACCGGTACCGACATTGGCCGATTTCTCATCGAGCTTGCCGACATTCCGGGGATTTTCATAGTGTTCGAGAACTTTTTCACTGTATGCCATGTTCTTAGCTCCTCAGCCGTCTTGACCAGGGTAAACCAGCCTCAATGGGCTGCCCATTCCACCTGGCTTAAATCCACGCCGTCCTTGTACATATCCCACAGGGGCGACAGGGCCCGCAGTTTCTCCACTGCACCTCGGATAATGCTCACCGTGTAGTCAATCTCCTCCTCCGTGGAGAAGCGCCCAACGCTGAAACGTATCGAGCTGTGGGCCAGTTCGTCACTGAGCCCCAGGGCCCGCAGCACATAGGACGGTTCCAGGCTGGCGGAGGTACAGGCTGACCCGGAGGAAACTGCCAGGTCTTTCAATGCCATGATCAGGGATTCGCCCTCGACATAGTTAAAGCTGACATTGAGGTTGCCTGAAACCCGATTGGCCAGTGACCCATTGAGGTGAGTTTCCTCGATATCCTTGATGCCATCCCAGAGGCGGTTGCGCAACCCGAGCACCCGGTTGTGCTCTGCAGCCATTTCTTCCCGGGCAATACGAAAGGCCTCGCCCATGCCGACGATCTGGTGCACCGGCAGGGTGCCGGAGCGCATGCCGCGTTCGTGGCCGCCACCGTGAATCTGGGCCTCGATTCTGACCCTGGGCTTGCGTCGCACGTAGAGGGCGCCAATACCCTTGGGACCGTAAATCTTGTGGGCGCTCACGGACATCAGATCGACCGGCAGTGAGCTCATGTCAATGGGCAACTTGCCGACACTCTGGGCCGCATCAACGTGAAAAAATACACCACGCGCCCGGCAGATTTCACCGATGCCGGCGATGTCGTTAATGACACCGATCTCGTTGTTAACGTGCATGATGGACACCAGGATAGTGTCATCGCGCATGGCGTCGGCAACGGCTTCTGGCCGGGTCAGGCCATCGGTATCGGGGTCGAGGTAGGTCACCTCATAGCCTTCCCGCTCCAGCTGTCGACAGGTGTCCAGAACAGCCTTGTGTTCAATCTTCGAGGTGATGATGTGTTTGCCCTTGCGCTGGTTGAAGTGGGCACAGCCCTTGATGGCCAGGTTGTCTGACTCGGTGGCGCCCGAGGTCCAGACAATCTCCCTGGGGTCGGCACCGATCAATTCGGCCACCTGACGCCGTCCTTCCTCCACCGCCGCCTCTGCCGCCCAGCCAAAGGCGTGTGAGCGGGAAGCCGGGTTGCCAAAGACACCATCGATGGTCAGGAACCGGGACATTTTGTCAGCAACCCTCGGGTCGGCCGGGGTGGTGGCGGCATAATCCAGGTAAATCGGTAATCTCATTAAACTCAACTCCAGTGAACGCTGTTAGACATTGACCGACGTCGCGGCAATTACCTGGTCAATATCCTGATTACTTCGTGATGTCTTTCCGTCGCCGCGGCAATCGGCATCCTGGCGCTCGCGAATATTCTGAACCCGGTGACTACCGGTCAGTTTCTCCAGGGAAATTCTGCTGAGAAAATCATGGATCTCGTGACTGAGTTCATCCCAGAGAAAATGGGTCAGGCAAACTTCACCCTTATGGCAGTTGCCCTTGCCACCACAACTGGTGGCATCCACCGACTCGTTGACCGCATCAATGATTTCAGCGACGTTGATCGCATTGGTAGCCCGGTTCAGGCGGTATCCGCCGCCGGGACCGCGAACGCTGACCACCAGATCACTCTGTCGCAACTTGGCGAACAACTGCTCCAGGTAAGAAAGGGAAATTTCCTGGCGCTTGGAGATATCGGCCAGGCTGATTGGTCCGGCCTCGCCATGAAGCGCCAGATCGAGCATGGCCGTTACTGCGTAGCGGCCCCGTGTGGTCAATCGCATCCGTTATCCCGTTTCCCGAAGCGCAAATTTCATCGAGACATTATCAAATAACCTACTTTTTTAGTCAAGTAATAACCCGACTGTTTTACTCGGCTTTTGCCGGCGGCAATGCTTCCTTCGCCCGCGCCAGTCGGTAACTCTGGTTCTGGATGGCGGTGAGCACGCCCCGCAGAATGGATAATTCCATCTCGTCGAGACGAATTCGGCCGTACAGGCGTCGCAACCGGGTCATGGTTTGCCGGGGATTTTCCCTGTCGTGGAACCCGATATCCACCAGGGCCTGTTCCAGATGCTCGAAATAGAGGGCGACATCCTCGGCCCGGGCCGGGGGCAGGTCCCACTGGGCAGGCCCCGGAGATTGGCCTTCACTATCGGCCAGGGATGCCATGCGCACTTCATAGCAGAGCACCTGCACGGCCGCCGCCAGATTGAGGGAACTGTACTCCGGGTTGGCCGGAATGTGCACATGGTAGTTGCACTTCTGCAATTCCTCATTGGTCAGGCCCCGGTCTTCGCGGCCAAAAACCATGGCGACATCGTGGTGCGTCGCCTCCTGCCAGACTTTTTCACCGCATTCACGGGGATTGAGCAGCGGCCAGGGTATGCGCCGGTCCCGGGCGGAGGTGCCCAGCACCAGGCCACAACCGGCCAGGGCCTGGTCTAGAGAATCAACAACCACGGCGTTATCGAGCACATCGACGGCATTGGCGGCGCGCCAGACGGCCCGATCGGCAGGATACTGTTTCGGCGCCACCAGATAGAGCGAACGCAGCCCCATGTTTTTCAGGGCGCGAGCGGCGCCGCCGATGTTGCCGGGGTGAGTGGTGTTGACCAGAACAACTCGTATTCTGGCGAATTTATCTGTCATCTGTGACTCCCGCAGAGGGCGCGCAGTTTAGCAGGAACAAACATCGGGGTCATGGCTCAACCAGATCAATTGCGCCAATGGCCAGGGTGTAAGCGGGCAAACGTCGACCTGCAACTTCGGGTCCAATAACGGCCTGCTTTCTGCTAGAATGCGCGGCCTTGTTCACGCCGCAACCCCGATCCTATGGAACCGATGGTAAATATAGCCCTGCGCGCCGCCCGGGAAGCAGGGGACATCATAGGCCGCGCGGCCGAACGCCTCGACCTGGTCAAGATCGACGAAAAGGGTCGCAACGATTTCGTTACCGACATCGATCAGGCGTCCGAGAGGAAAATCATCCAGCACCTGCAAAAGGCCTTTCCCGATCACCGCATACTGGCAGAGGAATCCGGTGTCGTAGGCAATGCCGACAGCGACTACGAGTGGATTATCGACCCGCTGGATGGCACCACCAATTTCATTCGCGGGATTCCCCATTTTGCGGTCTCCATCGGCTGCACCTTCAAGGGCAAACTGGAGCACGGGGTCATCTATGACCCCATCAAGGGAGAGGAATTTACCGCCAGCCGTGGCCGGGGCGCCTACCTCAACGGCAATCGCATACGCGTCACCGGCCGCAGCAATATGCAGGGGGCCCTGGTGGCTACCGGCATCCCCTTCAGCCTGCCCTCCTGGGAGTTCATGGATCCTTACCTGCTCTGTGTCAAACAGCTGGCCGAGCAATCATCCGGCATTCGTCGTCTGGGGGCCGCCTCTCTGGATCTGGCTTATGTGGCCGCGGGCCGATTTGACGCTTTCTGGGAAATGTACCTCAAACCCTGGGATATCGCCGCCGGTTTGCTGCTTGTCCGGGAGGCTGGCGGCCTGATCAGCGATTTCCAGGGTGGCAGTAACTACATGGAGAGTGGCCACGTAGTCTGCGCCACACCGCGGCTTTTCAAGCCGGCCTTGCAGGTGGTGCAAAAACACCTGGGTTTCCTCAAATAATTCCCGGGGCACCACAAGAGACCAAAATCCCCGGTGAAATTGCCAGGTCCGTGGCCACCCGGTCAACGCCGGCCGCTGATACCCTCCAGTAAGACTGCCGATTTACCCGCTTCAGATTATCCGGAAAGGCGCCATGCCCGATGTCCAAAATCTCCGGAAGTCCACTACCCGTTCCTGTGGCAAAGGTGGCCAAGGCGCACCCGATCGATGACTATTAACCTGGCAGTATTTTATGCCAAGTTAATGGGCGGCGCAGGGACGGGCCACCATGGGCACTTTGCCAAAGCAAGCCTCGGAAATTCAAGGCAATTCACAAATTACCTCCAGTATTTCCGGGGAGCGCAACACAATAGATAAGGAAATCTATTGTGTTGCCAGGTTAATAGAATACTGCGGCTGCGGTTTCGCGAATGCGTTGTCAGGCAGTCCGCGGCATTCAACATTGACCCGGATTTTGCCCATTGCATCGACGGCCTGAACGTGGTCGATAGACAATGGCTCAAGACCGAAAAACGAGCCCGCTATTTCGGCGAATCACCCAGCATCGTGGCTGGGACACACCTTGCACCGGCGTGTACAATGTCGCCTCAACGCAGGTATGGGCAATGACTGAGAAAAAGACCACGCATTTCGGTTTTACTGAGGTTCCGGTGGAGGAAAAGGCCGGCAAAGTCGCTCAGGTTTTTCATTCCGTCGCCGCCCGCTACGACATCATGAACGACCTGATGTCAGGGGGTGTGCATCGCCTCTGGAAACGCTACACCATCGAAATGTCCGGCGTCAGGCCGGGCAATTCGGTTCTTGATATTGCCGGTGGCACCGGTGACCTGGCAGCCAAATTCTCCAGATTGGTGGGCGACAGCGGCTTGGTGGTGCTGGCGGACATCAATGAATCCATGATGCGAGTCGGTCGCGACAAGTTACTGGACCTGGGTATTGCCAGCAACGTTCGATTTATCCAGGCCGATGCCCAGCAGTTGCCCTTTGCCGACAACAGCTTTGACTGCATTACCATCGCCTTTGGCCTGCGCAATGTCACCGACAAGGACATGGCCCTCAGCGCCATGCACCGGGCATTGAGACCTGGCGGCCGCCTGCTGGTACTGGAATTCTCCAAGCCGGCCAGTCCGTTGCTGGAAAAGGTCTACGACACCTACTCTTTTGCCATCCTGCCCAGGCTCGGCCAGGTAGTGGCCAACGACCCGGACAGTTATCGCTACCTGGCGGAATCAATTCGCATGCACCCGGACCAGGAAACGCTCAAATCGATGATGCAGCAGGCCGGCTTTGCCAATTGCCAGTACCAGAACCTGACCGGCGGAATCGTCGCCCTGCACAAGGGCATCAAGCCTTGAACGAATCGCTGCAGACATCGGCAGTCAGGGCACTCGAGGCCGTGCTCAATCGCGCCCTGGCCCTGGACCCCGGCACCGGCAGGTCGCTGGCGGCCCTCGCCGGCAAGCACCTTGAAATTGCCTGTACCCTGCCACCGATAACCCTGGCCGCGGGGTTCACCCCCGATGGCCAGCTAACCCTGACTTCCGAACCCGGGGAATTTGACCTTCGCCTCACCGGCACCGCCCTGGCCCTGGTGACACTGGCCCTGGACAGCAGTGACCGGGTTTCCTTTGTCGGCACCGGCGTCGAAGTCTCCGGTGACAATGATTTTCTGCGACAGCTGCGCGCTGTTCTGCGCAATCTCGACATCGACTGGGAAGATGCCCTGGCGACCCTGATCGGCGACCTGCCGGCACACCTGATAGTCGTACCGCTGCGCAGGGCCAACCGCTGGCGTCGGGACGCCCAGTTCCGGGCCTTTTCCGGCCTGGCCGAATTTGCCCGGGAAGAGGCGCGCCTGACACCAACTCGCACCGAAATGGAAAAACTGACCACCAATATCCGGCACCTGAACCTGGATGTGGACCGGATAGCTGCCCGAATTCACAAACTGCGCACGCAATTGCAGGCCCCCGAACCGCGCTGATGTCCAGCCTCTCACGTCTGAGCAGGATTTTTCGAGTGGCGGCGCGTTACCGCCTGGATACCTTTTTTGGCAACCACAATCTGCCCCTGTCGGCCCGGATTATGGCTCGTTGCGCCCAATTCCTGCCGAACCCGACCATGCCCCGGGGCGAGCGTTTGCGTCATGCCCTGGAGGATCTGGGACCCATATTCATCAAATTCGGTCAGCTGCTTTCGACGCGCCCGGACCTTATCCCGGCAGATATCTGCAGGGAACTGGACAGTCTCCAGGACCGGGTCAAGCCCTTTCCCGGTGAACAGTTTACCGCCATCGTCGAAGCCGCCCTGGAGGGCAGGGTCGAGGACCTGTTTCTGACTTTCGACCGGGAACCGCTGGCATCTGCCTCCGTGGCCCAGGTGCACACCGCCGTGCTTCTGGACGGACGGGAAGTGGTGGTCAAGGCCATTCGCCCGGGCATCGAGAAAGTAATCCAGCAGGACATCGACCTGTTGTTTACCATCGCCCGCTGGATCGAACGCAACACCCTGGACGGCAAGCGCCTGCGGCCGGTGGAAATCGTCGAAGACTATCGGAATACCATTTTTGACGAACTCAATCTCCAGCGGGAAGCGGCCAACACCTCAATTCTGCGCCGCAACTTCAGTCATTCGGATCTGCTCTACGTACCGGAAGTCCACTGGCCCCTGACCAACGAGAAGGTGCTGGTCACCGAGCGCATCTATGCCACTCCGGTGACAGACGTCGCCAGCCTGACCAAACAGGGCACAGATTTTCGCGTCCTGGCGGAAAGAGGCGTGGAGATTTTTTTCACCCAGGTGTTCGAGAACAATTTTTTTCATGCGGACATGCACCCGGGCAATATTTTCGTCGACGCCACCATTCCCGGCTCTCCCCGGTACCTGGCGGTGGACTGCGCCATCATTGGCACCCTCACCGACGCCGACCAGTACTACCTGGGCCGCAACCTGATTGCCATTTTTCGTAGGGATTACCGCCAGGTTGCCGAATTGCATATCCTGTCGGGATGGGTACCGGAAAATACCCCGGTCAGTGAATTTGAAGCCGCCATTCGCACCGTTTGCGAGCCCATCTTCGAACGCCCACTGCGGGATATATCCTTTGGCCAATTGCTGGTCAGCCTGTTCCGCACTGCCAGACGCTTCAATATGGAGGTACAACCGTCGCTGGTACTGTTGCAAAAAACCCTGCTGAATATCGAAGGTCTGGGTCGCCAGTTGTATCCCGACCTGGATCTCTGGTCCACCGCACACCCGTTTCTGGAGCGCTGGTTCAAAGACCGGTTCAAACCCGACGCCCTGGTCGACCGTCTCAAGCGCCACGGCCCCGAGTGGCTCGAGCAGTTTCCGCAGATTCCTCAGCTGCTGTTCCAGTCCCTGGAACAGTTGCACAGGCTGGATCGGGCCGTGAGTGCCCGAAGTGATGCCGATCGAAAACGGAAAGGCGGCGGATTCCGCTGGCTTGGGGCAGCACTCTTGGGTGCCGGACTGGCCATCGCCTTTCCCCAGTGGAGCGAGGCCGTGACCCATACGCCCCTGTCCGGCCTGGTGCTGATGGCGCTCGGCGTCATACTATTGATACGCCGGTGAAACTGGCATAATTCCGCCATGAATGAGCCTTTTATCAACCAGGTAGCCTGGAATGAAGCCGGGCTGGTACCCGCCATAGCCCAGGATGCAACTACCGGTCGCATCCTGATGGTGGCCTGGATGAATAAAAAGGCCCTGAGCCTGACTGCCAGTGAAGGCCAGGCGGTGTACTGGTCCCGATCCCGGCAGAAACTCTGGCGCAAAGGTGAGGAATCCGGTCACATTCAGACCGTGCGGGAAATCCGCCTGGATTGCGACGGTGACGTCATCGTCCTGCAAATCGAGCAACAGGGCGGTATCGCCTGCCACACCGGCCGCGCATCCTGCTTTTACCGGGTATTGAACGACGGCGAATGGCAGATAACCGATCCGGTCATTCGGGACCCGAAGCAGATTTACCGATGAACGATACCCTGAAACAACTGACGGCTATCCTTGAGGCCCGCCGTCGAGCCGACAATCCGGAACAATCCTATGTGGCCAGCCTGCACCACAGGGGCCTCAACAAGATTCTGGAAAAAGTCGGCGAGGAGTGCACTGAGGTCATCCTGGCTGCGAAAGATGCGGAAGCCTCGGGAGACTGCCGCCACCTGATCAGTGAAACCGCCGACCTGTGGTTTCACTCGCTGGTAATGCTGTCCCATCTGGGTGAGAATGCCGACGCGGTGCTGGCCGAACTGGCACGGCGGTTTAATACCTCCGGTCTCGCTGAAAAGGCCAGCCGAAAAACATCCTGACAGGAGCGACATTATGGGTTTGGGCGGAATCAGTATCTGGCAACTTCTGATCATTTTGCTGATTGTGCTGATGATCTTTGGCACCAGGAAACTGAAAAATCTTGGCAGTGATCTTGGCAGCGCAGTCAAGGGCTTTAAAAACGCGATATCGGACGACAAATCCGGCACGAACAAAGAGTCTGAACAGGACGACGAGGCCCAAAAGTCGCAGGACAGCCCGGAGAACCTGGCTCCGGGACAGCCCGAAAAGAATGCCGGGTCGGCGAGCAATGTCAAAAAGGATGAACAGAAATCCCCGTAAGCCCGGCGGTTCCTTGTCCAACTCACCAGCCATTTCACCCGGTAACCTCCATTGTTCGATATCGGTTTCGCAGAACTGCTGCTGATTGCTGTCGTCGCCCTGATCGTCCTGGGCCCCCAGCGGCTGCCCGAGACCATTCGCTTTGTCAGCCTCTGGCTCGGCCGACTGCGCCGGGGACTGTCCTCTGCCCGCAAGGAACTGGAACAGGAAATCGGCATGGACGAAATCCGACGCCAATTGCACAACGAGGATGTCCTCCGCTCTCTCGAGGAAAGCAAGCGCAGCCTTGAATCCCTTGCCCGTGACGACACCCCGTCCGCTGGCGGGGCTGACAGGGGTCCGAAAGTGAAAAGCGACGCCGGAGGAGCAGAGCCCAGGGTGGCGGAGCAGTCCGACCCGCCCCCCGCGTCCGGCGTCGACATCACCGGTGCACCCGGCGACAGTAAAACACCGCCCTGATGGCCATCGATCCCGAAATAAACCTGCACCAGCAGCCGTTCTTAGCCCACCTGCTGGAACTGCGGGACCGGTTGCTGCGGATTATCTTTGCGGTGCTGCTGGTTTTTCTCTGTCTGTTTTATTTCAGTAATTCAATCTACGAGTACGTATCCACCCCTCTGCGGGCGCTGCTTCCGGAAAACAGCACCATGATTGCCACCGACGTGGCATCGCCATTTTTCGCTCCGTTCAAGTTGACTCTGGTGGTTTCCCTGCTGCTGGCCATGCCGGTGGTGCTCTACCAGATGTGGGCCTTTGTCGCTCCCGGACTGTATCGGCGGGAAAAACGCATCGTCCTGCCGGTGCTATGCTCCAGCATCCTGTTGTTCTATGCCGGCATGGCCTTCGCGTATTACGTCGTGTTTCCCCTGATCTTCGGCTTCTTTACCAGCGTCGGGCCGGAAAACGTCACGGTAATGACGGACATTTCCAGCTATCTGGATTTCGTGCTGAAACTGTTTTTTGCCTTTGGCATCGCCTTTGAAATCCCCATTGCCGTGGTGATTCTGGCCTGGACCGGAGTCGTCAGCCCTCAGCAAATGGCGCGCAAACGCCCCTACGTCGTCGTCGGCTGCTTTGTGGCCGGGATGCTGCTGACTCCACCGGACGTGATATCACAGTCCCTGCTGGCGCTCCCCATGTGGCTGTTGTTTGAACTGGGAATACTGTTCGGCAAACTGGCCAGCCGGTCGACAACGGGGGAGGAAAATGGTGGCTGAACAAACGCCGGAAAAACTGTTTCTGCAGTGAACAGACCCCGGGGTCAGGCTATTTGCCGATCCAGGTAAGTTTCCACTTCGGACTGGATCATACCCCTGAAGGCGGACATGAGCATGCCCAACTTGACCTCGACGGTCACCAGGTTGTCGCTGTAGGCCACCCAGGCGTCGACGCCGCCACCATAACTGTAGTGAACCCGGTTGCCCTGCCAGTGGTAGTTACCTCCATATTTGGCTACCAGTTTGCCCGCCAGTTGCTCAACCCGGGTCCGGATCTCATCAGGGGACAGATGATGTGGTCGCTCTATTTTTATTTGACTCATGCTTTAACTGCCTCAAAGGTCGACTTGCCACACCGGGTTGCCACGCCGGGTTACGAAAGCCTCGGGATGCCGATTATAGCCTCAGGGTCTGGGCCATTGTTGCCGAAAAGACATATCGAACCGGGGAATTTTGCTAGAATGGCCGGCCTTTTGACAGCAACATCAGGATTCCCGGCCAGAACACAGTTTTCTTGACCGGATTACCCTGTGCCATGGCGAGACAGTCATGCCCGATTCCGGCAATGCCCCAACCATCAACCACTCAACCGAAGGCAGTATGGCTGCAGGCCAGTTACCGATCGCAGGCTTTATCCGGCGTCTGCTGGCAATGGTTTATGACGGCCTGCTGCTGCTCGGCATTACCTTTGCCTATCTGACCCTAATCTGGATTGTGCGCAAATTGGCGGGTCAGGACCTCAACCGCCCGCTGACCGGTATCAGTGCCCTGCTCGGTTTTATTGGCCTGTGGCTGGTGCTGGCTTACTATTTCGTCCTGTGCTGGACCCGTCGGGGCCAGACTCTCGGCATGAAAACCTGGCGACTTCGACTGCAAAATGTCGGTGGTGGCATGCCCTCGGCGCGAGCTTGCTGGCTTCGCTGCCTGCTGGCCCCGGTCTCCCTGGCACCAGCGGCCCTGGGTTACCTCTGGAGCTGGTACGACCGGCAACGGGGCGCCTGGCACGATATCTGGACTCACACCCGGGTAGTGGTTATCCCCAAAGTCAGCCCGCCCGGCGCAGCAGGATCAATCCGATAAAAACACAAACCAGAGCCGGTCCCAGTACCGACCAGAAGGGATCAAAGCCGTAAACCAGGCTGGCGGGCCCCAGCAGTTCCTGGCTGGTTCGAAAAATAATGCCTGTGACCACGCCGGCAAAGACCCGGTGCCCCATGGTCACCTCCCGCAGGGGGCCAAAAATAAATGACACCGCGATCATCACCAGGCTGATTATGGTGATTGGCTGCAGGGCCTTGCCCCAGAATGCCAACCAGTATTGGCCGTGGTCCAGACCCTGATCGCGCAGGTAGACACCGTAGTTGTAAAGATTGAGCATCGACAGGGACTGGGCCGGCATCATCACCAGTCGCAGCAGGTCCGGCGACAGACCGGTTTCCCAGCGACGAGTGACGAAACTGCCGGTTTCGGTGCGATCACCCAGAAACAGGGTTTCGACACCGTTTTCCTCGATCCAGTAGTCTCCCACATAACGGGCCTCCGGGACGAAGCTGACCCGCTGCAACTGGTTGCTTTCATCAAATTCGTAGCGGGTGACGCCGAACAGCTTGCCATTGGGAAAGACCGCATTGATGTGCATATACTCGTTGCCTTCGCGGTTCCACATGCCGCTGGCCGTGGCCACGGCATCTTCACCGCTGCGCAGCAACATCCTGCGGCTCTCCGCCAGTTGGTCGGTATAGGGGACAACGTATTCACCGATCACCACGCCAAATATGATCACCACCAGGACCGGCCTCAGAACAAAACCGACAATTCTCAGTAGTGACACGCCCGCTGCCCTCATGATCACCAGTTCACTGTTGCCGGCGAGGACCCCGAGGCCGATCAGGCAGCCGATCAGGGCGCTGAAGGGAATATTCTGGTAAACCCTTGACGGCAGCGTGGTGCCGACATATTTCAGCACCTCGACAAAGGTGTAGTCATTGCGGATGTCGCCGGCGCCATCGATGATCGCCGAGATCACATCCAGGGCGACGATAATCACCAGCACGATGAGAATCGCCGACAGCACAAAAAATGAAACGTATCGGGACAGTTGCCGCATCAGGTGATGCTCCTCGGCGTTCCAGACCCTATTCGCCAGCCGTTGCTCCAGGCCAGGAGCACCAGGGCGATGGCCAGGAACAGGCCATGCACCCAGTAAAGCCCCGGTACAGGCGGAAGATCACCGTCCTCGAGTGCTCCGAGGCAGGCATTCAGTACGACCAGGTACAGAATATAGAGAATGATCGCTGGCAGTATCTTGACAAAGCGCCCCTTGCGGGGATTGGTTTTACTCAGGGGTACCGCCATCAGGGCGACGATCAGCACCAGAATCGGCAGGGAAAAACGCCATTGCAGCGCCGCGGTGGCCTTGAGTTCAGTGGAGCGAAGCAGTGTTGCGGTGTCGATGGCCTCACTGCGCTGGGCTCTCAGGTCCCAGGGGTTCACTTTTTCAAGACGCTGGCCGTATTCCTCGAAATCGGTAATCTGAAAATCGGCCCGGCCGGGAATGCCCTGGACCCGTAGCCCCTTGTCGAGTACCAGAAAGGTTTCGCCGGTCTCATCCGATTTTCGGGAAAATCCCTGCTCGGCAACCACCACCACCAGACCCTTGCTCTCCGCCCCGGAACTGTCCGACTCCGCCAGGAAAACATTTTTCAGGTTGCCCTTGTCGGTTTTGGCCTGGGCATAGGTCACACCCTTGCCGCCCCTGAGGGCGTAAAATCGCCCCGGCACCAGTCCTTCGAGCTCACTGCGCTGCTTCTGGGAATTCAACAACGACTCAGATTTGGCCGCGCCCGAAGGGCTGACAAACAGAGTAAGCCAGGCCACCAGGATAGCGATCAGGATTGCGATCGACAGGGTATAGGCCACCAGTTTGCCCTGACTCATGCCGCAGGCATGCAATACGGTCATCTCACTGTCGACATAGGCCTGACCATAAGCCAGCAATATAGCCAGGAAAAATGCCAGTGGCAGGATAAGTTCGAGAAAACCCGGCAGCCGGTAACCGATGATGGCCAGCACCACACCGGGGTCCAGGGCGCCCCTGGCGGCATCGGCCAGATACTGCACGAAACGGCTGCTGATAACCACCAGCATCAATACCAGGCAAACCGCGGCTGTAGTGGCCAGAACGTTTCGTGCGAGATAGCGAAAAATAATCACTGGATGAGGCTGTCTTTCCTGATTGTTATCGGTTATTGGTACCGCCAAACGGTTCAGCTTACACTTACGCCGGCGATGACGCCTGTTTTACATACAATTATCCCGAATTCAGTTGAATTTGTCTTGAGGAACTCATGGAATTTAAAGCCCAGTCTTTTGACCCTGTCAATCAACCGGCCGATTGCCTCCTGGTACCGGTCCCCGCCCGGGGGGCTCTCGCCGAAGCGCTGTTGCCCCTGGACAACGCCACGGGGGGACTGATTTCAAGGCTGCGCCGTACTGACCTGCAATCCGCTCGCAGCACCGCTCTGTGCCATCAACCCGCCGGCCTGAAAGCGCATCGGCTGTTGCTGGTCAGCACCGGCGACAAGCCACTGAACGACCAGTCCTTTATCAGCCTGATTGCAGGTGTGGCCAGCCAGATTGCCAGAATGCCGATCAAGTCAGTGGCCATCTGCCTGGAAGCAATGGCAGTACCCGGCAGGGACCGCAGCTGGTGCGCGCAGCAGATGGCAAGGCTGTTCGGGGAAGCGATCTACCGGGCCGACCAGTTCAAATCCAAACGGGACAAGCCCCCTACTCTCGGTAAACTGGTGCTGAAAAGCAGTGGCCGGAGCGAGGCGGCGGCCCTGAACCGGGCACTTAACCGTGGCGGCGCAGTGGCGGAAGGCGTCAACCTGGCCCGGGAACTGGGTGATATGCCGGCCAATCTTTGCAACCCGACCTACCTGGCCAATAGAGCCAGGGACCTTGCCGACAAAAACCCCAGGGTCAATGCCACCATCCTCGACGAAAAACAGATGACGGAACTGAAGATGGGTTCCCTGCTATCCGTCAGCGCCGGCTCCGACAGCCCGGCCCAGCTGATCGTGCTGGAATACCAGGGCGCCGCCAAGGCCGACAAACCCGTGGTCTTGGTGGGCAAGGGCGTCACCTTTGACAGCGGCGGTATCAGCCTCAAGCCCGGGGCCGGCATGGATGAAATGAAGTACGACATGTGTGGCGCCGCCAGCGTTCTCGGCGCGCTCCATGCGGCGATTGCGCTGGAGCTGCCGATCAACCTGGTGGTCGTCATTCCGGCTGTGGAAAACATGCCCAGCGGCAAGGCCACCCGGCCCGGTGATATCGTCACGTCCATGTCCGGCCAGACCATTGAAGTGCTCAATACCGATGCCGAGGGCCGGCTGATCCTGTGCGATGCCCTCACCTACGTCGACAGGTTCAAGCCGGCGTCGGTCATCGATGTCGCCACCCTGACCGGCGCCTGTGTCATTGCTCTTGGCAACCATGCCCATGGCCTGTTCAGCAATAATGAGGAACTGGCAAACCGCTTGCTTGCCAGCGGTGAAAGCGCCGGCGATCGGGCCTGGCGCCTGCCACTCTGGGAAGAGTATGACAAGCAACTGAAAACCAACTTTGCCGACATGGCCAACATCGGTGGCCGCAATGCCGGCTGCGTCACCGCCGCCTGTTTTCTCGGCCGTTTCACCGGAAATTACCGCTGGGCACACCTGGACATCGCCGGCACTGCCTGGAATACCGGCAACAACAAGGGCGCCACCGGCCGGCCGGTGCCCCTGCTGGTGGATTACCTGCTTGGCCTCAATGCCTGAGCCGACCTCGACGCACAGGCCTGAACAACCGTGACTACTGTGGAATTTTACCGGCTTGCCGGCGGCCTGGAACAGGCGCTGGCTCTGACCTGCAACATCATAGAAGAGGCTTTTCAGGCCCGACTGGATGTACTGGTGCGAGTGTCCGATGACCACAGCCACGAGGCTATCGAGCGCTACCTGACAGGATTTTGCGACCTGGCCCTGCTCCCCTGCAGCTGCCTTCTGGAGGCAGGCCGGCAGATCACTGTCAGCCGTGCCGATGACCCGGGACACCACCACGGCCTGTTGATCAATTTCTGTTCCAGCATTCCCGGTTGGCACGGACGTTTTGAGAAGCTGGCGGAAATTATTTACGATGGCGACTCGAGCCTTGAAGTCCGAAGAAATCATTTTCGATTTTTCAGGGACAGGGGCTATCCCCTGAGATTTCAGCATATTGACGCGGTGGCCCGCAGCCTGACCAGGCCGCAACCGGCTTGAAGCCCTGACAACCGTCCTGAAGCCCTGACAACAGCCGATGAAAATCCCATGAAAGACAAACCGGAAAAAACCTTGCCGAAAGACCTCAGCGACAACCTGAAGGGAATCCCCACGGTCGACGAGGTGGTCGATACAGACGATGACCTGATGGCTGAAGACGACCTCAATATTCCGATACTGACCGATATCGCCGCTGAGATACTCGCAGAGGAGGAGGCCGCGAAATCAGGGACGGAAGCCGCTGACAACCATCAGGCCCTGATTCAGGCACTCCTCGAGCACGGGTCTTCAAAAGCACAAATGGCGCGAATTATCGATGACCTGGTGGCTGAACACCTGCCACGGCTGGAGCAACAACTGCGAATCAGGCTGCATGACTACCTCACCTTGCTGAAAGCAGCAGGTGACGACCGGGAACGTTAAATCCCGACTGGTGGCCCCGGCGTCCAGCCTTTATACTTTCGCCCCTTGATTTCAAGGGCCCTGATCTTTGAAGAATCTGATTTTCACAGGGTCTCGCAGCCACCCGGGCCGCCAGCATGAGCGGCGTCGAAAGTGAAAATCACGGCGCGGGTGCCGCAAATGAAAAATAACAGCGATCCAGTACGTTATGGAAAAGACCTTTTGCCCCGGTGACATCGAGAGTTCCTGGTACCAGACCTGGGAACAGAACGGCTTCTTCAAACCGTCCGGCGAGGGCGACCCCTACTGTATCGTCATTCCACCTCCCAATGTCACCGGCAGCCTGCACATGGGCCATGGTTTTCAGGAGGCGATCATGGACTGCCTGATCCGCTACCAGCGCATGCAGGGCCGGAACACCCTGTGGCAGGTGGGCACCGACCATGCCGGCATCGCCACCCAGATGGTGGTGGAACGCCTGCTGGACGCCGAAGGTCAGTCCCGTCACGACCTGGGCCGGGAAAAATTCATAGAGAAAGTCTGGGAGTGGAAGGAGCATTCAGGCGGTACTATCACCCGGCAGCTGCGCCGGCTCGGTACCTCTCCGGACTGGAGCCGGGAGCGGTTCACCATGGACGAGGGGTTCTACAAGGCCGTCCAGGAAGTCTTTGTCCGCTTGTTTGATCAGGGCCTGATCTACCGGGGTCAGCGGCTGGTCAACTGGGACCCGAAACTGCACACGGCCATTTCCGATCTGGAAGTGATCTCCGAGGAGGAAAAAGGCCATCTCTGGTATTTCCGCTATCCCATCACCGACGGTTCCGACCACCTGGTGGTAGCCACCACCCGGCCGGAAACCATGCTCGGCGACACCGCCGTCGCCATACACCCGGAGGACACGCGCTACCGGCACCTGATCGGCCGGACAGTCACCCTGCCCCTGACCCACCGGGAAATCCCGATCATTGCCGACGACTACGTCGACCCGGAATTTGGTACCGGCTGCGTCAAAATCACTCCCGCCCACGATTTCAACGACTACGAGCTGGGCCACCGGCACAATTTGCCGCTGATCAATATTTTTGACGCCAATGCCCGCCTTAACAGCAACGTACCGGAGGCCTACCGGGGCCTCGATCGCTTCGAGGCCCGCCGGCGGGTGGTGGCTGATCTGGAGGTGCTGGGATTGCTGGACAGAGTGATCGACCACCAGTTAAAAGTGCCCAGAGGCGACCGTTCCGGGGTGGTGATCGAACCCTGGCTGACAGACCAGTGGTATGTCGCCACCAAGCCGCTGGCGGAAAAAGCCATCGAGGCGGTGGCCAGCGGCCGCATCCAGTTCGTACCGAAACAGTACGAAAACATGTACTTTGCCTGGATGCGGGATATCCAGGACTGGTGCATTTCCCGTCAACTCTGGTGGGGCCACCGCATCCCCGCCTGGTATGACGACCGGGGCAATGTCTACGTCGGCCGCTCTGAGGAAGATGTCCGAGCCAAACACAACCTGGGCAAAACCCCCCTGCGCCAGGACGATGATGTTCTCGACACATGGTTCTCCTCCGCCCTCTGGACCTTCGGCACCCTGGGCTGGCCGGAGAATACCCGGGAACTGGAAACATTCCACCCCACCAATGTTCTGGTCACCGGCTTTGACATCATTTTCTTCTGGGTGGCGCGGATGATCATGATGACCGAGCACTTCATGGCGGAAGTGCCGTTTCACACCGTCTATGTCCACGGCCTGGTGCGGGACAGTCACGGCCAGAAAATGTCCAAATCAAAGGGCAACGTGCTGGATCCCATCGACCTGATCGACGGCATCGACCTGGAAACACTGGTTCAAAAGCGCACCGCCGGTCTGATGCAACCGCACCTGAAGCAAAAAATCGAACAGCAGACCCGCAAGGAATTTCCCGGCGGCATCGATGCCTATGGTACTGACGCCCTGCGCTTTACCTATTACTCCCTGGCCTCTACGGGCCGGGATATCAATTTTGACGTCGGTCGCATCGAGGGCTTTCGCAACTTCTGCAACAAGATCTGGAATGCCAGCCGCTACGTGCTGATGAACTGCGAGGATCAGGACTGCGGCCAGGACGGCTCGGCCGACTACCGGTTGAGCCCGCCGGACCGCTGGATCATCAGCCGCCTGCAACAGACAGAGCAGGCTGTAGCCGACGCAGTCGCCACTTACCGCTTTGACCTGGCTTCCCAGGCGATCTACGAATTTGTCTGGAACGAATATTGTGACTGGTACCTGGAACTGTCGAAACCTGTGCTCTGGGATGCCAACGCGGATCCGGCCCTGAAAAAAGGTACCCGCCGCACCCTGATCCGGGTCCTGGAGACGACGCTGCGACTGGCTCATCCGTTCATGCCTTTTATCACCGAGGAAATCTGGCAGCGGGTCAAACTACTGGCGGGGCAGGCCGGCGACACCGTCATGTTGCAGCCCTATCCTCAGGCTGATGCCGGCAAGATTGATTCGGCAGCGATCGCCACGGTCGAATGGCTGAAAAGTGTCATCGTCGGCATTCGCAATATCCGCGGCGAAATGAATATCTCACCTGGCCGGCAGCTGCCGATTCTGTTGAAAAATGGCTATAACAGTGACCGGGACAACCTGGCGGCCAACCGGCAGGCACTGCTGCGACTGGCCAATCTGGAATCAATCCGCTTTCTTGCCGACGGCGAGCAGGCCCCCACCTCGGCGACCGCCCTGGCAGGCGTCATGGAAATTCTGGTACCCATGGCCGGCCTGATCGACAAGGAAGCGGAACTGTCGCGACTGACCAGGGAAATCGACAAGTTACTGAAGGAAACCGAGAGAACCCGGGCCAAGCTGGGCAATGGCAACTTTGTCGACAAGGCCCCGGCAGCGGTGGTGGACAAGGAGCGGATCAAACTCGGGAACATGGAATCGGCGTTGCACAAGCTGGAATTGCAGCACCGGGAGATAGCATCGCTCTGACGGTTTCAGGCGGCGCCGTCAGTGAACATCATGTTTTGCTCAGGCCGGGAGCCTGTAACAGTAGGCTACATTAACCCCTTGATTTCATCGCCTTGCATCGGCCTTCCGCGTTGTGATGACGGCAATGATCCGTTGGCAAAGCCGGCATAAAATGCCCTGACAGCCTGATCGGTTTGGGGCAAAATCAACCTTACCGGGTCTTTCACTGGCCCGCCTTCCAGCCGTTGGTCACCGGGTACCGTCGGTCACGACCAAAGCCACGGCGGGTGACGCGTACGCCGATGGGTGCCTGCCGCCGCTTGTATTCATTGATATCCACCAGGCGTATGACATGGTAAACCTGCTCCGGATCAAATCCCTGAGCGATGATGTCCTCGGCGCTGCGGTCCTCCTCGATGTACAACTCCAGCATGCGGTCCAGTACCGGGTACGGTGGCAGTGAATCCTCGTCCTTCTGGTCCGGCGCCAGTTCCGCAGACGGTGGCCGGTTGATCACCGATTCCGGTATCACCGGGGCAATGCGATTGCGATAGCGGCAGAGCTCAAACACCAGGGTCTTGGGTACATCCTTGAGCACATCAAAGCCCCCGGCCATATCGCCGTAAAGGGTGGCGTAGCCCACGGCCATTTCGCTCTTGTTGCCGGTGGTGAGCACGAGGTAACCCTTCTTGTTGGAAATTGCCATCAGCAGCACGCCGCGGCAACGGGCCTGGATATTCTCCTCGGTCTTATCGACGGCGGTCCCGGCAAATTCGCTTGCCAGGGCCGCGAGGAAGGTGTTGAACATCGGCTCGATGCCGATAATGCTGTAGCCGACACCCAGCCTTTTGGCCTCGTCCTCGGCATCATCAAGGCTCATCTGGGAGGTGTAATGAAACGGCATCATCACCGCCTCGACCCGCTCCGGACCCAGGGCGTCGGTGGCAACGGCCAGGGTCAAGGCGGAATCTATACCCCCCGACAAACCCAGCACCACACCCCGAAACCGGTTCTTGTTGACATAGTCTCGAACCCCGGTGACCAGTGCCTGGTAGACAGATGGCACCAGATCCGGCACCGGCTCCACCACCCCTTTGACCCAGGACTGCCGCTGTTCGAGTGGGCCGTTATCAAGCTGACTGCTGCCGTCAAAGCCGAGCTCCAGAGAGAAGACGCCCTCGACAAACAGCGGCGCCTGCATCTGCAAACGGCCGGCGGCATCCACCGCCAGGGAGCCGCCATCAAACACCAGCTCATCCTGGCCACCCACCTGGTTGACATAGACGATGGGCATGTTGCCCTGTAACGCCCGCTTCGCCACCAGTTCCTGGCGCAATTGCTGCTTGCCGCGATGAAAGGGCGAGGCATTGATATTCAACATCAGTCGGGCGCCGGCTTCACGGGCCTGGAGGATACTGTGTTCGTGCCAGATATCCTCGCAGATGGATATTGCCGTGGCGATGCCCTTGATTTCCACCAGACAGGGTGCACAGCCCCGAGTGAAATAGCGCTTCTCGTCAAACACCTGATAATTGGGCAAAAACTGCTTGCTGTACTCCGCCTGCAAGCGGCCGTCGTAGAAGACGCCGGCCATGTTGAAAAGTGCCCCTCCCCGCCGCCTGGGGTAACCGACGACGGCGACAATGCCGTCACAGGCCAGAGCCACCCGCTCCAGCGCCTTTTCGATACGACCGTCGAGGCTGGGCCGTAACAACAGGTCCTCAGGGGGATAGCCGGTGAGCACCAGTTCCGGAAACAGCACCAGGTCTGTTCCGGAATCCATGATGGCACGACGGATTTCATCGACAACCCGCTGCGTGTTGCCCGGAATATCGCCAACCAGAGGATTCATCTGCACCAGGGCAATCGAGATATTGGTCATTGTTTCGGTGATGAAATAAAAAAGGTCGGGTATTTTCAGATAAAATTCCGGCAATAGCAAAACAGGGTCTTCGCCCTGGCCCATGGCACACGGCTCGAAAAGGGGTATTACGCGGAACGCATGCAGGACTTTCAGGATTACACCCAGACCGACAGGCTTTCCTCTAAGCTGCTGCGCATTTACACAACCTATCGGGTCATACTGGCCCTGCTGCTGGCCGGTGTATTTTTTAGCGGCTTCGCTTCAGAGATTCTCGGCAGCCGCTATTCTCAGTTGTTTGCAGTTGTCAGTCTCAGTTACATCCTGTTGGCGCTGGCCACAGTCGCCATCGGCCATTTCTCGGGATACAGATCCTCTGCAGCATCACTGTTTTTTATCCTGATCACAGACATTGTGGTGCTGACTCTGCTGATGCACGCCAGCGGCAGCCTCAGCAGTGGTCTCGGTTTTCTGATGCTGGTTACTGTCGCTGCCGGTTCCATCTTTTTTACCGGTCAACTGGGTATTCTGGTTGCCGCGGTTGCCAGCATCTGTATCGTTGTCGAAAGCATTGTCAGCAGCTACTTCCTGTTGAGCAGGACCAACACGGTTTTTCCTTCGGGACTGCTCGGAATTTTGTTATTTATCACCGCGCTGATTTTTCAGTATCTGAACCGGGCCATGCGCAGCGCCCAGGAAGTGGCCGACAAGGAAGCGGAACAATCGGCGCACCTGCAACAGCTTAACGAGATGATCGTCCAGCGCATGCTGACGGGTATCGTTGTCGCCGATGCCCATGACCGGATCGAATTGATCAACCGATCAGCCGTCAAGCTTCTGGGAGGCCACATGCCGGGGATACCCCTGTCACCGGGGCAAAGTTTAAGAGTCGTGCCCGGCCTCTACCAGCAGATGAAGCGCTGGCGTGAACACCCCTGGTTGCGCACCCCCCCCTTTCTTCCCAAAAACGGCGCCACTGAAGTCCAGGCCAATTTCACCACCTTGCACCAGAGCAGCCAGAGAAGAACCCTGATCTATCTGGACGATTTGAGGGCCATGGCCCAACACGCCCAGCAATTGAAGCTGTCATCACTGGGGCGCCTGACTGGTAGTATCGCCCATGAGATTCGCAACCCGCTGGGCGCGATAAGCCATGCCTCTCAGCTTTTGGGTGAGTTGAGAGCGGAAGATGGCGATATTGCACTGCTGACCAACATTATCGAAAAGCACACTCGCCGGGTTAACCAGATTGTAGAAAATGTACTGCAATTATCCCGACAGAAAGCCCCAGCCACCCAGAAATTCAGCCTGAACATTTGGCTGACACGGTTTCTGGTCGATTACCAGGATGGCTGCGGCAGGGATTGTATGCTCGAGACCAACTTGCAATCCCCGGGTGGCCAGGTCAGTTTTGACCCAAGTCACCTGCAACAGGTATTGACCAACCTGCTCGACAACGCCATTCGTTACAGCTTCCAGAGTACGGGAGAATACTGGGCCGAGATCAGGGTTTTTTTCGATCCGGAACAGGAAAATCCATTATTGGAAGTTATCGATCGCGGCCCGGGAGTCCCTGCTGAAGGTCGTGAAAAACTGTTTGAACCTTTCTACACCACTTCCGGCGAGGGTTCGGGTCTGGGGCTGTACATCGCCCGCCAGCTCTGTGAAATCAACTATTCCAGCATCAACTATCGCGCGCCTGATGATGGTCTTCCCGGCGCTTTCAGAATACGTTTCGCTCACCCCGACAAATTGCTACCGAGTAAGGAATATGAACCCGCATAAAGTATTGGTCATAGACGATGAACCCGACATCAGAGCCCTGTTTGCACTCACCCTGAGCCAGTTGGGGTTGCGAGTGAGTGAAGCAGGAGATGTACAATCGGCCAGGACCCTGCTGACAAAACACAGGTATTCGTTATGCCTGACCGATATGCGCCTGCCGGACGGTACCGGCCTGGAACTGGTAGAGCATATTCAGGAAAGGTACCCGGAAATGCCGGTGGCGGTAATCACTGCCTACGGCAATACCGATTCAGCTGTCGAGGCCCTGAAAAAAGGGGCGTTTGATTACGTCACAAAGCCGCTGGAGTTGCAGAGGCTGCGAGCCATGGTGCAAACGGCCCTGGAATTACCCCATAACCGAGCGCCGCTGAGTTCCGACCAAACCGGTCTAATAGGTACCTCAGCGGCAATGGAAAGACTGCGCCAGCAGATTGCCCAGGTCGCCCGTAGCCAGGCACCCGTTTTTATCAGTGGCGAATCCGGCAGTGGCAAGGAACTGGTGGCTCGAGCCGTTCATAACCACGGCCCCAGGTCCAGCGGTCCCTTCATCCCGGTTAACTGCGGCGCCATTCCTTCAGAGTTGATGGAGAGTGAATTCTTTGGCCACAAAAAAGGGAGTTTTACCGGTGCCTTTCAGGATAAACAGGGGCTGTTTGCGGTGGCCAATGGTGGCACTCTTTTTCTCGATGAAGTAGCGGATCTGCCGCTGATGATGCAGGTGAAACTGCTGCGTGCGATCCAGGAAAAGTCAATTCGGGCGGTAGGGTCCCATGAGGAGAAGTCAGTGGATGTAAGGATACTGAGCGCCACCCACAAGGACCTTGGCCACGAGGTGTCCGCCGGCCACTTCCGTCAGGACCTTTACTACCGTATCAATGTCATCGAAGTGCAGGTTCCCAGCCTGCGCCAGCACAGGGAGGATATCCCGGAACTGGCGCTGTTATTTCTGAATCAGTTCGCCCGGGAAGCGGGTATTGTACCGCCGGTTATCAGTCCGGACGCCATGGAGGTTCTGAAACAAAAGAATTATCCCGGCAATGTCAGAGAACTGGAAAACACCCTGGAGCGGGCCTTTACCCTATGCAGTAACGGCGTGATCACCAGTGGCGACCTGCATGCCCGAAACACCCCGCCGACCGGCTCGTCCGACACAGGCCCGGCAGGGGAAAAAACGGAGAATGGGCCCATTGACGACTACAATCCCGGATCCGGTGTCGCCATCGATGATTATCTGGAGGAAATCGAACGGGAAATTATATCCAGGGTCCTTGAAGACAACCGTTGGAATAAAACCGCAACCGCCGAAAAACTGGGCATCAGTTTTCGGCAGTTGCGCTACAAGTTGAAAAAGCTGGGAATTGATTAATCCCAGCAGCGATCCCCGGCACCTGAAATGGTACGGTCGCCGGTTTGGTCGATTGACAGCGCCGCACAACTGTCCTTTGCAGCCTGTCGGGTACCAACAGTGGGTGTGGCCGTCAACGTATAGGTCGTAACAGTAGGGCTTGCCACGGAGAGTGTGTAGATTGCGTCGGCCAGTCCCGACAGTTCACTCTGCTGGTTGACATACTGGCTGTTATACCCCAGATCGGCGAGTGTGGTGGAGTAGCGTTTATTGTTGGCAAAAAACTGTTCCTGTCTGGATGCCAGTTCCAGCAACTTGGATTTTGCAATTGCCCGGTTGGAGCGGATGATATATTCCTCATAGGCCGGGTAGCCAAAAGCCGCGATGAGCGCCACGATGGCGACAACGATCATTACCTCGATAAGGGTAAACCCCCTGATTCCTTGATATCCGCCCCTGGCAACATTATTCATATCGATACGACCTCAAGGCTTGTCAAGAATATCCACACCGGGTTCACGCCAGTATTTGGGAATGGGCCGCTGGGCGCCAATTTCCAGGGGCCGACCCGACGAGGTCAGACCCTGGCTCGGCGTAACAGCAGTGACACCACCATCGATGCCGTCCACCAGATCCTCAAAGCGGTCTTCACGAACAAAGTCCGCATCGGTGGTTTCGCCACTCAGGTGCGCCGTGGGCGCACCCGAAAGGAAATCCACCTGGTACAGTCGGCTGTAACCCAGGCTATTGGCGCACTCGACTGCACCATCGTCCTCCCGGACATAGGTGGTGAAGAAGACGACCGGTTTTCCGGACTCCGGATCAAAACCGATCAATGGCGTCGTAAAGCCCTTTTCTCCCGCAACTTCACCATCCCCGCCCAGATCAAAATACCAGCCATTCATGAGGCCGGTATTGTCCGCCTCGTCCACCTGGCACAGGCCATCTGCATTTCGGTCCGCTTCGGTCAGACAGTTGCTGGTGACATTCTCCAGGTCATCCAGGGAAACTGCCGTACGCAGACTGGTGGCGGGATCACCATCGCCGTCGGGATCACCCGGGGTCAGATAACGATCCTTGATCATGAAGGCGGTGTTGTGAACAGCGCTCTCCGACTTGGGATGCGCCCTGTCCCCGGAAATTACCACTAGTCCCAGAAATTCTCCGAGTTCGTCCTCCGAGCGGGCGATATCCATGGCCGCAAAAAACCTGCGATCGACACCGTCGTCGCCGCTCAGACCCAGCTCGGCAATTTTTGTCACCGTCCAGTTGGTGGTGCGGAAAGTGCCATCTTCCTGCTCAGCAATGAGACCGGCCCGCGGGGTGTCGAATCGCCAGATATTGCCACCGGTATCGGCGACATAGAATAGTTCGATGATGCCATTTTC
>QJWQ01000077.1 GCA_003235325.1 Gammaproteobacteria bacterium | reverse complement strand
CAGCGCAAGATCGTCACCGGCGATCCGGCTTTGAAGCCCTACATTGCTGACAACTTCGATCTGTCACTGGAATACTACTACAACGACAACGGCAGCTATGTCTCCGCGGGATATTTCACCAAGATTGTCGACAATTTCCTGGTCAGCACCACCACGCAGGAAAACTATGGAGACATCAGGGACGTGTACAACGGCCAGCGGGCGGATGAGGCGCGCGCGGAACTGATCGCCGAAGGTGTCCAGACTACGGATGTCAATGTGTTTGCCCGTATCAACGGGAATCTGGGTGCGGCTGAAAATGCACCGATCGAGCCCGACTCGACCGACCCGCTGGCGGTATTTGATGTCACCCGCCTGTCAAACGCCGAGACCGGCAATCTGCGTGGCTGGGAGTTTGCCGCCCAGCACATGTTCGGCAGTTCCGGCTGGGGCGTGGCGGCCAACGCGACGCTGGTCAGCGGTGACGTCAATGCCGACAGGGATGTGGTGGGCACCCAGTTCGCACTGCCCGGTATGAGCGACTCTGCCAATTTCTCGGTGTTTTACGAGAACAACCTGCTCTCGGCCCGGGTGGCTTACAACTGGCGCGACGAGTTCCTGTCCGGTTTTGACCAGCACTCCTCGCCGGTATTTACCGAGGAGTACAGCCAGTTGGATGCCAATGTCAGTTTCAGCGTCACGGAAAATGTCCAGGTATTTGTCGAAGGGCTCAACCTGACGGAGGAAGTGCAGCGGACCTACGTACGCTACCCCAACCAGCTGTTGCGTGCCAATCAGTACGGTGCCCGCTACAACCTTGGTGTCCGGGCCACCTTCTAGTCAACCGGAACATCCCTCTGGGGCCGCTGCCGATCAGCAGCGGCCTTTTTCCGGGGGTTGCTGTCTTCGGTCGTAAACAAACTGTTCGGGAGTAATGAAATGGCTAACCCGGTTCTGCTGGATAACATCGCCCACAAGGATCTGAAGGTAAGGAGTTTTCTGCCCACTCAAGCGGGCAACCAGGTGAGTGTCGCCAGGGTGTTCCCCGGGGAACTCAGGCAGGTGCAACCGGATTACCCGGTGTTTTTTACCCGGGACACAACATCGGGCAATTATGAGTTGGTCGCACTGTTCGGTTTCTCCCCAAAGGAAAACCTGTACCTTGTGGGCGGCGCCTGGGACGCCCAGTACATTCCCCTGTCGATACGGCGCCAGCCGTTTCTGATCGGCTACCAACAGAAGTTCGAGGATGGTGTGCCGGTCAGGGCGCCGGTGGTCCATATTGATCTCGATCACCCCGGCGTCAGCGAGGAAGAGGGCGAGCCCATATTCCTTGAGCACGGCGGCGCCAGTCCGCTACTGGAAAGCATCACGTCTGTGTTGATGGCCATACACAGTGGACACGAACTGGGGGCGATCTTTGTCGATGCCTTGATAGAGTTGGACCTGATCGAGCCCGTAACCCTGGAGATGCGTTTTGACGATGGCAGCAGCCAAAACCTGTCAGGACTTTACACTCTGAACGAAGAGGCTTTGAACGGGCTGCCGGCGGAAAAGCTGGCGCAGTTACAGCAGCACCAGTTTCTTCAGTACAGCTACCTTATTCTGGCCTCCATGGCCAATGTGCAGAAGCTGGTAAACCGCAAAAATACGAAGCTTAAGGCACTGAAGTCCTGTCGCTATTGAATGGTGAATTCGGAGGTGTAACGCAAATGAACCATCTGCAGGAAATTCAGGCGAGTGCATCGGCTAACTTTCACGAGGAAATTCTCGAGGAAATTCTGGCCACACCGGAACCCAGAGTGCTGAGGGGGCTTGTCAGCCACTGGCCCTTGGTAAGGTCGGCACGGCAATCTTCCGGGGAATTGGAGCGTTACTTACGCCAACGTTACCAGGGCGCCCCGGTGCAGGCATTCGTCGCCGGACCTGGCAATAATCAAGGGTTCGGCTACGACGCCGACCTGTCAAAAACCAATTTCGAGCAGATTGCGACGGAGCTCGATTGGGTGCTGGATCGCATCGCCGAACACCGGGACAATGACAACCCGCCGACCTTCTACATGGGCTCGACGCCGGTCGCATACTGCCTGCCCGGAGTGGAGCAGGAAAATCGACTGGAATTTGGCGAGGTTGAACACAGTATGCGCATCTGGATTGGCAACCGGACCATTGTCCCTGCGCACTACGATATTCCGGACGGGCTCGCCTGTGTCTGTGCCGGCAGGCGCCGCTTCACCCTGTTTCCGCCGGAACAACTGGCCAACCTGTACGTAGGCCCCGTCGATTTTACCCCGGCCGGGCAACCGGTCAGCCTGGTGGACCTGCTCAATCCCGACCTGGACCGGTACCCTCGTTTTGCCGAGGCGATGAAACACGCCCTGGTGGCGGATCTGGAGCCGGGGGATGCCATTTACATCCCCAGTATGTGGTGGCATCACGTGCAGGGCCTGGAGTCGCTGAACGTGCTGGTCAACTACTGGTGGCGGCAATGTCCCGCCTATATGGGCACGCCCTCGGACGCGCTGCTCAGCGCCATTCTGAGCATAAGAGATTTGCCACAGGACCAGCGCCGGGCCTGGCGCAGTATTTTCGACCACTACATTTTCGACGCGAAGGACGATTCCCTGGCGCATATTCCGGAAGCGATCCGGGGCTGCCTGGGTTCACTCGACGCCGACGGCGCCCGCAAAATCCGCACGCTGCTGCGCAACAATCTCAATCGATGAACCACCGTCTTTGGGGAATCCGTCACAACCTGTATTCGGTCCAATCCGTCGTATCTGCTGCTGTGTCTAAAAGGTAACTGTGGGAAAGTTGCTGCCCGGATTGGACACAGCCACGAACTGTGATTCCAGGTAGCCACCGTGAAGGTGAACGAAAATTAATACATGGTGTATCGTGATTATGATGATTCGAAAAATGGCTTTCCTCGCGGTTTCCTGTCTGGCGCTTGCCGGCTGTTTACTGGGATCGCCAAAAAATAACCAGCAAACAGACACGCAGCAGACTGGTCTTCTGCAAAATCGGGACGACAAGGTAGAGGCACTGCTCAAGCGGATGACACTGGAGCAGAAGGTCGCACAGATGATCCAGGCCGAGATCAAGTTCGTGACGCCGGAAGACCTGCGCCAGTACGGCCTTGGCAGCATCCTCAATGGCGGTGGCTCGTTCCCCAACAACGACAAGCATGCCTCGGTGGACGACTGGTTGGCGCTGGCCGATGCCTACTATCAAGCCTCAGTCGATAGCAGCGCCGGCTCGGCAGGAATACCGGTTATCTGGGGTACCGACGCAGTGCATGGTCACAACAATGTTGTCGGCGCCACACTGTTTCCCCACAACATCGGACTCGGCGCAGCCAATGATCCGGCGCTCATAAAGCGGATAGCACAGGCCACCGCCCGCGAGGTGGCGGCAACCGGCATCGACTGGCTGTTTGCGCCGACGGTGGCAGTGGCCCGCGATGACCGCTGGGGCAGAACCTACGAAAGCTACAGTGACCAACCCGGAATTGTCGTCGACTATGCCTCGAATTTTGTCCAGGGCATCCAGGGTGAGAATATGGTCGCTACCGCCAAGCATTTTATCGGTGACGGCGCCACCTACCGGGGCATCGACCAGGGGGACGCCCGACTCGCCGAGCGGGAACTGCTGGCGGAGCACGGTGGCGGCTATGTCAGCGCCATCGACGCCGGGGTGATGACGGTGATGGCGTCCTTTAACAGCTGGAACGGCGAGAAAGTCCACGGCAATAAATTTCTGCTCACGGATGTGCTCAAGGAGCGGATGGGTTTCGAGGGCTTTGTAGTCAGCGACTGGAATGGTGTCGGCCAGGTGGCCGGGTGCAACAACGAAACCTGTCCCCAGTCCATCAATGCCGGCGTCGACATGATCATGGTGCCGGAGGACTGGAAGGTGTTTCTGCGCAACGCGGTGCAACAGGTACGCGATGGCGTCATTGCGGAAACCCGCATTGACGACGCGGTGCGGCGCATCCTGCGAGTCAAATTCCGGGTCGGGCTGATGGACCGGGTTCCGCCTTCGCAGCGTCCCTGGGCTAAAAAGCCCGGTATTGTCGGCCATCCCGATCATCGGGCAGTCGCCCGGCAGGCGGTGCGCAAGTCCCTGGTACTGCTGAAGAACAACGGCCAGCTCCTGCCGCTCAACAACGGCGCCACGGTCATGGTGGCCGGTGTGGCTGACGATATTGGCCGCCAGAGTGGCGGCTGGACCATCAGCTGGCAGGGTACAGGCAATTCCAATGACGATTTTCCCGGTGCGACTTCCATATACGAGGGCATCCGGCAGGCGGTGGAGGCCGGGGGTGGCAACGCTTATCTCAGCCGGCAGGGACAGTACAGTGAGCGGCCGGATGTCGCCATTGTGGTCTTCGGCGAATCACCCTACGCAGAGGGACAGGGCGATCTGGAGACGCTGGCTTTTGACCCGAGCTATAAGGACGACCTGAAGCTGTTGCGGCGCCTGAAATCAGAGGGCATTCCGGTGGTAGCCGTGTTTTTGACCGGCCGCCCCATGTGGGTGAATGCTGAAATGAATGCCTCGGACGCCTTTGTTGTCGCCTGGTTGCCCGGCTCCGAGGGTGGTGGCGTCGCCGATCTGCTGTTTCGTGACGACGCTGGCAACGTGCGCTATGACTTTACCGGCCGGCTGTCCTTCGACTGGCCGGCGGCGGAGCTCAATGCCGGCGACCGGGGTCTGCCTGTTGCCGACACATTGTTCCCGTATGGCTACGGGCTCTCGGTGCAGGACCAGGTTCTGGTGGCCGACAATCTCGGCGAACAGCGTATCGGCGGCGATAACAGCCTCGATAAAGTCATCTTCTCCCGGGGCACCAAAAAACCCTGGAAACCCTACCTGGGGGACGCAAGCGACTGGGCCAAGCGCTATACCGGCGGTTATCTGCAATCCCAGTACCGTGAACTGGCGGTGGCCGCGGTGGATATCGTGGTCCAGGAGGATGGGCGCCAGCTGACCTGGTCTGGAAACGGCCAGCGGGCAACCCAGTTCTACTGGCAGACCGATGCCAGTGTCGACCTGCTGGCTTTGCGGGATGCCGGCGCCGCGCTATCCGCTATGGTACGGGTAGACAGCGCGCCCGAGGGCGAGGTGATGCTGCGTATGGATTGCGGTTACCCCTGTAGCGGCGCGGTCAATATCACCGAAGCGTTGCGGGGGGCACCGGCGGAGAAATGGATCCGGATAACCGTCGACCTGGAATGCTTCCAGGCATCCGGTGCCAACCTGGCCAAAATTGACACGCCGTTTTTGCTGAGCACGGACCGGCCCCTGAGCCTGGTTCTGAGCGAGGTCAGCATTACCACCGAGTTTTCGCCGGAGTCGAGAATCACCTGCCCGATGCCGGTAGATCAGATCAGCAATAACCCGTCGTAACCAACAGAACGGAAACCCCGGGGCGGAGGCATCCAGGAGGGGTCAATCGGCACCTGCCAGTTCATAACCCCGGTGGAGTGACTCTTTCCAGGAAAAGAAGGGCGGGTTCCAGGAAAAGAAGGGCGGGATCCAGGAAAAGAAGGGCAGGTTCCAGGAAAAGAAGGGTAGGGTGGAAAGAAGGCCGCGTGGAAAGCGCATCGGAAAACCGGGACGGAAATCTGGATACCAGAGGACGTCCCGGGGGCCTTTTTAGTTTCTGGACGGGAAAATACCCTGAAGTGCCACGCACCAGCGCATGGCCAGATAGGGGCTGCGCTTGGCAATGCCTTGATTGCCGCCGGTGTTGCCAATGGTGGTGACCGATTGCACTGCACTGGAACCCATTTTGACGTCGACCTGGTCAGCCGAGTAGATCTTGCTCTTGCGATCGCTGGCCAGGATATTACCTTCGGGAGTGTTGGCCTGGCCGTTACCGTTGCTGGCCTTCAGCGTTGAAGCCGTGGTTGCAGAGTGGTTGTGGCTCGGCATGTTCGCGGCGGTGATGGTGATATTCTCGGTCCCCCCTTTCTGGCCGACGGCATAGTTGCCGAGCCCCGGGCCGTTGCCAAAGCCGATCGGCGCTCTGCCCCTCAAATCCGGAAGGGCAAAAGTCGTCCGGCCGTCGCCGCCATACTGGGTGCCGTAAAGTGAGAACAGCGCCTGATTTTGACTGATGGGAAGCAACTGTCCGGCTGCCTCGGTCCAGCCTCTCGGACAAAAGTTGTAACCAAAGAGTTTGAGTTCACCAATAAACGGGTCCTGAGCTTGAACAGTAGCCGTGCCTAATCCGGCTATCAGTGCAAGTGCCCCGGCAGAGAGATTGTTGCGGGCATATTTGGCTTTTTTAAACATAAGAATTTCCTTTCTTTGGGTTGGTCAAGGTGATGATGGAATGCCGCTCAAAGGTCGGTTGCCATTGCGCAAATTACCGGGCTGCCAAAGCTTGCCTATCTGCATTTTTTAACTGCTGTACCGCCTGTTGCTGATTTTCCCGAACAAGCCTGTATCGGGCGCTTTAACTTTGTTACCAATCAAGAGCGGTATTCAGACCGTGTATTGGGTCGCCTCACTGGCGACCCAAATTGAGCAGGTGTCGTTCCATATCCGGGAATCTGGAGTTCTTGCACTTCGTAAGGTCGCTCCACTCGTTCCAAACGCTGCCTGTCAGACGGGACAGAAAAGTCATTCGAAGATTCACCCGCAGACCATGCCCGTTTGGAGGATGGATTTCAGGATTGAAAAGTTGCCGCATGGTACCCATGGCCCGGCGCGCTGTACAGTATCCTGTCCCATATACCGGGTTGCGCACGCACTAACCAGGTTATGGCATTTGCCATTTTTGTTCATGGATCTTTTCACAGCGGGCAATCGAAGGGTTATGCTTAACCTGGTATTAAATGGGTATCCACATAGTCGGGTGAGGTTAAAAAAGGTATGAATAAGGTCATTTTTCTGCTGGCGATGGCAAGCCTGGTTATGCCGGTATTTGCGCAGGAACCGGTGACGGCAGCGGTGGATCAGCAAGCCCTGATTCGCAGCGACAACCCTCAACTGGAAGCCAACAAGAAGCTCGTTTTCGACTTCTGGCGCGAGGTTTTTCAGGCCCGCAATATGGCTCTGGCGCCCCGATACATGGCCGAAGACTACATTCAGCACAACCCGAATGTGGCCACAGGTCGCCAGCCGTTCATGGACTTCTTCGGGCGCTTTGAAACCCAACCGGTGCGGCCCGAGATCGACAATCTGGTGTCCATGATCGCCGAGGGGGACCTGGTGGTTCTGGCCTTCCGGCGTGAACTACCCGATCCCGATCACCAGGGAAAAACCTACACAACAACCTGGTTCGACATGTTAAGGATTGAAGACGGAAAAATAGCGGAACACTGGGATTACGGGACCAGGAGCACAAAGTGATCTGCTGTCACCCTGAACCGGCATGACGACTCAGATAACCGGGCTCGGTAATGCGACTGAGCGACTGTCATAACTTCCGCGACTTCCGCGAACTGGCCCGGAGACGGCTGCCGGGGCCGATTTTCAATTACATCGATGGCGCCGCCGACGACGAGGTGACCTACTGCCGGAACACAGCCAGTTTTGAGGCATGCGACCTGGTGCCCAATATCCTGCGCGGGGTGGAAAACGTCGATCTCTCCACTACGGTAATGGGCCAGAAACTGGCGCTTCCGATTTATTGTTCGCCAACTGCCCTGCAGCGCCTGTTCCACCACCAGGGCGAGCGTGCGGTAGCCGCCGCGGCATCGCAGTACGGGACACTGTTTGGCGTCTCCTCCCTGGGGACGGTGAGCCTGGAGGAGTTGCGCCGGGCCTATGGCACCCCGCAGGCGTACCAGTTCTACTTTCACAAGGATCGCGGCCTCAACCGGTTAATGCTGGAACGTGCCAAGGGGGCGGGCGTCGATGTAATGATGCTGACGGTGGATACCATCACTGGCGGCAACCGCGAGCGCGACCTGCGCACCGGGTTTTCGATTCCTCTCAGGCTCAGCCTACCGGGGCTGCTGCAGTTTGCCCTCAAGCCCCGATGGGCCTGTAATTACCTGCTGCACGAACGTTTCCGATTGCCGCAACTGGACCAGCACGTGGACATGGGCGGCGGGACCATATCCATCGGTCGCTATTTCACCGAGATGCTGGACCCGACCATGAACTGGGATGACGTGGCGGAGATGGTCCGTTTCTGGAACGGACAGTTCTGCCTGAAAGGCGTGATGTCGGTGGCGGATGCCAGGCGCGCGGCGGATATCGGCTGCACGGGAATCATTCTCTCCAATCACGGCGGTCGGCAGCTTGACGGCTCACGCTCAGCTTTCGATCAGTTGGCGGAGATCGTCGATGCGGTCGGGGATCGCATCGACGTGCTGATGGACGGCGGCGTCCAGCGGGGCACGCATGTCCTGAAAGCGCTGTCCCTCGGGGCCAGGGCGGTCGGTGTGGGGCGCTATTACCTTTTTCCCCTGGCTGCGGCCGGTCAGGCGGGGGTGGAGCGGGCTCTGTCGCTGATGCGGGAGGAAATCGAAAGAGACATGAAGCTGATGGGTTGCACCTCAGTGGACCAACTGAGTCGCGACAACCTGCGCTTTCGGTAGGTGACAGGCAGGGTGCTGAAAAAGTCAGCCTGACTTTTCAAACCGATAAAAAATCCTTCTGCCGACGGACATTTCTGCCAAATCTTGTCGTTGCAGAGTGCCCGCACTAAAGGACACGAAGTACAAGCAAAGCCTGAATTCAAAAGGCGGTGATCCGGCCCTGCTTTTTTATGGGCCAGTCTAGCTGCCCAAATCGTTTACAAACGCCCCCCGCCAATTCCACGGTCATTGCCCGTGAGTAGCCCCACCCTGTCAGGACCGTCCCGAATTCAGAAATTATTTGTTATCAATCGAACAAAATCGGGAACCTTTTCCGATCTTGTGTCGTGTTACACGTACAAGGGAGACAGATTGCAGGATGCTTTTACACAATCAACGCAACAAGAGGATGCACTATGTATTACCCTAAAATCGCCGCTGTTTGCCTGGCGATGGCCGTTGCCACCGGCGCATCGATAACTGCTCTGGCTGACGACCAACCGGAAGTGCAAGAACTGGAAGCAATGGGCGGCCCCAACAGCGATGAAGAGTTGGCGAATTTACTCAGCAGTGAACTTCCCCTCAATGAATTTGATACCGAAGATGCGGAAGAAATCGCAGGGGATCTTATCGATGCCATCAACAATGCTGACAAAAACTATGGGCAGGGTGAAAAGACCCTCGTAGTCAAAACGCTGCTGAAATTGGCTGAATCGGGCGAAATTCAGGATGAACTCAACGACGGCATTGCCGACGACGCCCGTATTGCAATGGATGATCTTCTCACATACCGGGCGGAAGGCAGGGGCTGGGGAGAAATTCTCAGGACCGAATACGGGATAAAAGTCGGTGACGTTATGCGAAACGAAAAGGCCACCCTGCATGCCCGGAACGACATTCAGGGCGGCAAACCCGATTCGACATTACAACATGCCGGTGGTAGACCGGAAGTGAGCCCGCACCTGGATCGACCGGAGCGTCCGGTGCGCCCCGAAAAAGTCGAGAAGCCCGTACGGCCGGACCGTCCGGATCGGCCTTCTCGGCCCTGATTCAATGGTATCGAGAGCACCATTTTCGGTTTTTTGGAATAACCTTGCGGCGCGACCGATCGGACTGTCCGGTCGGTCGCGTTGCTGTAGTAACAGTTGCCATTTTACCAGCGGTAAGGAAATGCATGCGTCCAATCAAAAAGGATAATCTGGACTCCGATGCCCGTACCTTCGAGGTGCTGGTTCGCCCTCACGTATCGGCCCTGTATCAAACCGCTTTCAAGCTGACCGGTTCCATGGTTGATGCCGAGGATATTGTTCAGGACACACTGATCAAGCTGTATCCCAAGACTCATGACCTCAAGCAGATCAAGGAGTTACGCCCCTGGCTGACAACCGTTGTCTACCATCAGTTTATCGATTACTGCCGGCGTCAGCGGCGCAATCCGGTGAGTTTGGTCAATCGCGTTGAATCGGCACAGTTTGACCCGGTTGAGGGACTTCTCTGTCCCTATCCGGGCCCGGAACGACAGGCTGGAGCAATACGGCTATCGGAGTTGGTCCTGGCCGCTCTCAACGAACTTGAGCGGGAAGCACGGGCACTGGTGGTGTTGCATTTGCTGGAAGGCTTCACCCTCGAGGAACTCACCCCTGTGTTCGATGTTCCTCTCGGAACCCTCAAATCCCGACTGCACAGGGCAAAAGCCCGATTAAAGAAAAAACTTTCCGTGGAACCTTTCGGCGCCATCGAGCGTGATAGGGTTGGGAGTGTCTAGTATGAAATGTTCGCAAGCAAGGGATCTAATGACAACCAGTGAAGCGCTGGAATGCCTGGTCGACACCGACTGGGAATTTCAGACTCACCTGAGAGTCTGCGAGCCCTGCAGGTATTATTTTTCAGACCGGTTGCTCAAGGAAAAACTGTCGGCGCTGATCATTCCCAATCCAGGCATCGATTTCGCCGACAGGGTCATTGGCAAGACCATAGAAACAAACCGGGCGGAGCGCAGGCACCCGTTTGGCGGCCTGGCTCTGGCAGCCATGCTGTTACTGGGCATTTTCCTGGGATTGGTGCTGAGTGATCGTTTCACGGAGGACACTTCCCTCACTGTAGCTCACGCAGCCATTGCCCTGTGGGTCAACCAGGTCAAACCGGTCAATGTGGTTATCGACAGCAGCGACAGTTTCGAGGACGCAACCATCAGTATCGTACTCGCAGAGAACATCGAAATAGACGGTTATCCCGGTACCCGGGAAATGAGCTGGAAAACGCCATTGTTGAAGGGCAAGAATCTCTTGACACTGCCCCTGATCTTGCAGCATGGCACGGAAGGCTATATGGACGTTTCCTACAGCGCCGGAGACAAAGTGTATAAAACCCGGGTTCCGGTCAACGCCGGTCTGAAATCAGCGGTAACCGGTCCCAGCATCTAGGCTCGTGGAGAAGACAATGCCAGCCAAAATCGGATCAATGTTGCTTTATTTGGTGACACTGGTTTTTCAACCACTTGCCCTGGCAGACCAGGATAGCGGGCAATCCAGCCGAATCACCGTATTTGAGGGCGAGCCCCCACCCGAGGGAGTGGTGCAGACCATCCATTTGCCAGCCAAACCGGAGAAATCCGATCGCCCGGAACACATTGACAGACCGGATCGGCCTGAAAAAGTTGAGAAGCCGGAACGCCTCGAAAAGCCGGAACGTCCCGAAAAGCCTGATCGACCGGAAAAACCTGAACGACCGGAAAAGCCCGAGATTCCTGACCGGTCCGGGCGCGGCTGAGATTGGTCTCTGTCACCCGGCACCCCGGTTCGTGCCGACACCCGACTGCACAACTGTCAGCCAGATACAAAAGCCAGCCAGACACAAAAGCCACTTTGAACCGGCTATCTCCATCGGCCGGAGAACCCTAACCGCGCCATTTCACGACTTCATATGCCAACCACTTCGTCCTCTATGGGCTTGGCCGGGACAACCGGGATGTAGTTCAAAAGGGATCGAAGGCGAATCCCGATCGATGGTGCCGGACCTGACTCTGCTTGGGCATGACGGCTATCTTTGCCGTCGGCGGTCTGCCCCGGTAGCTTCGATTCGAAAATGAGGCCGAGCCTCACCGAAACCTGTGCACGTCCGGTCAGCAGGCGTCGAGTGAGCCGGCTGAGGCAACTGTTCTCCGGGAAGCCCCGGGGTATCTCGACCACCGCGTACCGCAACATCAAGCACGCCATGCGGGAAAAGGTTCTCCACGATATTACCGAATTTGCCTGCGCGTAGACGGGTTGTTTTACCATTCCCTCAAGCCCGGAATGGACCGATGGGACTTGACCTGTCCGGTTGTTCTAGCGGGAAAATACTCGCTCGCTTCACCCCGATTCGGCCAGCTTGACGGGTTATTAACCCGGCACCTAAATAGGCTTCCTGCCTATTTAGGTGCACGCCCTTAAAATTCTTGCGGAACTGTGCGAAGTTCCTTGTATTTTAAGGGCTTGCATTGGCCTACGGCCAATGGCGGCACGTCTATGTGCCGCATTAACCCTACATAAAAGCTTGCCGGGTTAA
>QJWQ01000047.1 GCA_003235325.1 Gammaproteobacteria bacterium | reverse complement strand
CGGAGAATATCGCTCTCTCAGCGGACGACATCGAGAGTCTCCGCAGTCAGTCCCTGTACTTTACGGTCAGCAACCCCGACTGGCCGGACGGCATTATCCACGGCCAGTGGCTGCCGGAAAATTCCTCAGCCACCGGCCCCGGCGACACTTTCATGGTTGACAGCGTCAATCCTGGCACCGGGGCCGAGCTGACCCAATTCCCGGGGGAGATCACTGTCAGCTTCAACTCCGAAGTCGCCACTGCGACAGTGACCACCGACACGGTCGAATTACTGGCCAGTGGCGGCGACGGCAGCTTTGGCGACGGCAATGAAATGGCCATGACACCACTCGTCCTCAACAGTACCGGCAGCAGCCTCAGTATCGACACCGGCAGCCTGGCGGCACCGGTTGACGATGTCTACCGCCTGCGGCTGCTGGGCAGCGGCGCCACCCCGATAACCGACAGTTTTGGCAACGTGCTTGACGGCGATGGCAATGCCACGCCCGGCGGGGATTTTACCAGCACGTTTTCCGTGATCAGCGATATGCCCGCCATCGCTACTTTTACTTTTATCCAGGACAACGTCTTTACACCCAACTGCACGTTTTCCGGTTGCCACAGCGGCGGCAGCCCCGCCATGGGGCAGAACCTGACCGCCGGCCAGGCCTACAGCAATATCGTCAACGTGCCCAGCGCCGAGGTACCCGGCCTGATGCGTATCGAGCCCGGCAACGCGAATAACAGCTATCTGATTCAGAAGGTGGAGGGAACAGCCGCGGTCGGCGACCGCATGCCCCTGGGTCGACCGGCCCTGTCGGCTGAACTGATCCAGGCGCTGCGGGAATGGACCGATGCCGGTGCCGAGAACAACTAGCCGATGAAGTCAGCCCCGGCTGGCGCCGGGGGCAATGGCAACAGGGGGGAAAAATGATGTCGAGGTCACTGTTACTATTAGCCGCTGCTCTGCTGTATGCCGCGCTGCTGGCCATGCCGCTCAACGCCGAGCCCTACCTGGCCGTGCGCAGCGGACAGGCCTGCAGCCAATGCCATGTCAATCCCACCGGCGGTGGTCTCAGAACCCAGTTCGGTTCGATCTACGCCCAGACCAGCCTGCCGGCCAGGGTCGGCAAAAATCCATCGGAGGCCATCACCAGCCTGTTTAGCAAGGGTCTGTCCATCGGCGCCAACGCCAGGGGCAGTGCCCGGATTGCCGACATCGACGGCCAGGAGGATGCCGGCAGTTTTGAAACGGACCGGGCAACCCTCTACCTGGCAGCAACGGTCAACGAGTATGTGACACTGTATCTGGATCAGAAGGTGGCACCCGGCGGTTCACTCAACCGGGAAGCCTGGGCCATGATCAGGGGCGGCGACTGGTACTTGAAAGCAGGCAAGATGTTTCTTCCCTACGGCTGGCGACTCGAGGATGACAGCGCTTTTATTCGCGAGGCAACCGGCATCAATTTCAACAGTTCGGACAACGGCCTGGAAATCGGCTTTCAGCGGCGCCAGTGGCAGGCACAGGTCTCACTGACCAATGGCTCCGCCGGCGCCGCTGAATTGAATGACGGCAAGCAGGGCAGCTTTCGCGGTGAATATATTGGCGGCCCCTGGCGCCTTGGTATCAGCGCCAACCACAATAACGGCGACCTCACCGACAGAACCCTGGTCGGCCTCTTTGCCGGCCTGCACACCGGTGATATTGCCTGGCTTTTTGAATGGGACCGGATCGAGGACAAGACCAGGGGGCAACCGGATAACCAGCTCGACACAGCGTTGCTGGAAGCCGACTACGCCTTTCGCCAGGGACACAACCTGAAAGTCACCCTTGAGTCGATCGCAAGTGATGACAGTACCGTGGAAGATATTTACCGGGGCAGTGTCATCTGGGAGTACTCGCCCTGGAGTTTCACCCAGTTGCGTGCCGGTTACCGTCAGTTTGATAGCGACGATAACCAGCCGATCAACAACCGCGAAGAGGCCTTCGTTCAATTGCACGTCTTTTTCTAGGGCCTGCCGGTTCCAGGTACTGGCGGTTCCAGGCCAGGGCCGGGCTGCGACAAAGGTCCCGACACTGCCGGGACCCTGGATCCGGTCTCAGCCATCCGCAGTGGGGGACTTTTTGCGGACAACCAGTCCCCGCTGTTGCCCGGATTTGCCCGGCCTTTTCGAGACATACCGCGCCACCAGCCGGCGCAGGCGCCAGGCGTACCAGCCCAATCGCTGCCGCAGTGCGTCCCTGGTGATGACCTGCATCATCAATTCGACAACCTTGTCGGGAAATTCAAATTGCGGCGCATGACCGAGTTCGGGGCATATCACCAGTTTGCCACGGGGCAGGCGCGCCACCGTATCCTGCATGCCCTTGAGGGGCACGATGGAATCCTTCTCGCCCCAGAGAATCGTGGTGGGCAGATTCAAATCCGACAGTCGATCCCGAACATTCCATTGCTCGACGGCCCGGTAGAAACCCACCAGGGCGGCGGGAGATATCTGGGCGGCGTCCTCTACCAGATCGTCCAGGGAAGGCGAAAACAACCTGGCTTTGGGTGTCATCTGTGCGATTGCACGGCGCAACAGTAACTTGTTCAGGCCGTAGAGACCGGTCGTTTGCAACAGCGTAAACAGCGTCAAATGTGCAGTCATCTCCGGCTGCGACAGTTGCTGGCCGATCTGCGGGTCCTCATCGCCGCCGTTATCCCGCAATCCGTCCAGGCCGTTAGCAGGCACCGGCGCCATCAGCAACAGGCTCAGCACCGGCGATGAATCCGGCGTTCGTTCCGCGCAGTCCAGGGCGAACTGCAGGGCGACGGCACCACCCAGCGACTGGCCAACCAGGTGGAACGCGTCAAGCTGCAACGCCTCGGTGAATGCGCGCAGGTCCCCGGACAGTTGCGGCATGTCGTAGCCAAGCATGGTCCTGCCGGACTGGCCGCAGCCGCGCAGGTCCGGTGCATAGGCAACGATTCCCGGTGGCAGATGCTCCAGGATCGGCTGCCACCAGGCCGAGGTGGCGAAATTGCCGTGGACAAAGACCACGGCGACCGGACCGGAGCCCGCCGTTCGATAGTGAATACGCAGCTCGGGGGTATCTACAAAAGGCATAATTTGTCTCCTCACCCGTGATGGCACAACAGCCGGTTGTTGCGTGTCGACCGGGCACTGGCCTGGGGCGGGTATTGGCAAAACGGGAAGCGCGACTGCAGCAGCCAGAGTTTGAGGGGCAGCAGGCGCTTTAATGTCATTCAGCCTAACATATTATTTTGTGCAGTGCATCATACACCTTGACCCATTTTGACAGGATCAGGGTCAGGTCGTCACCCATTCGGGAAAGTCCCTGGTCCAGGGTGACGGGGTTTCAAATTTAGTGTTTTATATCATCAGGATAGACAATTCAGGCGGTATTCCTTGCCGTCATTTCAGGTGCCGGAAGTCAATGTGAAACCCGGTTCTGGTCACTGACAGCGCTTGTGACCTGAGGCCGATGCCGGCAGTTTTGCACGGACCAGCCTGTCATCCGGTACCGGGCACAGGGGGCTGTCATCGCACCCTGCGCCTGTACAACGGTACCCAGGCCAGTATCAATATCGCCAGCAGCGGAAACACCTGATCGGGGATTATCGCCAACACCCAGCCTGTGCCCGCGGCCACCACCAGCCAGACAACCGGCAGGACCTGAAACCGAAGTAGTGGCCGCCGGGTCATTAACAGGATGCCACAGGAAAAAATTACCGTCGGCGTTGGTGTCAG
>QJWQ01000009.1 GCA_003235325.1 Gammaproteobacteria bacterium | reverse complement strand
TGTAGTGTAAATGTAACTGAAATATTTTCCTGAGAGTTCGCCATGAAAACCCTGACATTTGCCATTACCCACTTTAGCGTTGCCTTTACGGTTGCCTGGCTGTTGACCGGCAGTATCGTCGTTGGCGGTCTGGTGGCATTGGTGGAACCGGCGGTAAATACGGTTGCCTATACCCTGCATGAATCCATCTGGGAGCGAATTCGGCGGAAAGCGCCGGCAGCCCCCGGGCCGCCAGTCGTTAACGGGGAATTTCAGACCTGATGACACTTACCGATGAAAAGATCCGTACCATGGAACCGGCGATGCTGATCAGCATCATCAACATGAAACTGCGCAATGAGTACAGCAATCTCGGGGAACTGACCCGCGCCTTTGACCTGGATAGGGACCTGCTAGACAGGACTCTCGATGCAGCGGGCTACAGTTACCAATCGGGGGTGAATCAGGTTCGCAGGATCTGAGCCGCGGGGCCCTGCGCAGGGGGAGAGGGTATTTTGAGGTATGGAAATTCGAGGTCTCGGTAGTCCGGGCGTCGGTACTCCTGTCTCGGGCCGGTACCCCCAACCGGAGGCATATGACCTTGCCATTTGCTACCAGGGCAGAACCTGGCCGTTGGCGTGCCAGAAGGTGCCGCTATTGTCCAGATTCAGATCATCCATTCTTGCGGCTAGGCGCTGTGCTGCCAACTCTGGCGGCACGTCGCCACGGCCACCCACCATGTCGGTCTGGACATAGCCCGGATGCAAAATGGCGACGGCAATACCCCTGGCGCGAAGATCATGGGCCAGGGACATGCCGGCGGCGTTGAGCGCCGCCTTGGACATCCGGTAGCCGTAGCTGCCGCCGGAACTGTTGTCGGCGATGGAGCCCATGCGACTGGTGATCAGCCCCACTCTGGCACCGTCCCCCAGCAGGGGCAGCAGCGCCCGGGTTACCCGTAGCGGGCCGAGGCAGTTGACCTGAAACTGGCTAATGGCGGCATCGAAATCCAGTTGTTCAAGGCTGTCCGAACGCAGAATGCCGGCGTTATTGATCAGGATATCGATGCTGTTATCGGCGAGCTGTCGGTGCAGGTGGTCCATATCTTCCGCCCGGGCGACATCCACTCCGTCGATGACCCTGGCGGCGGTATCGGCCAGGGCGGCGCTACCCTGACGACAGACGGCAATGACCCTGGCGCCCCGTTGAAGATACTCCTTGACCAGGGCCAGGCCTATGCCACGGTTGCCGCCGGTGATCACTACGTTTTGACTCATGGTGTTATCTCCTCAAGTAACGGCCCGGTCAAGGTCTCTAGGGCCTGTTAACTCTAATAGTTTTATCGTTGCTGGTGGCCATTTTTCTGCCCGGCGAGGCAGAATGAGCGTGGTGTAGTGACTCTACATGAGCGATTGATAACGAAGCGGGGCAGAAACATGGACCCAGCCCTCCGGGTTGAGTCTAAAAATTCACCACTCAGCGTTGCTCGTCGCTCATTTGGAGTAACCAAACCACTCTCCTCGCGCCTTGATTGGTGAATTTTTAGACTCAACAACGGCAATCCAATTAGTGTTAACAGGCCCTAGCAGCATCAGCCGCTTATTCGTTGTCCTTCAGCAAGGACTCGCGCCGTTGTTGCCACCGGTCGTTGATGGCGAAGCGTAACAGGACGGGAAGGTAGGCGGCAAATGAAGGCTGCTCAATACCGAGTGGCCTGGTGACTGCCAGGGTGCCTTCATTGTCAAAACAGCGCTGGAATTGAATGTAGGCGTGGTACCGCGCCAGTTGTTCCGGTAATGACTGGTCCTGTTCCAGGTTTTTTCTCAGCGGCGCGGTGAACAGACTGTTATATATCAATCGGGGCACCAGCAGGCAGGACTTGCAGTGCTCGGCGCAGGCGTTAAAGGCCTTGACGATGGCGGTGTTGACCTCGCGGTTTTTCGGGGCCAGGTCGCCGGCGGTGAGATGGAAACAACGGCCCCTGGCATCGTCATGGTTGATCAGGGCATACAGGGCTTTGGCGGTCCAATCCGAGGGGACGGCGTCGAAACGGGCGCGAGGACTTACCGGAAATGCCAGGCGAAGGCCGTTGTACATCTGTTGCAGGGGCAGATAGGCGTTTCTGTAGACAAAGGCCCTGCCATTTTCGGCATTGCCCACCAGGGTGGAGGGGCGGACGATGGTGACCGGAATCCGCTTCCATATCTTGCGCATCAGGGCCTCTGCCTCACGCTTGGTCTGTTGATACCAGTCGCAGGTCTTCGTCTCCAGATCCAGGTCATCCGGGATCAGGCGCCCGGTGCTGGCGCCGGCGACATAGGCCGAAGAGACATACAGCAATCTTTCCAGCCCCGGACCGCAGGCGTGGGCAAGATCGATGATCTGTCGAGTTCCCTGGACATTGACCAGCCTGGACTCTTCCAGGGTCGCACTGCAGTCGGTCAGGGCCGCGGCGTGGACGATGACATCTACCTCCCGGGTCAGCTGCTGCCAGTCCCGCTCGTCCATACCCAGATCGGGCTGGGTGATATCACCCCACAGCGCCAGCACCCGGGGCCTTGCCCGGGCATAGTCCCCGGGATCGGGATAGAGGAATCCGATCAGATCATCCACCCTTTTTGCCGCGTTTTGTGCCGAGGTGCTCCTTATCAGCAGTCTCAGGCGGGCCTTGGGTTCCCTGTCCAGGACACAGGCCACATACTCCGAAGCCAGCAATCCCGTGGCGCCGGTGATAAAGTGCACCCGGGCACGATCGATGGCAGCGTCGTTCTGGTCGAATGGATTTCTGAGAAAAGCACTGCTGTCGGTGCTACCGGTCGTGCCGGGAACTTCAGTTGTCACGGGTTGTGAACCTGCTTGATGTAACCATTGCCACCGGCGTTAACAGCGCAGTCGGTAGCGGAGAAAATATAAGTGGGTGGGCACCGTTTCTGCAGAAATCGTCTTTGGCAATCGTCATTAGAATCGGGGTTTCCGGACTGGGCATCCGGCACTGCTGGTCTGGATTGGCAGGTCCGTAATTTTTGGGGCCGGTGACAGTGCCTGTATCCGGAAAAAATAATACACAAGTGTGAACAGGCCATGACAACTTTTCGGCTCGGAGCCGCAATCATCCGGTATCGGCAGGCTGATCGCAATAACCTGTTCGGTACCGATGAGCGATTGCTTCCCGGGTGGCTGCGACAGGGCGGCGATTACCACACAAAAACCTGGCGAAACGAAACACCTGGTGCGCCGGCCCGATCCGGGCTCTTGCGTCAGCCCCTGTGCGTCGATTGTCTGCCCGAAAAAGCGGTGACAGGCGCCTGCTACCGCTGGTAATAAGCAAAAAGCGCACTGAAAATCCGTCCCGTGTTGAGAATTGGCGATTTTCAGGGTCAAAGTTTTCAATTGTGCGGTTTAGGGGTGAAGTTATGAACAGGGCAATGACCGGGCTTGGAGCAGCGCTGGCACGCTATCTGAGCAAACCGGTCAAGAGCGTATCGACATCGGCACCGACGCCACCGGATCGCCTGCTGGCCTGTCTGCGACCGGGGGATGTGCTGCTGGTGGAAGGAAATACCCGGATCAGTACTGCCATCAAGTACCTGACCCAGTCCACCTGGTCCCACGCCGCCCTGTTTGTCGGTGCCGAGGGCGCACTCATACTGGAGAGTGAAAAGCGCGCTGCCGACATTGCCGGTAAGCCGGTTGAAGCGGGCGATTGCACCGGCAAGAACTGCCTGATCGAGGCCGACATCAATGAGGGCGTGCGCCTGGTGGGCCTGGATCATTTCCAGCATTTGCAGACGCGAATCTGCCGGCCGGTGGGCCTGACCGAGAAGGAAATGCATGCAGTGATTCAGTATGCCAGGACCAGCATTGGCCACCGGTACGATTTGCGCAATGTCTTCGACCTGGCAAGGTATCTGTTGCCGACGCCGCCGGTACCCAGCCGCTTTCGGCGACGCATGATCGCCCTGGGCAGCGGCGATCCCTCCCGGGCCATCTGTTCTACCCTGATAGCCCAGGCTTTTCAGTCGATTCACTACCCTATCCTGCCGGAAATCGAGTTGCAGGAAGATTCCAAATTGCTGGGGCATCATCGGGAGATTCTGCATATTCGACACCACAGTCTGTTTGCTCCCCGGGATTTCGACGTGTCGCCCTATTTTCAGATTATCAAACCAAGCCTTGAGGACGGGTTTGATTTTCGAACCCTGACCTGGCGCCATGATCCGTCTGAAATCGTTCTGTCCTGAATCGATAACCGGTCCGGCTTATCCGGCTTCCCGCCCGGACAGGACTTGCCAGCCGGTGATGGTGGCACCCTGTGTCACTCACTGTCTATTCGCCGGCGACGATGACCAGGGTGGAGAACTGGCTGGCGGCAGTGAGGGAATTGCTGATGAAGCAGATATCCTTGGCCTTGTTGAGCAGACTTTCCGCCCTGTCCCTGCTCTCGCCGGCGGCAATGGTCAGCCGGGCCCTGGTTTGTATTCGCGTAAATCTGACACGGCGATCCACCTTGTCCAGTTCGCCGCTGGAATTGCATTCGATGGCCTGCCATTGCAGGTTTGACAGCTTGGCCAGGGCGCGAAACGACAATATCAGGCAGGAGGACACCGAGGCCATGAGCAATTGTTCCGGAGACCAGTGGTCACCCGGACCGTCATAGTCGGCCGGTGCCGCAATCGCCAGATCAGACAGACCTTCGGTCGTGACCCTGAGGTTGCCTTCTGTTCCCGCCGCGGCCCTGACGCTGTAGAAGTGTGGCAAAGCTTTCATTTTCTTATCCTCGTTATGCAAATTTTCCGCAACAACTATTAACCCGGCAATTAAACAGGTAACCAGGCAACTAAACAGGCGTCCTGCTCATTTAGCTGCGCGCCCTTAAAATACGGGCGGAACTGTGCGACTTTCTTTTATTAAAGAATCCCTTGCATTTTAATGGCTTGCACTGGCCTTCGGCCAATGGTGGCACATCCATGTGCCGCATTAACCCTGAATAAAAGCCTGCCGGGTCAATAATCGGGGCAGCAGGGCTTTGCCGGTACTGTCCTCTTGTACCCTGCCTGTTGCGTACAAGGCCGGTGATTATCCTCCGGTCCTGTTGGGAAAGGACATTTCCAGGACAATACAGCCGGTATCGGTTTTGAACGGACCGTGGACTTCCCCGGGCGGCCGGCTGGCATAGTGGCCGGCCTCAAGCCACAGGGCAAATGCCTGGTCGTAAAGCCTGCCGCTGACGATAAATACCTCTTCCGGGTATTCGTGGCACTTGCCGCCAAATGCGCTGGTATCGGTGCCGGGGAGAAAGCGGGTGAGTCGGGTGTATTCGCCGGTTTCCGTGTCCATGCTCAGGGTCAACTCCTGGGCCATGCCTTCAAGTCCGGGAATGTCCTGCCAGAGTCCGGAGTGCTCCGGCGTCAGGGGGTTCCAGTAGGTGTGGGTGGTTTTAGTCATGGTCAGGGGCCGGTTGACGGGTTCGAGTCCCGGGGTTCGTAATCAATGACGAAAACCTCATCGAGGATGCCCGTTTGCATCACCATTTCGCCAAACTTGCCGTGTTCGGGGTGGGGCAGGTAAGCGTCCCGGGCGGCGGCATCGGCAAACGTCAGCATGTAAACGTGGGTCAGGCCACGATTCAGCCCCTCCGGACTGTTGTTGATCCCGTACTCGAAGGAAAGAATGCCGGGAATACGCTGCTGCAACTGGCGAAAACTGTCGGTAATCGCCTGAATCTGTTCGGCTGAAGCGCCGTCCTTGTATTTGAATATAACCAGGTGGCGTACCTGGCCGGCATCGGCCGTTACCGGGCCGCAGAACAACAGGGTCAGGGGGATGAATGCCGGTACCAGATATTTTCTGCAGATTGAGCGCATTGTTTGTCTCCTCTTGGTAATGTCCTTCACTCCGGTGCTTCAAACCGTACCGGATCAGTGCCGGCGTCTCGAATCACCACGGTTCCCGCCAGTTTGTCGTGCCAGCCCTGCTTTCGCTTGTCCAGGCCGACCCAGATAATGCCCAGCATCAGCGGCAATATCGATACGTAGTAGCCCAGGTAGCGGCCGATAAACTGACCGGTGCTGGGTTTCCCCCCGGTTTGGGCGTCGACAATGCGAAGCTTCAGTATCATCTTCCCGGGGGTCGCCGATTTCCACACCCAGAAGGCAATCACGGCCACGGCCGGCAGGATATAGTTGAAGAAAAAATCCCATGAACCGGATAAACCGGCCGTGCGGTGCCAGTAATCCCTGCCATAGATCAGGGACAACACCGGCGCCAGGACCATGGCCATAAGAAGGGAGTCAATCAGGGCCGCACCGGTTCTGATCCAGAAGCCCGCATATTTCACGTCATTCATTGGCTTTCCTGTTGCGTTGTTCTTTGCCATTGTACCGGTTCCGGCATAGCCTGGATTTTAACCCCAAATACCCTGGGCGACGTCGACAACACAGCCGCCGACACCGATATTGATGGTGCCGCCCGCTGCCTGTGCCCGCAGGGCCAGCGTCGAGGGCCGGCCCATCTCGTACCCCTGACCGGCGACGATATCCACGGGTCCCGGGCCCAGCAAGCCGTGATGCAGAAGATACGCCGCAAGGCAGCCGTTGCCACTGCCGGTGGCCGCGTCCTCGGCAATGCCGTAGTAGTCGGCAAAAACCCTGACACCCAGTCCCTGCCCGGGGTTATAACCTTCGGTGCAAAACACCAGGACCAGCTTCGCCCAGGCGTTGTCGACCAGATCGAGGCAGGCCTGCCGGTCGACCACAACCCGTTTCAGTGTGTTCAGGTCTTTCAGCGGCACGATGATGTGGGGAAAGCCGGTGGACACCTCCTGGATCGGCCAGCCGGGTGTGAAGTCGGTGTCGTCGATACCCAGAATGCCGGCCAGGGTCCCGGGTTGATAAGTGTCGCCGAAGACCGGTGTCGGTTGTTGCATCCAGAGCACGGCAGTCCCGGTGTCGGCCGCGGCAAAGGTCACCCGGACCGGACCAGCTCCCAGGCCCAGGACGATTTCATCGGTCTTTGACAGGCACAATTGATGGCGGATGACATGGGCCGTGCCCAGAACAGGGTGGCCAGCGAAGGGGACTTCGGCCGTCGGTGTGAAGATTCTCACGGCAAAGCCGTCACGGCCGGGTTGCATGGAAGTGATAAACGTGGTTTCGGAGAAATTGATCTCCCGGGCGATAGCCTGCATGTCCCGGTCCGACAGGCTGTCACAATCGGCAAAGGTGGCCAGGGGATTGCCTCCGTAGCGCTCGGTGGTAAAGACATCAGTGATAAAAAATCTCGGTTTGGTCATGGTTGAAGTGTGCTCCAGGCCGCCGATCACAGGGTCTATGCACCAGTCCCGGCGTCAAAAGAATCAGGCTTTTCCGGTAATCACCCCCTCGTGAATCAACCCGTGGATAACAGCGTCCATCAGCGCCGGGCGATCGGCGCCAATCCGGTTCAGGGTGCCGGTAATGGTGACATCGGCGGCGGGACAATAATAGGCGAACGCACCCCAGACCCCGGTGGCGCCAAAAATCTTCTGTCCCCAGGCAATGTTGGCGCCCAGGCCCAGGCCGTAGTGAAGATAGCGGGCACTGCTGTGGGGCCGCCAGCGAGTGGCCCTGCGCCAGTTCAGCATTTCATGTAACCAGCGCTGGTCGAACAGGGCATGGCCAAACAGGCCGCGCAGGAACCTGGCCAGATCCGGCGCATTGGTCACCAGGCCGCCACCGGCCCAATCGAAGGAAAGGTTGGCATGGCGGAGATCCTTAACCTGGTCAAAATGGTGCGAAAGCCTGCTGCCCCGGGGAGGTTCACGCCACTCGAGATAGGTTGCCTCCATTTCCAGGGGTTGAAAGACCAGTGACCGGTAGGCCTCGGCCAGGGTACAACCGAGAATTGTCTCGATGGCAATGCCGACGAGGACGTAGGCGGTATCGCCGTAACTAAAGTCCGTGCCCGGTGAAAACAGCATTTCGCCGATCTTGACTGCGGCTTCGACAAGTTCATGCGGTTGCCAGATACGATCCGGTTGCTCCCGGACCTGCTGCTGAAAACCGGGATCGAAAAAATAATCAGGCAGGCCACTGCTGTGGCCCAGCAGCCGGCGTATGGTCAGTGCATCCGGGCTGGAAAGCCCCTTGAGTTTGAGCAGGCTGCCGGCCACTGACGAAGGTAGCCAGTTGGTCACGGAATCATCGAGTTTCCAGTGCCCTTCCGCAGCCAGACGAACGGCGACTGCCGCAGTGACTGTCTTGGTGACACTGGCTGCCCGAAAGCCATCGGCAGGTTCCAGGGGCCCGGACTCTTCAGGAGAAAAAAGTCCCAGCGCCCGGGAAAAAATGCGCTCAAATTCGGTTCCGGTAATCTCCAGGATGGCACCGGGACAGGCGCCGTCAAGCTGCTGACCCAGGGCCTTGTCGAGCAGTCTTTTCAGATTGCTGTTGGCAATCATGGTCCGCCTCCTGAATAGTTACTCCTATATTTTTCGGAAGTTATTGAAGGCACCCCGCCATTTAAGCCGGCTTCCCATTGAAAGGCCTTCCCGGGGCCAATCCTTTTGTGATGTGGTGCCAATACCATTGACTGTGACCTTGCTGGCATTCAGGGACGTCAGCGTACTCGTCAGTCTATTGCCGGTTCATCTGCAGTGTCATGGGAACATGGACGATGCCGTTGTGGCGGTTTCGAGGCCCGGTGGCGACAAAACCGAAGTGCTGGTAGACCGGGACGGCGTAGAGAGTGGAATTGACGGTGAAGGCCCCGTCGTTACCGGCCGCCGTTGCCGCTTTCCTGGCAGCCAGCCAGAGTGCCCGGGCGAAGCCCTGGCGCTGGTAACCGGTGGCGACAAACAGATGAAACAGGTGTCGGGCATCGCGAATGGCCACCGCGCCGACCAGGTCTGCGTCAATCCGGCCGATGAAATAAACAAACGCCGGGTTGGTAATGTAGCTCTCGATCATTTTCGGGGTCATGGCTGACAACAGCTGTTGGGCCCCCTCGTCATCGCAACCCAGGGTAATAAAGTGCCCCAGGCTCTGAATCAGGGCGCTGATGGCTGCGGCATCAGCCGGACTGGCCCGCAGAATGCAAAGGTCCGCCACCGGGGTTGCCGCCGGCATTACCAGACCCGGGAAACGCCGATTGCCCGACGCCGGTATCCGGCGTCGAGACAGTCCCGACAAGGGAAGATATCCGTCGGCAGGGAACAGCCGGCCAGGGTGCGATCCGGGGCCGGTCTGCACAGTTTATTGAGGTGGTGACGGAAACAGGGCATAGGGCGGTGGCGGCTCCTGGTCAGGCGGTACGAATTCCGGCGCCGGTTCGCCAGCGGGGCCAAGATGGCGGGTATAGCGGTAGATGGCCCGCAGGTCCTCGGTGTCAAGTTCGTTGAGCGTGAACCAGGGCATTGGCGGTCTGCGCTTCAGTGTCCTGGCCATTTCCAGCCACTCGTCCTCGTCCAGGGTTTGCATCAGCAGGCGCAGATTGGGGGCATAGGTGGTGCCCCAGGGGCCACGCCAGCCGAAGCTGTCGCCGGTGAGCCACAGACTTTCCGGGACCTTGCCCTCGGAGAGGAGATATCCCGGTGTATGGCAGTCATTGCAGCCACCGAGCTTGACCAGATATTTGCCGCGATCCAGCATCGCCTGGTCGTCCGTCTGGGCGAATACCGGGTTCGCCAGGGCCGTCGACAGGAGCAGGCCGGTCAACAGCCTGGTTTTCAACGTCATTGTTTTTTTCATAACAGATCTCTCTATAGATTGCAGCGACTCGGCGGGTTACATGGGCACTGGCATCGCCGCTTGGGGAATCTACGGTTGCATGCGGTGTGCCGCCGGGCGCCACGGCCGAGTCTGGCGTGGGCCCGCAGATTCAGGGTGAATATGCCTTTCCAGGGCCCTGATGCCCAATGGTACCGGAGAAATTTCTCAATACTGAAGCCGGGCAACTGAAATCTCCCTTTGGAACTCTTGCCTCCGGAACTCTTGCCTCCGGAACTCTTGCTTCGGGAACTCTTGTTTCGGGAACTCTTGCTTCGAGAATATAGTCCAGCATCCCCGTTGTCGCTGGAAAAAAATTGGTCCAGGTCGACAGGCCGCAATTAATCGAAAGCCGCCAGGTCACCAGAGGAAGGCGCTGGCCTGCTTGCCCATGACCTCAAAACGGAATACCTGCCGTGCGGGCGAGTCGGCGACACCATAGCAGACATGCAGCGGCAACAGGTGTTCCTCCCGGGGGTGGCAGAACCTGGCAGCGGGCGCTTCCGCCCAATTTACCAGCCGGCGATGGCGTTCACTTTCGCTGATCCGGTCACTGCTGCAGGTGTCGATCAGCCACTGCTCAAAGTCGGCGTTCATGGCTTTTTCCGCTGCAGAACCCGGCCGGAAGAAGGCTGGCAGGTTATGAAAGGAAAAACCGGAACCGATGACCAGGACATTCTCTGTCGGCAGGGAAGCCAGGGCTCGTCCCATTTGAAGGTGGATGCCGGGGTCCAGGCCTTTGACCAGGGACAGTTGTACGCAGGGGATGTCCGCCTCCGGGTACATGATTTTCAGGGGCACAAACAGGCCGTGGTCAAAGCCGCGATGGTCGGAAATAGCCGCGTCGATACCCTGTCTGACCAGCAGGCTGTGGATTTTTGCCGCCAGTGCCGGCTGCCCCGGCGCCGGGTAACGGATCTCGTAGGATGCCGGAGGAAAGTTGTAGTAATCGTAAATCAGAGCCGGATTATCGGCGCCGGTAACCGTGGGCCGGTCTGCCTCCCAGTGGGCACTGACCAGGATGATGGCCGCAGGCCTGGGGAAGGCAACAGAAATGACTTTCAGGCTGTCGACCAGTTGCCGGTGAGCGGCATCCCCCAGCAACGGTAGAGGACCGCCACCATGGGAGACAAACAGGGCAGTGGCCCGGCGGTCGGAAGTATTATCGTTCATCGGTGCTCCTGTTATCAGTTTTCTTGTTCTTGTTACTGGCTCGTTGCCAACCTCTGTTGGCGCAACCGGCCTTACAAAACCTTGCTGACCAGGACCACATTGGGGTAGTCCTTCCTCGGCAATATAACGAAACCCAGATGGCGAATCATGTCCAGCATGGGTCGGTTGTTGGCCAGCACCTCGCCGTCCATGGTCTGCAGGCCCCGGGCCCTGGCTACCTCGATCAACTTGCCCATCAGTTCCGAGCCGATACCCTTGCGGGCCCACTGGTCGGCGACAACGATGGCAAACTCGCAGCTGGCGCCGTCGGGATTGATGATATAGCGCGCCACGGCAATTTCCTTTTCAGCGCCGTCTTCCCGGACCACGGCAATCAGGGCCATTTCCCGGTCGTAGTCGATCTGGGTAAAGCGCACCAGCATCTGCGGTGTCAGCTCCTGCAGCGCCTGCATAAAACGAAAATACTTGGTCTGCTCCGACAGGCCGGAAACAAAGGCCATCTCTATTTCCGCATCCTCGGGGCGAATGGGACGCATGACAATCTCTGTGCCGTCTGCCAACTGGTGATGTGAGGTCAGGTGCGCCGGGTAGGGGTGAATCGCCATGTGGGCGTAGCGGTGCTGGCCGATGCCGTGGTGGTCGACCACGATGCGGGCATCCAGCACCACCGCCCCGTCCTCGTTGACTACGAAAGGGTTGATATCCAGTTCGCGAATCTGGGGCAGTTCGCACACCAGTTCAGAAAGATGGCGCAGTAGCTCGATGATGGCGGCCCGGTCCACCGGTGGCTGGTTGCGAAACTGCTCCAGCAACTTGCTCACCCGGGTGCCGCTGATCAGTTTCTCGATAATCAGTGTATTCAGGGGCGGCAGGGCGGTGGCGCGGTCCCGAATGAATTCCACCATGGTGCCGCCGGCGCCGAAGGTGATCACCGGCCCGAACAGGGGGTCGCGCAAGACCCCGGCCATCAGTTCGCGGCCGTGGGGCTTGCGGTACATGGGTTCGATAGTTACCCCGGTAAGGCTGGCGTTTGGCCGCAAGGCGCGCACGCTGTCCATCAGCTCCCGATAGGTGCTGCGCACGGACTGGGCGTTGTTGATGTTGAGGCGGACGCCGTCGACGTCGGTCTTGTGGGAAATGTCCGGCGAGTGGATTTTCATCGCCACCGGAAAGCCCATGGATTGGGCGGCTATCAGCGCCTCGTTGGGGGTGCGGCACTCGGTTACCGGCATCACCGGAATGCCAAAGGCGGCCAGCACGGCATTGGTCTCGGCCCGACTCAGCAGGCTGCGGTGCTCAGCCAGGGCGGCCTCGATAATCAGGTGCACCCCTTCGGCATCCGGCTCGCTGCTCTGCTTCATTGGGCCCGGCACCTGCATCAGCAACTGCTGGTTGTGGTAATACTCCACCAGGTGGCTGAAGGCTTCCACTGCACTTTCCGGGGTGGCGAAGCTGGGAATCTTGTGTTTGGCGAACAGTTGCCGAGATGTCTCCACCTGACCAAAACCCATCCAGCAGGTGAGAATGCTTTTTTGTCCCGGTTGCCCCAGGTTGACGATGCGCTCGGCCACGGCCTGGGGGTAGGTCATGGCCTGGGGTGTCAGGATCACCAGCACGCCATCGACGTTGGGGTCGGCCAGGCACGCGGCCACGGCCTGCTCGTAGCGCTCCGGCGGCGCATCGCCAAGCACGTCCACCGGGTTGCCGTGGGACCAGTGAGCCGGCATCAGGGCGTTGAGCCGATCCCGGGTCGCGGACGACAGCTGCGCCAGTTCGATATCCAGGTCCAGGGCCCGGTCGGTGGCCATGATTCCCGGGCCGCCGCCGTTGGTGACAATGGCCAGCCGGTTGCCGCTGGCCCGGTGCTGGTTGGCCAGCAACTGGGCGGCGGCGAACAGCTGGTTGATATCCTGCACTCGTACCACCCCGGCCCGGCGCAATCCGGCGTCAAAGACGTCGTCGGAGCCCACCAGGGACCCGGTATGGGACAGGGCCGCCCGGGCGCTGGCGTCGTGCCGCCCCACTTTCATCGCCACCACCGGTTTCATCCGCGCGGCGCTGCGCAGGCCGCTCATGAAGGCCCGGGCATCGCGAACGCCCTCGATATAGAGCAGGATGCCCCGGGTCTCATTGTCCATGGCCAGGTAGTCGAGCATGCTGCCGAAATCGATGTCGATGGCGTCGCCCAGGGAGACGACGGCGGCAAAACCGATGTTGCGGCTCGCCGCCCAGTCGAGAATGGCCGTGCACAGGGCACCGGACTGGGAAATCAGGGTCAGGTTGCCGCGGCCGGCGCTGTTATTGCTGAAGGTGGCATTGAGACCGACCCTGGGTCGAACCAGGCCCAGGCAGTTGGGGCCGAGCAGGCGAATGTTATCGTGGCGGGCCTGTTGCACCAGCGTCTGTTGCAGGGCGTTGGCCTTGCCGTCATCGGTAAAACCGGCGCTGAGAACAATGGCGGCCCGAACATTGTGTTCGCCGCACTGGCGCAGGATGTCCGGCACCGTGGCCGCCGGGGTGGCAATGACTGCCAGGTCCACCGGCAAGCCGATGCTGTCCAGGTCCGGGTAGCAGCGGGCCTCAGCCAGCTTTTCATGTTTCGGATTGACCGGGTAGATGGCGCCGCTAAAGTCGCCTTGCAGCAGGTTTTGATAGGTGCGGCCGCCAACCGAATCGGCCCTGTCGCTGGCGCCGAATACGGCAATGGTTTTCGGCGAAAAGAGATGTTCGAGGTAGTGTGGTCCCATGGCTTAAAGACCTGTGCTAGTGTTTAATGTGATTCACTGTAAAGGAGCCATTGTCCCATGCCAGTAGCCCTGATTACACATCCCGATTGCGCCCTGCATGACATGGGACAATACCATCCGGAATGCCCGGCGCGGTTGCATGCCATATCGGACCAACTCATCGCCAGCGGGCTGGATATCAGCCTCTATCACCACGACGCACCGCTGGCCAGCCGGGAACAATTGTGCCGCGTTCACGCACCTGACTATGTGGAGCAGATATTTGCCGCTGCACCGAAACAGGGCATGGTCGCCATCGACCCGGATACCAGCATGAATCCCCATACCCTGTCGGCGGCGCTGCGGGCGGCGGGCGCCGGCATCCTGGCGGTGGACCTGATTATGGAAAACCGGGTCAACAGCGCTTTTTGCAGCGTTCGGCCCCCGGGGCATCACGCGGAACGGGACCGGGCCATGGGCTTCTGCTTCTTCGACAATATTGCCGTCGCCGCCGCCCACGCCATGGCGATGTACCACCTGGAGCGGGTGGCCATCGTTGATTTCGATGTCCACCACGGCAATGGCACCGAAGATATCTTTCGCGATGACCCGCGGGTACTGCTCTGCTCCACCTTCCAGTATCCGCTCTACCCGGGCACCGGCATCGGTACCGACAGCGAGCATATCGTCAACGTGCCCCTGCCCCCGGCAAGCGGAGGCCCGGCATTTCGGGCCGCTGTTAGCGAACACTGGCTGCCGGCATTACAGGCCCACCGACCGCAGCTGGTCCTGTTTTCCGCCGGCTTTGACGCCCACGTGGAGGACCCCCTGGCCGGTCTGTCCCTGACCGAGGACGATTACGCCTGGGTGACCAGAGAGGTGCGCAATGTTGCCCGGCAGTGGGGTCAGGATCGCATCGTCTCCATGCTCGAGGGCGGTTATGCCCTTTCGGCCCTGGGCCGCAGTGTTGTCGCCCACATCAAGGCGCTGCTGTAGTGGTTGCCGTGGTGTAGTCCCGACCCGAACCTGTCTGCCTTGATTCTTGTACTATTTAACTTTCGGAGCCATGACCATGAATAGAATTTTATCTTTTACGATAGTGGCCGTTCTGGCTTTATGTGCACAGGGGGCAAGCGCCGGTAGCGACCATGAAAAGGCCGTTAAAGCGGTTGAGGCCCAGGTTGAATTACTGCGAAAAGCGATGATTGATGCTGATGCCGCCCAACTGAAAGCATTGACCCGTAGTGATTTGAGCTACGGTCATTCCGGAGGACGCGTCGAATCCCAATCTGACTTTATCGATAATATAGTGAGCGGGAATTCAGATTTTGTAACGATGGATTTGAATGATCAAACGGTGAGCATCAGTGGTGATGTGGCGATTGTCCGGCATATGCTGGTGGCGAAAACCAATGATCGTGGCGAGCCTGGTGAGGTGACTATCGGCATAATGCTGGTTTGGCAAAAACAGCATGGCCAGTGGCAGTTATTGGCCCGTCAGGCCTACAAACCCCATTGATCCATTGGCGGCAGCCGGCGTGCTGCTTGCTGATGTGGCTGTGGGAAACAGGATCGACAGTGCCCTGTGCAATGGTCGACCCCCGGGGCACCTCGGGGAGCAGGGCCCGGTCATGAACTCCCCGGTACCGTCGTTGTAGATCCTGCCATCAAAAAAACCAAAAACGCCAATTTTTGACCAAGCGGTTTACAAATACTTTTCCTTGGGCTATATTAGTGACCAAATGGTAACTAATTGGGTGCGCAGATGACACCGGCGCAGGTACAGCGGTCAGTGGGAAGACCGCGGGAATTTGACGAGGACACCGCACTTGAAGCGGTCATGAACGTTTTCTGGCGCAAGGGCTACGAGGCGACCTCACTGGCGGACCTCTGTGCCTGCACCGGCCTGCACAAGGGCAGCCTGTACCGGGCCTTCGGTGACAAGCATCAACTGTTTCTGCGGGCACTGCGGCATTACGCCGAGGTGGAATTTCGTGGGGTGGTGGCTGCGGCGTCGCGGTCGGATTCACCGCTGGCGAATATCAAGGCGGCCGTTCGCAAGATCTGCGATGACGCGGGCCAGGATAAAGGCTGTCTGATGATCAATTCCCTGGTGGAACTGGCGCCCCACGACCCCGAGGTCAAGACGGCGTTGAAGTCGTTTGGCGAACAGAGACTGCGGGCAATGACCGACCTTATCGGGGCAGCGCGCCGGTGCGGTGAAATACGGGCAGAACTGGAGCCCCATAAGCTTGCCAGGCAACTGATGATGACACTGGCCGGGTCGGCAGCGATGATCAAGGGTTTCCTGTCCAGGAAAGAAGTAGCCGAAACCCTCGACGACCTGGTCGATTCCTGGACCTGATTTTTTTTGCCCTATTTGTGACCGATTGGTAACTATTTAAGACGCTCGGAGGAAAAAACAATGAGCAATTACTTCAAGGCGATAGATCGATTCGCTGTATCGCTGACACAGACTGCCATCTCACGTCCCTGGACGGTAATCGCCCTGTCCCTGGTCCTGGTCATCGCGGCGGGAGCGGGTATGAGCAGGCTTGAGCTTTCGACCAATTACCGCGTGTTTTTCTCGAAAGCCAACCCTGAACTCCGGGCGTTCGAGGCACTGCAGGACACCTATACCAAGAATGACAACTTCTTTTTTGTCCTGGAAGCGCAGGATGGAAACGCGTTCAGTGCCCGGACACTGGATGCGGTGGAGCACCTGACCGAAGCCGCCTGGCAGATTCCCTATGCAATCCGGGTCGACTCGGTAACGAATTTCCAGCACACGTTCGGCATCGAGGACGATCTGATAGTCGAGGACCTGGTTAGCAACGCCGCGACCAGAGAGGCCGGCTATCTGCAAGAGCGCAAGAGGATCGCACTGGCCGAACCGCTGTTGCGGAACCAGTTGCTGACGCCGGATGCCAGGGTGACGGCGGTCAATGTCGTCCTGCAGTATCCGGAAAAGGCCCTGACAGAAGTTCCGGAGGCGGTCGCCGTTGCCCGGGATCTGGTCAAACGGATCGAGCACAGCTACCCGGACATCGACGTGCACCTGACCGGCGTGTCCATGCTGAACAATGCCTTTGCCGAGACCGGCATGCACGATGGCGCGACCCTGACGCCGCTGATGTTCGTGGTGATTTTCGCCCTCACCTGGCTGCTGATCCGCTCGTTCCCGGCGACAGTGGCGACGCTGATCGTGATTGTCCTGTCGACGGTCATCGGCATGGGAGTGGCCGGCTTCGGTGGCGTCAAGCTGACGCCGATTTCCATGTCGGCGCCCATCGTCATCCTGACGCTCGCCGTCGCCGACTCCATACATATCATTCTGGCGCTACGAAGCCTGATGCGCCGGGGCAGGGGCAAGGCAGAGGCGCTGGTGCAGGCTGTCAGGCTAAACTTTTTGCCGGTCACCATCACCTCGCTGACGACGATCGTTGGTTTTCTCGCCCTGAATTTCTCGGATTCACCGCCCTACTGGCACCTGGGCAATATCACGGCTGTGGGTATTGCTGCCGCATGGCTCTATTCACTGACGCTGCTGCCGGCCCTGGTCCGGGTTTTGCCCTACCGGGCTGGCCATGCCCAGGGGCCGACCTGGTCGGAACGGGCAATGGCCTGGCTCGCCGATTCGGTAATCGCCCATTACCGCAAACTGTTGCTGGTGGTGGGGCTGGCCGCACTGGTGCTGGTCGCCCTGATACCGACACTGGAGTTCAACGACCAGTGGGTGGAGTACTTCGACGAACGCATCGAGTTCCGCCGGGATGCCGACAGTGCCCAGGGCTTTTTCGGACTCTATCCCATCGAATACTCGGTACCGGCAGCCGGGCCCGGAGGCATCAGCGAACCAGAATATCTGGATAACCTCGAGCGATTTACCGCCTTTCTGCGCCGGCAACCCGGCGTCACCCATGTCTATTCACTGTCCGACATCATGAAGCGGCTCAACCGTAACATGCACGCCGATGACCCCGCCTATCACCGCATTCCGGACGATCGCGAACTGTCTGCCCAGTATCTGCTGCTGTATGAATTGTCCCTGCCCTACGGTCTGGACCTGAACGACCGAATCAATATCGACAAATCGGCAACCCGGGTGACCGCAACACTGAGCCGGACGTCGACGGCGGAAACAAGATTGTTCTTCAGGAATGTTGCCGACTGGCAGAAGGCAAACTGGCCTTCCTACATGCAAGCGCAGCCCACCAGCGCCGCCGTCATGTTCACCTATATCAGCGAGCGCAACATGCGCAACATGGTCACGGGCACCATCGCGGCCATTCTGGCGATCTCGTTGATCATGATGGTTGCCCTGCGCAGCCTGCGCCTCGGCCTGTTCAGCCTGGTGTCAAACGGACTGCCCATACTGATGACTTTCGGAGCCTGGGCATTACTGGTAGGTACGGTCGGGTTTTCGGTGGCTACCGTGGCGTCCATTTCCCTGGGAATCATCGTCGATGACACGGTGCACTTCCTGGCCAAGTACGTGCGTGCCCGGGACGAGCAAAAACTTTCTGCCCGGGACTCGATCCGCTACGCCTTCCATAACGTCGGCGTGGCGATCCTGGTCAACACCATCATTTTGACTTCGGGCTTCGTCGTGCTGACTACATCGGCGTTCAAGATGAACGTGGATCTCGGCCTGATGACGCTGCTCGCCATTTTCTTTGCGCTGATCCTGGATTTTCTGCTCCTGCCGGCCTTGCTGCTGATTGGCCAGCGGGAGCGCAGTCCTGAAACGGGGTCGGAGCCCTCGCTGGCGCCGACACCGGCATAAGGCAATCAAGCCACCACTGAAACGGAGAAACCACCATGAAATCTCAAACGATCACCTACATTACACTTGTGCTGGCATCTGTACTGATGCTGGCCAATGGCGCAGCGGCCAATACCCCGGAGGCACAGGGATTTGCAATCGCCGCGCGGTCGGACCGATCTGACCTCGGTTTCGGCGCCAGCAAAGTCGAATTACAGATGATCATGCGCAATGCGGCGGGACAGCAATCGACACGGACACTGTTGATATCGACGCTCGAAAAGCAGGATGAATCCGTGGGCGACAAAAGCCTGGTCCTGTTTGATACGCCCCGGGATATCGAGGGCACGGCATTGCTGTCGCACGCCAGGATTATGGACCCGGATGATCAATGGCTCTACCTGCCGGCGCTGAAGCGGGTCAAGCGCATCTCCTCGAGCAACAAGTCCGGCCCCTTTGTCGGTTCCGAGTTCGCCTTCGAGGATTTCACCGCCCTCGAGCTGAACAAGTTTGATTACCGGTTTATCGGCACCGAGTCCTGCGGTGATCTGCAGTGTGATGTGGTTGAGCGCTTGCCACGTTACCAAAACTCCGGTTACCTCAGGCAAGTCGCCTGGGTTGACCAGACTGACTTCCAGTTGCGCAAGGTGGAGTTTTACGATCGCCGTGGCGATCTGCTCAAAGTTCTCGAACTCGGGGACTATCGACAGTATGCCAATGGCGTCTGGCGCGCACACAGATTGTCGATGCGAAACGTACAGACCAACAAGCAAACGGAGCTCCTGTACGACAATTATGTCTTTGATGTGGACCTGACCGAGAGGGATTTTGTCAAGGGCCGCCTGAGCCGTTTGCGGTGATGCTGATGACTGCCAACCGAGCACTGTCTATGCTTTTCCTGGGACTGGGGCTTGTGCTGTCAGGCGCTTGGACTCTGGCTGACGAGCCCTCCTGGGACCTTTCTGCGAATATTGACCTGACATCGCGGCTGTTCACCGAGGAGGCTCGCTGGCCGGGACAGGAGGCCCGGGACAGCCAGTTTTCCGCAGCCGCCAGGGCGGAGTTGCGCTGGCGCAACGAAGACGGCAACCAGCGCGCTTCGATTGTTCCCTTGCTCCGCTTTGACGAGGCAGACCACGAACGGTCATTGCTGGACTTGCAGGAAGCCTATTGGGCCTGGGAAACAGACGGTTTCGAACTGCTGATCGGCGCCAACACCGTATTCTGGGGCGTGACCGAATCCCTGCATCTTGTCGATATCATCAACCAGACCGATGCCGTTGCCGACATCGACGGTGAAGACAAACTCGGTCAGCCGATGGTCAACCTGGCGGTCCAGCGGGACTGGGGCCTGGTCAGTTTCTACGCACTGCCGTATTTTCGCGAGCGAACTTTCGCCGGGGACAAGGGGCGGTTGCGGACGCCGCTGCCGGTCGACACCACCAATCCGGAGTTCGAATCCGCGGCCGGTTCGCGTCACGTCGATTTTGCCCTGCGTTACAGTCACTACATCGGCAATGTGGACATCGGTCTGAGTCTGTTCCGCGGCACCGGCCGTGAACCGCGGCTGCAACCGGGGGCCGACGGTCTGTCATTGCAACCATATTATGATCAGATCGGCCAACTGGGCCTCGATCTGCAATACACCGGGGATGCCTGGCTCTGGAAACTGGAGGCCATCGCCCGACAGGGCAGCGCAAGCACCTTCGCAGCTGCGGTCGGAGGCTTCGAGTACACCCGGTACCAGGTCGGGGAATCGGCCCTCGACATCGGCCTGTTGCTCGAGTACCAGTACGATGGCCGGGATGATACCGAGCCGGCAACGATCGCAGACAATGACTTTTTCCTGGGTGCCCGGCTGGCGTTTAACGACACCCAGGATACGGCCGTCCTGGCCGGCGTCGGTTACGACGTCCACACGGGGGAGAACTATATCAACGTCGAGGCGGATCGCCGCCTGGGGCAGAACGTCGTGCTTGAACTCAAAGCGCGATTCTTCGGGGGCGCGAGTGCGACCGATACCACTTATTCGATCGCCAGCGACGATTATTTGCAATTGCAGCTGAGCCGCTATTTCTAGCCGATCCTGAATTACTGTGTTTTCAGGCAGCCAGTTTCTCAGTGCGGGCAAAGCGAAGTAATGACTCAAAAATGTAATCAGCGCCCTATTGGTTGCTGTCTGCCCTGTCCGGCAAACAGGCGATTGCACCGGGTACAGGGAAATTTCTCGCGCCTGTTATACGGTAATTTTCCGCAATAAAACGCCACAGTATCGCACTGAAGCCTTCGAGATTTATCGCCAGTATTTGATTACAGCCAGCCTGTGGCATTAACGGACTGGCTGCAAGACATCTGGTTTAAATTTTCAGCGTCCCGGAGACGCGGCTGGATTGCAGCGGAGGCACATATGAAACGCAACAGTCAACTATTCCACCTGAAACCCCTGGCAACTGCGCTGATGGTTTCGACACTGGCCATGGGCACGATGTCCTCGGCTGAAAACCTGAAGAAATCGCCTGTGGCATCGGAGCCGGTAATCAGGATTGACCCCCAACTGAAGGAACTGGCGCAAAAGGCGGAGAGGCTGCCGGTCATTATCATTTTCGGTGAACAGCCCCAGCGACAGATCGCCCGGGACCTGCATCGCAAATACCATCCCCGAATTGAAGAACTTGCGGGCCAGGTGCGGGATATCTACCAGCGCTATCTGCCCAGGGAATCTCTGGCATCTCAGGATGAGGAAATCGAACACAGCAGGATGCTGGAGCAATATGTATCGGAGTCGGACAGGAAAGTCGTCGAGGAACTCAACAGGGAACGGGAGCAGTTGATGCAGAAAATGCGCAGGGAAATTGCCGAAAATTCACGGGAAGTGCTTGCCACCAGCCAGGAAGAGATGGTCAGAATGATCGAATCCATGGGTGGCAGGGTGACGGAGCGCCTGGGCGTGGTCAATGCAGTGGCGGCGGTGATACCCGCCTACAGTCTCGAAGAGATTGCCAATACGGGGGGTGTCGCCGAAGTGGTGTACGACCATCCCGGCAAACCGGAATTGAACAATCAGGTCAGTTCTCTGGGCGTCAATTCCTGGTGGAGTTCAGGTTTCGATGGCGGCGTCTGGGATGTGGGCGTGCTCGATGAAGGCGTACTGGAAACCCACGCTGCCCTGAGCGGCCATACCTTCTATGAAAATTATGCGCCCAATGGCAATCACGGCACCGGTGTGGCCTGCATGTATGCCAGCACCAACGCCACCTATCGCGGCCTGGCTTTCGGTCTCAATGCCATTCTGGTGGATAACGCCGGGAGTACATCGACCTCCATGGCGGGCGCTGACTGGATGCTCAGATCCGCCGGGGATGACCCGGAAGTCATCAACTACAGCTGGGGCAACGGCAGTGCGACCGGCAGTGACTGGCATGCATTTTCCCGCTTTGTCGATGCCGTGGTCTTTGACTACAACACCTCCTGGGCAAAATCGGCAGGGAACAACGGCTTCGGCACCAACACCATGACCGTGCCCGCCAACAACTACAACGGGCTGACCGTGGCCAATATGGATGACGCCAACACAGTCAGCCGCGCCGATGATGTGATTACCGGCAGCAGCAGTCGCGGTCCCACTGTTCTCAACCGGAAGAAGCCGGATCTCAGCGCTCCCGGCAACAACACCATGACCTGCAACAATGCCGGGGGCTACTCCAACCTGGGGGGCACCAGTTCCGCAGCGCCCAAGGTGGGTGCCGGCACCCTGCTGTTGACTGACGGCGGCAACTGGGACCCGAAGGCGATCAAGGCGGTGCTGATCAACACGGCAGATTCCTGGGAAGACAACAACACCCAGACCACCGCCGATGACGGACCCAAAACCGGACGGGAATGGAACAAGACCTATGGCTGGGGATACCTGGATCTGTGGCACGCCCATTTTCACCGCACCGACTATTTTGCCGGCAGCGTCAAACCCAATGGCCAGGCCGGAGACTACAAGCTGTACAAGGGCCAGGTCTATAACGGCGACAAGGCGACCCTGGTCTGGGAGCGGGACGTGGATTACAACAATGCCGCCACGCCCACCAGCTATCGTGATCTGAGTGACCTGGATCTGCGCATGTACAACGAATCCACCAATGGCACCATCAGTTCCGACACCACCATTCGCGACAACGTCCATCAGGTGGCAGCCAGTGGCAGCGCACCGTCGGTGGTGAAAGTCTATGCCTACAGCAGTTCCTTCGATGGTGCCAGCAGCGAGCCCTATGCGCTGGCGACAGAGGAAAACTTCAGCGCCGCCAGCGGTCCGGCATTTTCCACCCTGTTGATCAAGCCTTCTTCGGTGCCGTCCCTGGGGACTTTTACCCTCACCGCCCGGATCACCAACACCGGCGATCTGGATGCCCATGGCGTCAAGGCAAAGCTGAACCTGCCGTCAGGATTCACCCTGCTGTCAGGGGCGTTGACGCAGTCAGTCGGCAAGCTCAAGGATGGCAACCTGACCCATGTTGTCTGGCAGATCAGGGCCCCTTTCTCCTGGTGGTTCAGCGTGACTTATCCGCTGTCAGTGAGTGTATCCAGCACCTCCTACGGCGAAAGCTTTGCCGGGGTGGGTAAAAGCACGATAACGGTCAACTGACGTGACCGGTCGCAAATGCAGACTGCCCATTGCGACCGGGGTTAACGACAGCATGCGGTCGGTTCATCTGCCATGGAGGTGAACCGGTTGCTGATCGCGGCTATTCGGGATGGCGGCGCTGTGGGCAATATCGATGGGGCTCCGCTGGAGCAGGCGGGCGCGTGGTGGCGGGATAGACCGGACCAAAGGCCGGCTTTGATTGCCTATACTCAAGGGGCCGGTTAATTCTGACAGGCGGTCGAAAGAGTCATGCTAACGGCTTGATTGATGCTGGCGGCCGCAGAGTTTGGCCTGGCCTAACGCTGTTCAACCCAAGGGAGCTCAGTTATGAACACATTACGGAAAAAATACCGGAATAAATTACATCGCGTACCCCCATCCCCGGAAATCATGGCACAGATATTTGCCGACTACCTGCGCATTGCCCGGGGCAGCGGCATTACCTTCGCAGACTATCTGTTGAGCATCGGCTACACCAATCCGGCGGCTGATATCGACGGTATGGATGACGCGGCTTTTATGCGCGGCGGGCAGGAAGGACTGGAGCTTATTTCGATTCCGGACAAGCCGATCCAGGGAACCTTGCTGGTCAAGGTGTTGCTGGTGGACTTTCCCGATCGGCAGGGCAGTTTGCCGGTTTCCCACTACCAGCAGTTACTGTTTTCCAAGGACAGTTACCCGACCGGCAGCATGCGCGACTACTACCGTGAACTCACCCTGGGCAAGGTGGATATCCAGGGCAGTGTCGATGGTTGGCTGCGATTGCCCCATGAATACAGTTTTTACACTAACGGCGAGTCGGGAACCGAATGGCAATCCTATCCACGCAATGCGCCGCGAATGGCGGAAGATGCGGTGCGGGCGGCGCAGCAGGCCGGTGTCTTCTTTGATGCCAGGCTGAACGCCCTGGGAGACGGCACCATAACCGCGCTGTTTATTGTTCATGCTGGCCTCGGGGCGGAAACCCAGCACCCCAGTATTCGCGGCTCCCATATCTGGTCCCATAAATGGATCATGCGCAGTCCCATTGAGGTCGCCCCTGATCTCTACGCCAGCACCTATCTGACCGTGCCCAATGATTGCAAGGTGGGTGTCTGTGCCCATGAACTGGGCCACCTGGCGTTTCAGTGGGAGGATTTTTACGACCCCAATTACGGCGAGGACGGCAAGGAGTGGGACGGTTCCGGCAGCTGGGATCTGATGGCCGCCGGCTCCTACAACGGCAATGGCAACCGGCCGTGCCATCCCGCAGCCCTGCACAAGTCCCAGCACAACTGGATTACGGTGACCGAGGTGCAGGAGTCCGGCCAGTTTACCCTGCAACCCTACACGGCCACTGCCGGTGAAATATTGAAAGTGGTCAGCCCCAAATACCGGCAGGGCCAGTATCTGTTGCTGGAAAATCGCGCCCGGGTCGGCTTTGATTCCGACCTGCCGGGCGAGGGCCTGCTGGTGTGGAAAGTGGACGAATCCGCCGACATGTTCGCCCCGGAAAAGCCGGCGCTGTTGCTGGTGCAGGCCGACGGTCGCCGGCAACTGGAAACCCCGGATGACTGGAATACCGGCGATGCCGGCGATCCGTTTCCCGGCAGTTCCAATCGCACCGAACTGTCCGACCGCGGCACCATCTCCACCAGCTTTCCCAACGGAGACGATTCCGGAATCAGCCTGAAAAACATTCAGCGGCAAGCGGGCTCCGGCGATATATCGCTGGCCATCGAGTTCGCCGGCGACCAGCTGTCCAGCACGGACCTGCTCCAGGTCGACACCCATCCGAATCTGGCCATTCCCGACAACAGCGCCGGCGGTATCGAAAGCGCGATCAATATCGACAGCGACGGCCTGGTGCGGCAACTCGCCGTCACCGTTGACGTCACTCACACCTACACCGGCGACCTGCGGGTCGAACTGGTGGCCCCGTCGGGCCAGGCCGTCACTCTGCACAACCGGGAAGGCGGGAATTCGGATGATCTGCGTAAGACCTACTCTTCCGCTACCAGTACCGCTCTTGCCGAACTGGTGGGCAGCCAGGTCAACGGCGGCTGGACATTGCGCCTGGCGGATCTTGCCGCCGCCGATGTCGGCACGCTAAACAGCTGGGGTCTCGCTATTGAACTGGACAGGGCCGATTCACTGGTCCGAGTTGAGGCCACCCCGCAATTGAATATCCCGGATAACGATCCGGCCGGGATTGCCAGCGTCCTGCGCGTGCCGCGTCCGGGTGTGGCGCGGGATCTGAAAGTCAGCGTCGATATCGATCACACCTACATCGGCGACCTGCGACTGGAACTGGTCAATCCACTGGGCCAGAGAGCGCTGCTGCATAACAGAACCGGCGGCCAGCAGGACGATCTGAAGCTCACCTACGCGGCTGAATCGACCGCGGCACTGGCGCCGCTGGTGGGTCAAGCCGTCAACGGTGACTGGACCCTGCGGGTCGCCGATCTGGCTGGCCAGGATCTGGGCACTCTGAACAGCTGGAGTCTGGAGCTTGACCTCGCCGCGCGCACGCGGCAGATCTCCAGGGAAAATGTCACTGTCCAGGCCATTCCCGACGACAACGCGGCCGGTATCGGCAGCAGTCTGAATTTTACCGAGACGGGCGCAGTACAGGCGCTGGCGATCGAGGTGGAGATTCAGCACACCTATATCGGTGATCTGCGGGTAGAGCTGATCGCCCCGTCCGGAAAGCGCACCATTCTGCACAACAAAACCGGCGGGCGAACCAGGGACCTGATGCTGCAACTCAGCTCCGGGAATTCGCTCTCCCTGGCAGAAATGGTCGGCGAGCCGATTCAGGGCAACTGGGTGTTGCGAGTGGCCGACCTGGAGGCGCTGGATACGGGAGCCCTGCAACGCTGGTCACTCCAGTTCACCTATGTGGAATAGCGCACCGATAAAGCCGTTGATGCCAGCCTCGAGGTCGTCCCTGAGATCGTCACGGAGATCGCCCCGGGGCGGCCCGCCAGATATTGCCGGGACAGGCAGCGGAGCAGACTCGGGAGCTATCCAGCGGCACGACCGCCGTTGGCGGTGGTCACTTTGGTCGCAGGACAGGATCGTGTTGGCAATCTCAGCTTCTCTGAAGTAGCCGGGTTGTTCATTCTGTCTTTGATTATTTACGTCGCAGAGGGGAATCAGCTGATGACTGAAGGACATGTCGAAAAGAGACTTTCGGGCAGGATATTGGCCGTGTTTTTATTCGCCTTTTTTGGCTGCTCACCTATTGCCGCGTTCAGCGACGATGAGGACCGGGCAGACCGTTTTTCCAGTGAGCTTGATGCCGACCACAGGGCGTTTGTCGGAGAAGTGCTCACGGCAAGGGCGAATCTACTCACCTTTAGCGGGAAGATGGACGCTGTTTATGGCCGCAGCGGTTGGGGTAGTGTCCGCCAGTGGCTGGAAAACGCCCCGGCATTCAGGGATCGTCTGCTGGTTCTCCGGGACAAGGGACATTCCGGTATGCGCCGCGACGCGCTGGAGAAGATAGCCTTTGCCATTGGCAACTGGGACAGAACCATCGAGATCGGCGCGACGGAGTCCCGGTCCGGGGAGCGAAAACTTTTCCCCGGACCTTCCGGGCGAGTCTTCGACCCCTTCGGTTCGGGAACCCTCTCGCCGGCCAAGTACGTTGGCGAGCACATCGCTGCACTTAACGCTGTCCTTGGCTACTATCGAGCGGGAAATGAGAAGCCGGCTGACATCCGTGCCCTCATGGGACGTGGACTCGCCAGGACCGATGTCAGGATTGCCGAGCTTGAAGCCGTCTACGGCACAATCGATGGCGATACCCCGAATCCTGTTCCCGAAGGAGGTTGTTTTGCCAATGCGGTGGCCTCGATTCTCGATGCCTACCGGCCGGCCGCGGAGCAATACTTCGCGCATGCCCGCATCACGTCGGAACGGAGCACGGCCGAAACCCGGTTGAAGGCCATGGTGCCTTCAGAAGTCAACGAGGACGCGAGGACACAACTGATCGCGCAGATCAGGCGCCTCGACGGCGAGGCATTTGATGTCTGGCGCGACGCGGAAAGCCTGGAGCAAAAGGTCGACGACCGGATTGCGGAAATGTTACAGCCCTGTCACGACCGGTTGGCAAGGGCGATACGTTATGAACTCTTTACTGAAGTGCCCGTTGACTGCGTTCGGCAACTGGTCTACCAGTGCACCTTTCAGCGACCCGAGTTTGTCAATATCAGCCACAGCCAACCCGTGGCCAATATTTTCAGCGCCAAGCGAGTCACAGAAAATCTGACGGCAAGGGAAGCCGCCGAAGACATCAGCGAACTGGAAACATCCTGGTTTGCGGCCTGGAACGTTCTGGTGGAATCGTTTTTATCTTTCGGAATTGGCGGTGATCGTTCAGATTCGAACAACGCCGGCAATAGCAGATCGAGCAGTTCAACGACAGCGGAGAGTTCTGCCAGCATGGGTGCTGGCTTCAAACGCTCGGATTTCAGCAAACAGGCCGTCGAACAGAAAATAGAGTATCTCGTGCAAGAGGGGACGTTGCTCGATTTTTACCGGATCGATGTGGCGGCAAACGTCAGCTACCAGGGCCGGTGGCGGGTGAAGCGGCGCACCGAATTCATTGGTGATAACTGCCCGGTCCCCATGCCTGATCTCGCCCAATATCGACCGCGGACCAGCTTCACCGACGTTCTGGGGCCCAGCACCACCGTCCAGTTTGTCAGGACGCCGATAATCGTCCAGAAGTCTTTTCCGGTCATGGGGGATAAGCCGCCTGGTCCGGAGCGGGCAAGGGAGGACGCCATTAAGGTTTTCAGCCAATGGGTAACAACTGGAGACCTTGATCGACGGGGTGCGCCCGAGCCTAAGGGCGGGCTGCCCCCGCTGATTATGCCCGGTAACGCCACGCTTGCACCGGGTGAGGATTGCCCATAGGGACGGTTGCCAGCGTCGAACCGCGATTAACAGCGGCGACACCGGACGCATGCGGGATCCCAAAGGGATTCCCGGGACGCGTCTTTAAAAAATTCAAAAGCCGGTGAACCGCAACCGGGTTGTCGGGCGTGCGAGCCGGATGTCGGCGGCTAACTCTTCGCTAATGGCGAAGCAGATCAATGGCTAGAAAATGGCCGATTACCTGTGACCAGGCACTAGGTCTTACCTCCCGCTGCAGATCGGGAAAAAATTCCGGGTCCTAAAACCGAGCCCAGGGCGGCAATGGCAAAAGTGACGGCTTCACCCACCTGCGCCGTCGGCTCGAAGCCCACCACGTTGATACCCACAGCGTAGAGAACGGCCGCGATCAGGCCGGTGGCGATACCGGTTATCGAGGTGTTAACCAGCCGGGCCCGACCACCCCGTGTGGCCACAGCGCCCACCAGGCCGCCGAGCAGGGTGGCGATAAGAAATGACCAGGGCAGGACAAAGGCTACCGCTGAAACAGCGACGTCAAACGGGCTGCCCGAGGCTTCGATACTGGCCTTGCCAATGCCGGTGGAGCGCAGGGTGGTGGTGGCCAGGCCCTGGGCGTCGAGTGTCAATACCGGTGCCTGGAAGCGGCCGCGGTCGGTGCCCAGGCTGATTTTCAGTCCCTCGGGTTCGCGCAGGCCGACTGCGTTCACCGTCACCTGCGCTGTTTCCAGGCCCATGCCGAGAATGCGCTGGGGGTTGAGTGTCAGTTGCAGCGCCGGCCGCCGCACCGGCAGTTCAACTTCGCTGCCGGTTTCATCGTCGCCGGCGAGCAACACCCGCACGGTGGCGGCATCCGGGGGTGCGTTGTCGATAACGTCAACGGTCTGGAAGACGGCCGAACTGTCGAACTGCATGCTTTGCGGTGCGATGCTGCGCAGGGTGTCCGAGATCACGTCGATCACGAACGGCACAGCCAGTGCGCGACGCAGGCGCGGCTGGCTTTCGTCGATCACCCCGACCGAGAGCCGCGCGTGAAACTGCCTGCTGGGCTCGTCGTACTGCATGGCGTTAAGCACGCGCACAATCGGACGCAGGGTCCACATCTGACCCGGCTCCTGGTCGGATTTTGGCATCAGTACCCGGTATTGTGACTGCCATACGGTGGCGCCTGCCTGCTCCACAACCTCCGGCCTGGCTTCAACTTTTTCGACCAGAGCAACCTTGCTGTCCTGGACCAGGGTTTTGAAGTTGTCGGCGGTGACCCGGGGCAGGCTGCTGGCGCGAGCGCTGGTGGATGCGGTGACTTTGGGTGTGGTCAGTACGCGCAGATCCCGGGTTTTCAGTTCCTCGGTCGGTATTTTGAAACTGCCGATTTGGGCAGCCTCGACGCTGCTGTCCGCCAACCTGTCCCTGATGGCGGTGCTGCTCAATGGGGCGGGCTTGTCCGTGCTCGTGACTGTGCTCTCTGCCCCCTGAACTGTCGCAGACAGGACCAGGGTAAGAAACAAAATCGAAAGGGATTTGATGCCGGGAAACTGCCTGATAAGTTGTTGTTTTAAATGTTGCTTAATGAAGTCCAGTGCCATTTACAAACCCAACCAGATTGGGGATAGGTAACCAAGAATACAGCCTTTGCCGCCGGTGGCAAGGATGGAGGGCTTCATAGAGCAACTATTAACGTCCCTGCTTGTTTCTCCCGGTTTTGTTCATACCCTCATGCGGCTCACCGGATCGGTTTGAGTGATCGGACTCGCCAATAGCGCGTCTCACCGGACATCGCGTCGAAACGGGTACATCAGGTTGGCAAACAGCCGATCGGATGGCGGAAACCTGTTGGGTTCAGCGATGCCAATCCGTTCAGGTTCCTGGCCAGGACGGTAGATAAAAGTGCCGAAGATACGGTCCCAGAGGGCAATTTCCGAACTGTAATTGCCAGCTTCCTCGATCAGTTCGCTGTGGTGGAAGCGATGGTGTTCGGGGCCCATCACATACCTGCCCAACCAGCCGAGTCTGGCATCGACATTGATATGCGCGAAAAAGTATTGAAAATTCGCGAAGAATGCGGAGATAGCGATCGCCTCTCCGGAAAATCCCAATAACAGTAACGGCACGGTTGTCAGCAGATTGCCAACAAACAAATCAATGAAGTGAACGGTACTGGCCTTTACCGCCTGGTCAGCCATTCACGGATTCGTCATGCTGGTACTCGCTGACCGTGCAATGGTTGCTGCATCGATGGAGGAACAGCTGGCCATGGCCAGAGCAGTTGCCAGCCTGGTGGTTTATGGTGTCGGGGATAAATCCGGGCCGGACGACGGGGGAGACGGGATTACCGTTTAAATTCTCTACTTCCTCCTTCAAATCGCCAACCCACCTCGGGCCAGCGGCCCGGTCCGTCGAATTTAGATACCTTTTGATTTTCTCTTCCTGGGGTCCGCCACCAGACCTCGGTGCTTTGATTCCTGTTCACCGCCGCTGCCAGACTATGCCGGCTCAGCCTGAACTATCCTTGACGGAGACCCTCCCCCCCGACGACTGGCGCTCCCTGCTGCAGAAATCGATCGACGCTCCTGACTATGATCAGAATAATCAACCAGGCCAGAATCATGGTGACCACCGTGTGGCTGAGAAAGTGGTCGCCGATCAGCATCTTGTAGATTCCCGTGCTCCAGCCGACCAGCATCACCCCGGCCAGGGCCAGCGCCTGCTTTTTCCGCGTTCCAAAAAGGAATGCCAGGGACAGCAGCGAAAAGCCGCCGCTGGCGTGGCCGGCGGGATAACAGCGTATTTTCTTTTCCTGGTCAAAATCTTCGGGGTACGGGGTCAGGACGGTGACATAGGGGTAGTCGCCACCGTAGTGGACCAGGTTCCTGGGGCAGGGAACATTGGTATGGTCCTTGAGTAGACCCACCACCAGGGGTACGGTGATTGCCGACAGGCAGACGATAATCAGTCCGCGCAGGTTACGCCGGATCAACGCCCGTTTGCGAAAAAACAGCAATGCCAAAACCAGCAGCAAGATACAGCCGATGAACAGGCGCTTGATGCCGTCGTAGAACAGGAATTTCCACAGCCGGTCATTCCGGTCCAGCAGCCACTGCTGATGGTCAAAATTAAAAAGATGATCCTGAAGCCGGATATCGATACCGGTCAGTTCAAAGAAGACGATGGTGACCACCAGAATGATGGCGGTGACGACTATCTGCCGGTTCACGGGAATCAGCCATCGCCGGCGTGATCGACAATGTCCTTGGATTTGTCATAAAGACCGGTCTGTATCTCCATCAGGCCCAGGACCGTGTGAAAGACATTGTCATGGGAATAGGGGTTGTCAATTTTGCTTCTAAGTGACAGGTAATTGTTTTCCTCCCAGTTATCATAACTCTTGCTAAACCACATGATCATCGCCACGTGCTTCTGGCTGTCCGGTGCAATCCGGGTGGGCAGGCCATGCAGGTACAAACCGCTTTCGCCCAGGGATTCGCCGTGGTCGCTGATGTAGAACATCATCGCCTCGAAATGGTCTTCATTGTCTTTCAGCAAGTTGATCACTTTTGCCAAAAAATAATCCGTGTAGAGAATGGCGTTGTCATAGGTATTGACGATTTCTTCCTGGGTACAGTTTTCAAGCTGGTTGGTATGACAGGTGGGGGTGAACTTTTCGAACGCCGGCGGGTAGCGCTTGTAATAGGCCGGGCCATGGTTGCCCATCTGGTGCAGCACGATAAAAATATCCCCCTTCGGGTGCTGGTCGATGTAGGACTGCAGATTTTCCAGCATGCCCACATCCCGGCATTCGCTGTCGCAGTCCGGGTTGTTGTCCGGGGCCTTGTAACTGATGTAGGGCACCCGGTCGGCGACACCCTTGGAATCCGAATTGTTGTCCAGCCAGATGACGTTGACACCTGCATGCTGCAGGATATCCAGCACATTCTCCGTGTCGTGAGCTTCTTCCTTGTCATAGTCCGAGTGATCGTAGATGGAAAACATGCAGGGCACGGATACGGCGGTGGAAGTGCCGCAGGACCAGGTGTTCCTGAAACTGATGACGTCCTCCTGCTCCAGCAGGGGATTGGTTTGCCGGCTGTAACCGTTGAGGGAAAAGTGGTCTGCCCGGGCGGTCTCGCCGACGACAAGGACGACCAGCTCCCTGTGGATGTCTGCTGCCGGAATGGCCGCATCCAGGCCCATGGTCTTGAGCACCCTGGGGCCGCTGTTGATGGATTTGCCCGCATATTCCACCAGTGAATACAGGTAATAGGACGGGTTGGAGAAGTACCTGAGAGACTTGTGCTCGCGAAAGAAAGAGGCGTAGTAGCCCCCCAGAACCAGCATGGTCGCAATGACGATGACCAGTGACAGCCCCGCCAGCCTGATCCGGGAAAAAATGGATTTTTTAAGAGACAAGGATTTCAGCTTCAGTTTATAAATGGCCAGGCTGGGCAGAACACCGAGAAAAATCAGGTACATCAGGAGCCTTGGGCTCAACAAATCCAGGGATTCGGCGGTGTCGGTCTTGACGATATTGTCGATCATCACGTCGTCAATGATGACGCGGTAAGTGTCCATGAAGTAGGCCGCCAGGGAGGACGCGATCAGGACAATGATCAGCACCGGTCTGGTGGTGTGTTTGAAACAAAACAGGGATAGCAGAAAAACGTTGACACAGGCAAAGACCAGCACCAGGGACAACAGAAACAGGCTGTTTTGCAGGCTCGGCGGGTAGGCATCGAGCACATTCCGGAAAAAACTGATGTTGCCAAAGGCCAGTAAAAACAGCGCGACGATAATGATCAGTTTCGAAGTGGTCAGCGGTTTCATCATTTCACGCGGTCTCCAGGAGAGCCTCCGGAATCAAGGCGTTGAGCGGAAACGCTGAGCAGCGGCCTGGGCCGGGTCGACATCCGGGCGTCACCGAACCAGTCTGTCGGCGGCGGATAAATGCCCCGGGTTGGAAAATCAAACGGATGGTAAGCCAGGTGGCAGGGCTGGCTACAACTGGCCACCGCTGTCATCAGCGGCCACCGGCATCAGTTGCATCCCTGTCGGTTGGTTGCCTGATGGCGAGGTGACTGCCTGTTCCTCGACCGGTACTGATAATCATTGCGTGATTGACCCCAATATTCATCCGACCTGTAACGGGATGAAAACGTCGATTATTGGTTCTCTTGCGGTACAGGAATTCCTGATCACGAGGCCGTCGCAGGGAGACCGGCGCCCATCGATCTATGACCGAAGTAAGACACCAAATTGGTGCAACTGTTGCACCGGTGCCCTGATTTTCCTGCCCTGAGGTTGCCGTTTCCGGTCTTGTTTGGTCGACAGGCAAGGAAACCCCTGGAGTTGGGAGTAGAGACCAGGGAACCGTGGTGGTGCAAATTTCAAAAAGCGACCCTGCTTCTTTCGATATTGCCCCATTCTCTACCGATTCAGTCAGGGCAGTGAGTTCCATTGTGGCCGCGGTACAGCCTACACTGCTTATGGTGCCGGTTGCGAATGGTGACCAATTAGTCATCACCCGGCGGGCGGCTGTCCGACCAGGCAATGTTTTCGGGTCGGGCTATTGCCGGTAAATCCCGGTTAATTTCCATAGCAGTGATCAGACCATGACCTTTTTTCAGCGACATGCATTTCGACTTACCCTGCTGGGCGTTTTCGTCCTTACCTGGTGTTGGGCCGCCTGGAAGCCCCTGCACCCGGATGATTGGTTGCTGGAGAATTACCTGGTTTTTATCTGGGCACCGATCATTCTGATCACGGCCCGGTATTTCAAGCTGTCCGACCTCTCCTACAGCCTGATCACGCTGTTCATGTGCCTGCACGTGATTGGCTCCCACTACACCTACGCCGAGGTGCCTTTTGGCGAAACCCTCAGGGATTGGCTCGGCGCCGAGCGCAATATGTATGACCGGCTGGTGCATTTATGCTACGGGTTGTTGTTGGCCTACCCGATTCGGGAGGTTCTGATTCGTATCGCGCGATTGCGGGGATTCTGGGGCTACTTCTTTCCCGTCGACCTGACCTTCGCTTTTTCATCCATCTACGAGATCATCGAGTGGCGGGCCGCCGCGGGGGTGTCCCCGGAACTCGGCCTCGCCTTCCTGGGCAGCCAGGGCGATATCTGGGACGCCCAGAAAGACATGTTTCTTGCCGGGATCGGGGCCATAATCGCCATGCTCATCGTGTTCCTGATCAATCTCTGGCTGAACCCTGACACCTGGAGGGACATGCGCTCGAGTTTCAGTATTCCCGACGGCGACCGCCCCCTGGGGGAGATAAAAATACGGGAATGGCTGCAAAAGCGCCGATAAATGGCTATTTTTCAGCTTTTTGCCGGAGCAGATCCCGGATTTCAGTGAGAAGAACCACTTCTTCCGTGGGCGCAGGCGGTGGTTTGGGCGCCTCTTCCTCTTTTTGCTTCAGCGCATTGACAGCCTTTACGGCCATGAAGATGGCGAAGGCAATGATGGTGAAATCGATGACGGTCTGGATAAATTTACCGTAGGCGACCACAACGGCGGGCATGTCCCCCGAGGCTTGCTTGAGGGTAATGGCCAGGTCGGAAAAATCGACGCCGCCCAGCAGCATCCCGATGGGTGGCATAACGACGTCGCCGACAAAGGAGGAGACAATTTTGCCAAAGGCGGCGCCAATAATAATGCCGACAGCCATATCGACAACGTTGCCTCTTAGCGCAAATTTTTTGAACTCGTTAATCATACTCATGGTGAATCTCTCCGGTTTTGATCGGGGTTATGGGGATTCAGAATCCTTGTACCATCAAACGGTTTCAGCGCCTGCTCAGGTCTGGAAAATCTCGGCCAGGGTCCGGCGCATCACCCCGGCATCGACATCGACACCGGTCCAGTACTTGATGCCGATCACGCCCTGGTTGACCAGCATGCCCAGACCGTCGACAACCCGGCAGCCGCGGGCTTCGGCACTGCGGATCAGATGGGTCCTGGGCGGGTTGTGAATGCCGTCGGCAACCACCATTGCCGGGGTCAGTGACCCCAGGTCAAGGTCAAGTCGGCCGTCGATATCGGGATAAAGACCAATAGAGGTGGCGTTGATAACGATCTCCGTTTCCGGGGGGACTTTCACCGTCCTGTCCCAGGGGTGGAATTCGGCGCTGGTGCCCGTTCGGCTGTTGAGCAGGTTGACCAGGGCCCGGCCGGTTTCCTGGCTGCGGTTGACCAGGATTATGCTCCGGGCGCCGGCGAGGGCAAGTTCCACGCTCACCGCCCGGGCGGCGCCGCCCGCGCCGAAAATCATCACTGACTTGCCTTCCGGATCAATGACCTCTCGAAGAGCATGAACAAAGCCCTTGCCATCGGTATTTTCGCCGATGAAGCCGTTACCGCGGCGGACAACGGTGTTGACGGCGCCGATGATCCCGGCGGACTCGCCGAGGCCATCGAGGTGCTGAATCACGGCGACCTTGTGGGGTATAGAGCAGTTGAAACCGGCCCAGCCCATGGCCCAGGCGCCTCGCACCGCATCAGCCAACAGCTTCGGGCTGACCTCGCAATTGATATAACGCCAGTTGAGGCCGTGATGCCGGTAGGCGGCTTCGACCATTGCCACCGTCGGATTCTCGGCAGCGGGCATGGCGAAGGACCCGGTCAGAGTGCTCAGGAAATTGGCTGGCATGATAGATCGCTCCTTTGGTATTCAGTGGTTGATTGAAGCCGGCGGTATTTCAGGCCGGCCGGTTTTGGCTCGAGTGCGTCCGACCGGCCCTGAACAAGGTCCGGTGACAGCTTGTCGGACTCAGTCATGCCGAAGGCCCGACGGGGTTGTCAGCGTCGGGCCGGTCAATGACGACTCTCTCCTCGATGATCTGAATCTCCGCCACCAGTAGTGCCGCCGGTGGAACGATGCCGTCAATTCCCCGGTCGCCGTAAGCCAGGTGGGGCGAGATACGCAGCTTGCGGCGTCCGCCGACCCGCATGCCGGCAACGCCCTGGAACAGGCCGGGAATCAGGTGTTCCCGGTCGATGCGCAGGTCCGAAACCAGGGTGGCACCCCCGTCCTCGAGCCTGGCCCGGTCGACAAGACCTGAAGGCCACCGCCAGAGCACAGGTTGGCCCCGGTTGAGCCAGAGTTTCAGGCGAACGAAATAGGTATGCCGTCTCTGAATCTCGGGGCCTGTGCCGGGGTGGTCAGCCAGCAGTTCCAGTCCGGGTCGAAGCCTGCGGCCGGGGCTCCGGGTATCGCCGTCGATTGCAGCCATGACTGCTGTCAGCTACACCGGTAAGGAAAAAAACTAGCGGTGTCTGTGCCGAAAGGAGACATAGCTCTTCAGCAGCCAGCCGATCAGGATGCCCAGCCCGACAAAGACCAGGATCAGCAGCGATCGGGACATGGTCATCGACCAGAACAGAAACTGGATCTTTACCGCGGCCGTATTTTGAAAGACAAAAATCAGCACCAGGGCGCCGATGACCAGAGTCGCTGCCAGTTTGTTGTGCATGCCATTGTTCCCGCTATCTATTTTCAGCACCGCAGTCAGGGTGCGCAGGTATTTCTCTGCCGTGATCCGTCCCGGCAATGGATAGTTTAGATTGTAACTCTCACTGCTGAGTCTGGGTCAGTTGGCTATTTGCGTCTTCCTGAGCAGGAATTCCCTGTCGCCAGAGCCTAATCCCCTCCGCCCGAAGGCTTGCCTCCGGACTGCCGGGCCTTGCGGCAGTCATGGCATTCGACGGCGATGGCGTCCATATGCCCTTTCGCCGCCTCGTAATACCATTTCTGATCCGTCGCCTTCCAGATTTCCCGCTGGCCGCAACGGCGGCAGACAAAGGGTTGATCGAGATAGTAGTCCGGCAGGGCGCCGTAGGTATTGATGTGAGCCAGTTTGCTCTGATCCGCCGCGACAGCGGACGGGTGCTGTCTCTGTTGCAACGGGTGCAGCTGCCGCACCCGCTCCGCCTGTCTCAAATCCTTGCCGGTCGGGTGGCGTCCGGTATGGCGGCTTCTGTTTCTTTTCCTGGCCATGGTCAGGGTCCGGTGTCGGTATCAGCCGGTGGACGATCTGTGGTCCTAAGCTCCATCGTCGCTGGCCTGGTATTCATGGACTTCCACCGCCACATGCACCAGCCCCAGGTGCCGGGGAATCCGGGCCTTGTATTCCTCCGGTGTCGACGGTTGGTGCGCCACCAGGGATATCTGCGCCGAATAGATGGCCGGGCCAATGGACCAGACGTGCAGGTCCGTAACCGTGCTGTCGTTGTCCGATTCCATCGCGGCCCTGACCTGTTGCCGAAGTTGTGATGGCGCCTGCCGGTCCAGCAGCACCTCACTGGTGACCCGGAGCAGACCGAGGGACCAGCGGGCCACCAGTACGGCGCCGACAATGCCCATCAGCGGGTCCATCCAGATCAGGCCGAAATACTTGGCGGCCAGCAGGGCGACGATGGCCAGGATCGAGGTCAGGGCGTCGGCGAGCACATGCAGATACGCGGAAGCCAGGTTGTGATCCTGATGGTGGTGATGGTGGTGATGGTGGTGGTGATCGTGATCGTGATCGTGGCGGGATTCACTGTCGTGAGCATGGTCGTGATCGCCGACCCCCAGGATCAGGGCGCTGACGCCGTTGACCAGCAAACCCAGGAGGGCGACGGCGATGGCCTGGTTGAAGACGATGGCCACCGGGTTCAGCAGTCGCACCAGACTCTCCACCGCCATCATCAGGGCAAACACCGCCAGCAACACCGCCCCGGTAAAACCGCCCAGGGCATTGACCTTGCCGGTGCCGAAACTGAAGCGGCGGTTGCGGGCATTGCGCCGGGCGTAGACGTAGGCGAAGGCTGTTATGCCCAGCGCCACCGCGTGGGATGCCATGTGCAGGCCATCCGCCAGCAGCGCCATGGAACCGAAGACGACGCCGGCCAGCAGTTCCACCACCATCATGAGGGTGGTAATGGCGATCACCAGCAGCGTCCGCAATTCGCCGGGTCGCTTCAGTTCCTGGCCGAAACTGTGGTCGTGTTGCCATGGACTGAGATTGCGGCTATGCATGTTTTCCGGGGAGATGACGGGTGACAGCCTAACGGCTCAACTTGATGGCGATGACGGTGCAAAGACCCCAGACCCAGTTAAAGAACAGGACAAACACCGGCGTCAACAGGCCCAGCTCCAGGCCGGCAATACCCTTGTGGGCTTTGTAAGGGAAAACGACAAACAACTGAACCAGGGTCGGCGCCAGACTCAGAATGGCGGCCTTGGTATACAGCCGGGAATTCATGAAAGACAGCAGAAACAGCCAGCCCCAGATGCCGCCCCAGACAATGCGTGGATAGAGCCACGCCGGTGTCAGCGCCGGGGCAATGGCCACGCCGGCAATGGCGGTGATGCCGAAATAGCCGAAGAGCCAGACGGCGACGCTATTGCCCAGGCCGCCGAGGCAGCCGGCGGAAAAATATAATGCGATCTTTTTCATCTGATTTTCTGTTGGATTAAGGAGTGATAATGGCTGTCCGGACTTATTCCGGGTAGCCGCATTTGTCTTGTGTCTGCGATACGATACCGCCGGTTGGATCAGATCAGGCTGGGGCCCGCTACACCAGTTCCCTGATTTTGTTGGCGTCGGGCAGGCCGACCGCGACGATTTCCGGGGAGTCGCCGGCGGTATAGATTTCGACGGTGCCAGTGCCAAACATGCGGTTGAAAACTGTCTGCTTGACCTTGACGGTCCTGATGCTGGAGATGCTCAGTTCGGAGCGGTCCTTGCTCAACAGTCCCTGTTCAAACAGGATTTCCTTGTCGGTGACAGTCAGTTTTGACGACTTGTTTCTGATGTACCAGACCAGAAAAATAATCAGGCCGATACCGACCGGCACCAGCAGCAGAGCGAGAATGAAGCCGAAGGGCTTGCTTTTAAACATAACGGGATGGGCTGAGTAGAGTTCTGTCACGATTCCATGTCTCCGGAGCTGTTGATTGGTGCATCAAATTGCTTGGCGCATCATATTGAAGTACCCAGACCCCGGTCAAACACTCGCTGGCATGAGAGTCAAGCTGGATGTCCCGGACAACCGGGCGGCAAGACGGGGTTCCCCCGACTCGAGCCGGCAATACCCGCACCGATCGCCGGTCAACCCGGTTTGCTCCTCGATCAATTCGTTTTTTCGGTTGCAAGCGCACGGCGGCGGCAGCCGATCAAGGCCAGCAGCAATACACAGGCGATGCCCACCGCCAGGGGAAACAGCACCGTGGTCAGGGAATAGCTTTCCAGAGCAAGAATGACCAGGCCGTTGCGCAGGCTGAACAGGATAAAAAAGGCAGTATTTTCCTCAAACGGGAACCGGTAAACCTTTCTGACCGTTGGCCCGAAGCCCAGAATGTCGATTGTAGTCAGCAGCACCACGGCCCAGACCGGGTCGGCAGTCAGGTACCAGAGTGGCAGCGATGCCAGTGCTGACAGTAAAAACAGCCAGTCGGTGCCGGTGATGCTGGTGTCGGCCGACCTGGTCCAGGCCAACAGGGCAATATAGATGGTGATCATGGCTGATACGCCAACTGGCCAGGCACCGGCGCCGCCTTTTGCCTCTAGCTGGGCCAGGAAGACAATAAGGGTGGTGAT
>QJWQ01000156.1 GCA_003235325.1 Gammaproteobacteria bacterium | reverse complement strand
GCCTGTCCCTGTGCGCTGGGGCTGGCGACGCCCATGTCCATCATGGTGGCGACCGGCAAGGGCGCCACGCAGGGCGTGCTGTTCCGCGATGCGGCTGCCATCGAGGCGTTGCGTACTGTCGATATCCTCGTCGTCGACAAGACCGGTACATTGACAGAAGGGCGTCCCGTTTTTAAAGAGATCATTGCCGCCAATGGCTTTGCAAACGAGGAAGTTCTGCGTCTCGCCTCCAGCCTCGACCAGGGCAGTGAGCACCCTCTGGCTGCAGCCATAGTTGATGCGGCACGGGAGCAACAGATCAGGCTGGCCACAGTCAGTGATTTTGACTCCGAATCCGGTATTGGCGTCACCGGCACGGTAGAGGGCAAAAAGCTGGTGCTGGGAAACACCACAATGATGGAGCAGCACCAGGTCGACTGGAAATCAATCTCGGATACCGACCGGTTGCGCGATCTGGGTGCAAGCATTGTCTACCTTGGCGTCGACGGCGCTCTGGCCGGTGTGCTGGCAGTGGCGGACCCCATCAAGGAAACCTCCCGGGCGGCGATAGAGTTGATTCGCAAGGAAGGCGTTCGGGTCATTATGGCGACCGGCGACGGCGAGCGAACCGCGAGAGCCGTTGGCAAGGAACTCGGTATCGACGAAGTTCACGGGGAGGTCAAGCCGGCCGACAAACTGGACATTATTGCCAAACTCCAGGCCGAGGGACGAATCGTGGCCATGGCCGGGGACGGCATTAACGATGCGCCCGCTCTCGCCAGGGCAAACGTCGGCATCGCGATGGGCACCGGAACCGATGTCGCCATGAGCAGCGCCCAGGTAACCCTGGTTAAGGGAGACTTGCGTGGCATCGCCCAGGCGATAAAGCTTTCCCAATTGACCGTGCGCAATATGCACCAGAATCTCGGATTCGCCTTTCTCTACAACAGCATCGGCGTTCCCGTGGCCGCTGGTATCGCCTATCCGTTTACCGGTCTGCTGCTTTCTCCCATGATTGCGGCATTGGCGATGAGCCTGAGTTCTGTTTCCGTGGTGACCAATGCCTTGCGCCTGAGGTTCCAGTAATCCATAGATGAGAGTACTGCCCTGGAGATGTGATCTTTTCCCCATGGGGTGGTTAACTCAAGTGAAAAACCCCCGCAAGAGGCGAAGGTTTTGATTTGGCGCACCCGGAGAGATTGCTGCGCCGCTTTGCGGCTGGCCCCTCGGGTCGTCAGCCGTTGGCCAACGCCGTCTCGAGCCTGCGGCTCTCGGCTCGAACTATGGAGTTCGAACCAGGTTCTCCCCGCACAGCAAACAAAAAACCCCAGCGCAAGGCTGAGGTTTTCTGTTTGGCGCACCCGGAGAGATTCGAACTCCCGACCAAGTGGTTCGAAGCCACCTACTCTATCCAGCTGAGCTACGGGTGCATAAAACAGTGTTTCCATCAGACACCGCAGTATCTGCAAATTGCCAGCGCGTTGCGCTGGTACCTACTCCCCTCACTACGTTCGGGTCCGGCCACCAGGTATAACCTGGCGTCGCTCGCCTGCGCACAAAGCATTGCTTTGTAAGCGCTTGGCTCACCCAGCTGAGCTACGGGTGCATAAAACAGTGGTGCATTGGCGCACCCGAGAGGATTCGAACCTCTGACCTCTGCCTCCGGAGGGCAGCGCTCTATCCAGCTGAGCTACGGGTGCCGCGTTTGCTGGCGGTCGACAGCGATAATCCCTGTTGACTGCTGGCTAAACAGGGCGGCCATGATAATCATTGCCGTAGACATTGTCCATTGAAGAAGGACTGTGAATTTATTTCAAAAGACGCTGTTTCAACGCGGTCATACCGGGCTTGCCAGTGAGTATTTCGTCGACATCGAGTCCCACCAGTTCATGGGGAAACACCAGCCACTGGTCGGTACTGTGAAGAAAATAATCGGGTTGGCGATCGGTGCGATTGTTGGCCGGCTTGTAGTAGGGGGCAGCCACCCGGATCTCGATTCGATTGTCGGCCAGGTACTTATGTAAATGCCGAATGACCTTGCGAATGGTGAGCCCTGTATCAAAGACATCGTCGATCAACAAAATTCGGTTGCCGGGCTGCATTCGTTGTTCCAGGTATTCTGCTCCCAAAACCTGGACTTCGGCGTTGCGGCTGTCGATACCGTTGTACAGGGAAGTCTTGATGGCGATATGGTCTGTGTCAACGCCGAAGTAGGACAGCAACTCATGGACGGCAATACCCACCGGGGTACCGCCGCGCCAGATGGCCACCAGGAAGTCCGGCCGGAAACCGCTATCCAGAATTCGGATCCCCAGCTCCAGGGCATCATCAAGTAACTGCTGGGCACTGATGTAATATTTTTCCATGGTTAATTACTATGGCGGCTGGATAAGTCATTATGCCTGAATCTACCCCGGCCTTTGTGCCCCTTTCCACTCCCGGGCAGTTGAATGAGCTGGCACCAAAGTTCCCCCCCCTTTGGAATGCCGCTATAATGGCCGCCTGCTTTCAGCTCGGCTTACAAACCCTGGAGACTAATAATGCGCCAACTGAAATTGTCTGTTATTTCCGCAATGGTACTGGGAGTGTTCCTGGGTCTGGCCGGCTGTGGCGGAGAGGAGCCCGAACTCAAATTGAGCCCCCAGCAGGAAAGGGAAATTGCAGAGCGCCTGGCCCCGGTCGGTAATGTGGTCATGGAGGGCGATGTCACTACGGCAGCTCCGGCTGTCGCCACCTCTTCCGAGCCCCGCTCAGGGGAAACGATTTATAGCAGTACCTGCACCACCTGCCATTCCACTGGTGCAGCGGGTGCGCCGAAGTTTGGCGACGCAGCCGGCTGGGCAGACCGTATCGCCAAGGGCCTGGATGAGCTTTACGGCAGTGCTCTCAATGGTTTCAAGGGCATGCCGCCCAAGGGGCTGTGCATGGATTGTTCCGACGATGAGATCAGGGCAGCCGTGGATTACATGGCCAGCAACAGCCAGTAAGCTGAACGGCCTTCAACAGGCCACTGAAAAAAGCCGCGCGACCAGCGCGGTTTTTTTTGGCTCTCTAATCACGAATCCGGTGACCGGGTGACCTTGCCCGTTTGCCTGGAACCAGGGCTCGCACTTCAGGTAGTTTGTTTCAGGCAAACAGGTCCTTGAGGGTGTTCAGTGATTGCCGGCCTTTTTCACGCTTGACCGCTTCGGAGCTTTCGCCGAAACCCTCCCGGTCGATATCTTCTCCGGGGAGTTCCTCGATAAAGCGGCTCGGCGTGGTTTGCAGGATTTCACCGAACTGCTTGCGTTTGGCTGCCAGGGTCAGGGTCAGAGTGCGCCGGGCACGGGTTATACCGACATAGGCCAGACGCCGTTCCTCTTCAACATTGCCGTCTTCGACGCTGGTGCGGTGGGGGAGGATGTCCTCTTCCATGCCAATAAGAAAAACATGGGGAAATTCCAGCCCCTTGGCGGCGTGCAGGGTCATGAGCTGCACCCTGTCATCGGCGGATTCCTCTTCCTGGCGGTCGAGCAGGTCCCGCAGAACCAGTTTGGCAATGGCTGCCTCGACCCGGTCACCGGCCTCCTTGTCACTCTTGTCCAACACGCTTTTGAGCTGCGCCAACAGCAGCCGGACATTATTCATGCGGTTTTCGGCGACGGCGGAACTGCTGGCATTCAGGTGCAGCCAGCCTTCGTAATCAATGTCCTCGACCAGTTCCTCCACGGCTGCCACCGGGTCGCCACTGAGGCAGTTGCGGGATATCCCCTCGAGCCAGTACTTGAAGCGCTGCAGGCGCTCCAGGTTTTGTCTGGGCACCATTTCCCGTACACCCAGTTCATCGATGGCGGCGAAGATCGGGATTTTCCTGTCAGTGGCATATTCGCCGAGCTTCTCCAGTGTGCCGGGACCGATCTGGCGCCGGGGTGTGTTGATGATGCGCAGGAAGGCATTGTCGTCATCGGGATTCACCAGCAACCGCAGATAGGCCATGATGTCCTTGATTTCGGTTCTGGCGTAGAAGGAGGTGCCGCCGCTGAGCTGGTAGGGTATGCCCTGGGCCTGCAGCTTCATTTCCAGCAGACGGGCCTGGTGATTGCCGCGGTAGAGCACGGCAAAATCCCGAAAATGACAGTGCAGTCGCAGGCGCATGGTAAGTATTTCGTTGACCACCCGTTCGCACTCCACTTCCTCGTTAGCGCAACGGATCAGCCGCAGGGGTTCGCCCGGGCCCAGTTCACTCCAGAGGCTCTTGGCAAAGACATGGGGATTATTGGCAATCAGTTGATTGGCAGCACGCAGGATGCGGGCGGTCGAGCGATAGTTCTGCTCGAGTTTGATTACCTTTAATGCCGGAAAATCGGTTTGCAATTGCGCCAGATTTTCCGGGCGGGCCCCGCGCCAGGCGTAGATGGACTGGTCGTCGTCGCCAACCACGGTCAGACTGGAGCGGTTACCCATGAGCAGTTTCACCAACTGGTATTGGGCCAGGTTGGTATCCTGGTATTCATCCACCAGCAGGTACCGCAGTCGTTGTTGCCAGCGACCCAGAACTTCCGGGTTCTGCTGGTAGAGCTGTACCGGCAGCAGAATAAGGTCATCGAAATCGACGGCGTTGTAGGCCTTCAGGGCCTGGCAGTAGCGCCCGTAGACCAGGGCGATGGCCTCCTCGCCGCCGCTGTCCGCCTGTGACCGGGCCTGGCCGGGTCCGGTCAGGGCGTTTTTCCAGGCGGAAATCTGCGACTGAACCAGATTCAGATGGTCGCTGTCGATATCGCCGTCCCGCAGCATGAGTTCTTTCAGGAGACTTCGGGCATCCTCTGCATCAAAAATGGAAATGCCGGATTTATAGCCCAGGGATTTGATTTCCCGGCGAATGATATTGAGGCCCAGGTTGTGGAAGGTGGATACCGTGAGTCCGCGGGCGGCCTTGCCCTGGATCAGGTTCGACACCCGCTGCTTCATTTCCCGCGCGGCCTTGTTGGTGAAGGTAACGGCGGCGATCTGACGGGCGTCGGTGCCGCAGTCCTGCACCAGGTAGGCTATTTTTTTGGTGATGACGCTGGTCTTGCCGCTGCCGGCACCCGCCAGCACCAGCAACGGGCCGTCGATATAGCGCACTGCGGCTTGTTGTTGTGGATTCAGTGTGGTCAAGATGAGACTGGCCGGACGTTTGCAGGGCCGGGCATTTTATCAGGTCGGGGCGAAAAAAAACCCCGTGATAACGGGGCCTTTGCTGTAGTTGGTGACCCGTATTGCTGTCGGGTCAATCGTCTTCTTCTCGATGCAGCCGTGGCAAATGACCCTGGCCGTACCGTCATTCAACCCAGAACATACTCACCGGGGGCGTCGCGCAGAACCTTGTAGCCCTTGCGGCTGGCGCCGGCTGTTCGGGGAGCCACCTCACTGGAACTATGGTTTTGCAGCCATTCATTCCATACCGGCCACCAGGAGCCCGGGTGTACCTCGTTATTTCTGAGCCAGGAGTCGGGATCGACAAACTTATCCAGCGGCTTGCGCGTGGCAATCCGGTACGTCCGCCTCGGATGGCTTGGACCGGAGACGATGCCGGCATTGTGGCCACCGCTGGTAAGCAGGAACGTCACCTCGGTAGTGGTCAGCCGGTGAATTTTGTAGACCGATGTCCAGGGCGCCACGTGGTCGGAGGAGGTGCCAACCACAAATAACGGTGCACGAAGGTCCAGCAGGGAGACGGGCTTGCCACCCACCTCGAATCGGCATTCGGCCAGCCGGTTTTCAATGTAGAGCTCCTGGAGATAACGACTGTGCATCTTGTAGGGCATTCGGGTGCCATCGGCATTCCAGGCCATCAGATCATTACTGAAGGGCTCCTTGCCGAGAAAGTAGCGGGAAATGGCCGGATTCCAGACCAGATCCCGGGCGCGCAGGGCCATGAAGGATGAGCCCATGCTGTCGGCTGGCAAATGACCCTCGGTCCACATGTGGCTGTCCAGGAATGACAGCTGGCTGGCACCGAGCATGCGTTTGATATCGCCAGGTTCGGTGAAGTCCGTCTGGGCGGCGAAAAGGGTGACGCTGTTCAGGACATCGTTGTCTTCCCGGGCCATAGTGGCGGCGCCGATACTGAGCAGGGTCCCGCCGATACAGTAGCCAGCGGCGTTGATTTTGGCGTCGGGACAGATGGCCTGCACGGCCTTGATGGCTTCCATCAGGCCCTGGTCCAGGTAATCATCCAGGGAAACTTCCCGGTCAGTATCGCCGTTGGGATTTTTCCAGGAGATCATGAATACAGTCTTGCCCTGGTCCACCAGGTATTTCACCAGGGAGTTTTTGGGCGACAGATCCAGGATGTAGTACTTCATGATCCAGGCGGGAACTATCAGCACCGGCTCTCTTTCTACCTTTTCCGTCGTCGGTGTGTACTGGATGAGTTCTATCAGGTTGTTTTGAAAAACAACCTTGCCCGGAGTGATGCCAATATTGACACCGACGGCGAAGTCGCCCATTTCCGGGCTGGTGTCCTTGTTGACTTTTTTCTCAACGTCCCGCTTTAGGTACTCCATGCCGCGAACCAGGTTCTGTCCCTGTTCGTTTTTGGTGGCTTCGATCACCTCGGGGTTGGTGACAGGGAAATTGGCGGGGGAAATGATTTCCAGCATCTGACCATTTATGAACGACACCAGGTCGCTGTGAAACGGATCGACACCGGCAATGCCCTCAGTGGTTTCCTGTATCCAGTCCCTCAATGTTAGATAGGCATGGGCCATGAAGTTGAAGGGCTGCTGCTGCCAGGCCTCAGATGCAAATGTCGGATCGTTGAGGGGGATGGCCGGTGCTTTTTCCCGTAGGGCGAGCTGGCCGGTGGCCTGGCTGCCCAGTTCCATCAGCCGGGTCTGCAGGCTTTGCCAGAGGAGGTCTCTTTTGCCAGGAGATATCGCCAGGTGACTCAGCCAGTCAAAATAGGCATTGAGCAACTGGATCGGCGACATTCCGCCGGTGATTTTGCTGATAGAAGCTCGTACGTCCGTATCCAGTTTTGCAGCGGATTCCTCGTCCATCGACGGTATGCTGGAGAGAATGCCACTAATTTGCTCGGCAAAATCCGCCGTCGTAACTTCGTTATCAGCCATAGGAAATCTCCGGGACAGTGTGGTTTTCAGGTTCTGTTGCCTTCCCCTGTAAAACAGCGGCCGGGATTGCCCCGGCCCTTTTGGATCTGATGGAAAATGTCAGTACTGGAATCAGTACATATGCTGGCCACCGTTGATAGACATGGTGGAGCCGGTGATGAAGCTGGCCTCGTCCGCCACCAGGAACAGAATGGCCCTGGAAATGTCTTCCACCTGGCCCAGTCTGCCGACGGGGATCTTGGCGATGATTTTTTCCAGCACCTTTTCCGGAACTGCACGAACCATATCGGTTTCGACATAGCCGGGAGCGATGGCATTGACCGTGATGCCTTTGGACGCGCCTTCCTGGGCCAGCGCCTTGGTGAAGCCGTGAATACCGGACTTGGCGGCGGCGTAGTTGACCTGACCGTACTGGCCGGCCTGGCCATTGATCGAACCGATGTTGACGATTCGGCCGAAACCGCGCTCCCGCATGCCGTCAATGACGTTTTTGCACATGTTGTAGCAGGAACTGAGGTTGGTCTGAATCACCGCCTGCCAGTCTTCCGGGGTCATCTTTTGCAGAGTGCCGTCCCGGGTGATGCCGGCGTTATTGACCAGTATGTCCACCGGGCCAACGTCGGCTGTAATCTTGGCCACGGCTTCCTTGCAGGCATTGAAATCTGCAACGTCAAACTTGTACGCGGGAATGCCTGTCTTTTCGGTGAACGCCTTGGCGGCCTGGTCATTGCCGGCATAGCTGGCAACAGCTGAATATCCTGCGTTTTGCAACGCGATAGAAATGGCTTCACCGATACCGCGGGAGCCGCCAGTTACAAGTGCTACTTTACCCATATGAACCTCCGATCAACTCGACTAGTTATTTTTAAATGAGGGGGGCAGAAAGAATAGCGGTTATTAGGGTGCAGGCCAATAGCTGATACAGGTTAATACCGAGAAATAGGCCCGCACTGTCAAAAATCCAGGGAAATCCGGGTCTGCAGAAACGCCACCTGACGCATCAGCAGACTGCTCTGGGGTTCTGCCAGTCGTTTAAATCGGCTCATGGGGTGGTGGACGGAAACCGGTTCCGCTTCGACACAACTGCCGAATGTCTCATTATTAAACAGGCGTTGACGAAGCAGGATTTCCCAGGGAACAGAGATTTCCGTGACATCGGCGATGGCGTTAATGGTTTGCTCAACCGCCTGTTCGCGTATCCAGGTGGATTCAGTTTCGGGTACGTCGATCTCATCCAGCACCATGGATAACTCAAGGGGAATGCCGCGGGACGGTGCCCATTCCTGGCAGATCATCAGACTGGCGCGGGCAAAATAGAGGGCGCGCAACGAGTGGTCACCGGTGCTTGAAGCGGAGCTGAATTCGATTAGCAGGCAGTTTCGGCTTGCCGAGAGGCGCTTGCCCTCGTAGAGCATGCAGGCCTGATCGATTACCGCGTCCAGTTGACCGAAGAGGGCCTCGAAGTGTTCGGCGCTGAGCTGAACCTTGAGCCTGGGCAGATTGTGGCAGCAGACGGCCACCATGCAACTGAACTTCAAGCCGTTGTTTTCGTCGCTTTCAGCGGCCCGGGTTACTAGTGGCGCCACCCGCGCTTCCAGCAGGCTGATCTCATCCATGACCCTCTCCTCCTGAGGAGAGGATGGCAGCCCCTGGCTGAGTGATGACAGTCGGCCCGCCAGCCGGGACACAGACCGGTGTTGGCGAAAGAGCAGGAAAAACCCGGATATGAACCAGAGTGCCAGGGCGACCATGACCGGGGTCCGCACAGTCGGCGATACTGTCTGGTCCACCAGATCGACCTGAATACTGCCGGATACTTTTTTTTCCAGGATTACCGGCTGCCTGAAGGCGACGGTGTCGACAGTTGTGGCAACTTTTTTCCGGCTCTGGGCGATGATTCTGTCGTTCAGGTCCAGTGCCGAGGCGTGAGCCACCTGAGGTACGCTGGCCGCCAGTTTGTCCAGGATTACCTGCAGGCTGATGGTATCTCCTCTGGCCAGGGGCAGTTGTGCCATTTCCGCCAACTGGGTGCCCAGGGCGTGGCCCAGCTGGTTCTGTTGCTGGCTGGTGAAGTTGGCCAGTTGAAAACCGAGCAGTAAAGCCACGAGGATACCTATGGCCAGAACATAGACCAGGGTCGGGAGTAATAGCGTTGTTTTGATGGATTTTCGACCGGGTGCCATGGGTGAAAACGGATTGTCTTATTCGTTGTGCAAGCCGTGCTATCTTATCAGCGGCTAACCTATAATAGCGACCGCTAAACGCATCGTGCCGAGAATCCCGTGAAAGAAATTCTGCTGATTAATGTTTCCGGCCAGGACAGGCCCGGTGTCACCAGTGCGGTGACCAGCATTCTGTCCGGTTACAGGGTCAACATTCTCGACATCGGGCAGGCTGTAATTCACGATACCCTGAGTCTGGGTCTTCTTGCCGAAGTGCCGGAATGTTCGGACACGGCGCCGATACTGCGGGAAATACTGTTTCGTATTCACGGCATGGGCATGCAGGTACGGTTTCAGCCCATCGATGAACAAAGTTACGAGCAGTGGGTATCGCAACAGGGAAAGCCCAGACATATCGTCACCCTGCTGGCACGGCGTATTACTGCTGAACATATTGCCGGCGTCACCTCGGTAACCGCCAGCCACCGTCTCAACATCGACAATATTTCCAGGCTTTCCGGTCGCATACCACTGGATCGCATAGACACTCACAGCAAGGCCTGTGTCGAGTTTTCCGTTCGCGGTGAGCCCGAGGATGTTGGCGAATTGCGCAAGACCCTGTTGGAACTGTCCCAGGCCATGGACGTGGATGTCGCTTACCAGGAGGACACGATTTTCCGCCGGCACCGCCGATTGGTGGTGTTTGACATGGATTCAACCCTGATTGATGCCGAGGTTATCGACGAACTGGCAAGAGAAGCCGCAGTTGGCGCTGAGGTAGCGGCGATTACCGAATCCGCAATGCGTGGCGAGATCGATTTCGGCGAAAGTTTTGCCCGTCGCATGGCATTGCTCAAGGGGTTGGATGCCGCGGTGCTGGAACGGGTAGCTGACCGCCTGCAACTGACCGAGGGGGCAGAAGAACTGATCCGTATTCTGAAAAAACTGGGCTACAAAACCGCCATATTATCCGGTGGCTTCAACTATTTTGCCCGCCGTATTCAGCAGAAACTGGGCATTGATTCTGTTTTTGCCAACGAACTCGAGATCGTCGACGGCCGTGTCTCCGGCCGGGTCATTGGCGATGTGGTGGATGCCCAACGCAAGGCGGACCTGCTCAGGTCCCTGGCCCGGGAACAGAATATCAGTCTGGAGCAAGTGGTGGCGGTGGGCGACGGCGCCAATGACCTGTTGATGCTGAGCATTGCCGGACTGGGCATAGCATTCAGGGCCAAACCCATTGTCAAGGCCAACGCCAAGCAGCATATCTCCAATCTGGGCCTTGATGGTGTCCTTTATCTGATGGGCATCCGGGACCGGGAAGCACCGGTCTAGCCGACATTGGTGCCGCTCCCCGGCGTTTTATAGCCCACCGGGGGTACTGCAGGGCTCAAAGGGTAAAAGCGGTCAGGCTTCCTCGGAAAATTCGTAATTCATTTCCGCGACCGGAGCCTGAATATAGTGGCCCTGTATGTACTGGACACCAGCCTGCCACAGACCCGGAATCATGGCCGCATTTTCGATAAAGGGCACCACTACGCACTGATCCTCGGTTTCCAGATTCTTGATCAGATTGAGCATGGTCTCCATGCCCTCATCGTCTTTCCTGGCTTTCTCCACCACCAGCATGTCGAGTTTGACGAAATCAAATTTGAGTTTGTCAAAGACCTGCAGCGGATTGATGGACAGCCCGAAGTGCGTGAGGGCTGTCTTGCTGTGGAATTTGTGCAGGCTTTGCGTCATTGAAATGGCGCGATTCAGGTGCCGAGAAACGTCGATCTCCCGGAACTGGAATATCAGCGACTGGGGGCCGATACCGGTCGCCTTCAGCGCAACCTTGAGCCAGGGAATAAACTGGTCATCGCAGATGGTGGCCGCACTGATATTGATCAGCATTCGGGTTTCAGGGTGGGTTTTCTGTTTTTGGGCAAGGGTTTTAATAGACTCGAGAATGACCCAGCGATCGATATCCTTGCCGACGTCGGTCTTGAACACCTTGGCGATAAAATCATCGGGCATGTTCTTGGGCATGCTTTCGACCACCGGACGCATCAAAACTTCATAGAGTTCGGACGGCTTTCCGTGCAACGGCACTATTGGCTGAAAAGCAATATCAAGCATATGCCGTTCCAGCAATTTGGCGCCAAAGCGCATGATGTCCTCATCGGCAATATTGGGCGCAGCAGGTTCAAATACAGCTTCATACAGTCTGGCGCCATTGCCGTAGTGGAATTGGCCGGATTCCTCCCTGAGGCTGGTTATGGCTTTCATACAGCGCTCTATGCAGCCTTCCGCCGTGGCAGCCGCCTCACTGACGACACTGATGCCGATGCTCACGGTGGCCTGGCAGGTTCGATCACCCTGTTCAACCATGTGGTTGGCTATTTCCGACGCCAGGATTTCGGCGAAATCGACCGCGGAATCGACATCGATATTTTCCATGAGCATGACAAAGGCATCTTCCTTGATCCGGCCCAGGTGGTGGGGTAGCTCGGTGCGATAATCGATAAACCGGGCCAGTTCCACGATCAGATTTTCGGTATTGCGCAGGCCGAGATCGTCCTGAATTTCCTGATACTTGTCGATCAGGATATAAAAGAGCAGGGCATCTTCCTCGGTGTGGGCGGCCTTTCTGATCGCAGCAGTTATTTGTTCCAGCATCGATTGCAGGCGAATTGTGGCCAGCCCCCTGCTCTCTGCCTCGAGGGGTCTTTCCAGCCGGCCGTCACCTTCCGCACCGAGAAGATAGCGGTTGTCGATCAGGAACTGCAGGGCCGGCTCGCCCTGGTATTCAATCTGGGAGATCTCGGTGCTGATTTCGAAGGCGCTACTTTCCGGTTTCAAACCCTTGATGGTCAGGGTTTCGGTTTCCCATGCCTGATCGCTGTCCAGGGGTTTGAGATACTTGAGAAATTCCTGCCGAAAGCCCGGCTCAATGGTGTCGATCACCGGCAACATCAACATGCCATCAGCTTCCAGATAGCCAAAATGATTGGCATAACTTTCATTGACATTGACATAGGTTCCGTCCTGAACAATGGCGATGCCATCCCGGGAGTTTTTCAGCAGGTGTTCACAACGTTCCTCGGCCTCGGTGTAGCGTCGCTTCCAGTAACGCAATCGTCGACGCTGTTCGAGGTTGTACAGGGTGCGAGACACAACCTGTAACAGGTGCTGGTCCTGATCCATGGGCACCACATCGGACGCTCCCATCCGCAGTCCTTCCACCAGCTGGGCGGTGTCGTAGTCCATGGAAATCAGTACCACCGGGATGTCCTTGTTCAAGCGGCGAATCTGATGGAACACAGATTTAACCGGTATGGCTTCCGAATGGAACTGAATAAAGGCGATATCCCAGTTCCGCTCCTGGATTTTTTTCGCCAGATCATCCGGTTTTGCCACGTGCTGGGGATCAACCTTGTAACTGGCATTGCGCATCAAGCTGACCAGTCGGTTGGCCTCTTCGACGTTGTCGTGGATGAGTAAAAGATTCAGTGTGCCGTCATTTTCCATCGTTAACTGTTGGTCCTGGTGATGTCTTTGTCCCTGGTAGGTTTATTACCCCTGGTGCAGGCACGGTGTGTAGTCGCACACCGTCCGGGTGAAATTTTCTGTCGCCGCGCAATAGCGCAACGATGCAACATAAGGCCACGACTGCTCATGCCGCGGGCTATTTGCTGTCAACCCCCGCCAGATACTGGAATCGGGTTACGTGGAAGGTTGTATCCAGTACTTTGCGAAGGGGACATATTTTATCCGATTCCATGGTCAGGAACTTGACTCTCTGGCGCACTTTGAACGGCATGGAGGGCAATATGGCCTCCGTCTGGTTGCCGTTAATCAAAATCAAGCCCGGAAGGTAGGGTGAACTCGGACGGTCCAGTTTCACAATGCAGGCCGCACAGGGCTTGATGTTGCCGGAAAGAAATTCAACCCCGGCCAGGCGGTATAGCCGGGGCGTCACCTGCAGCCAGCGGATAAAGCCAAGGCGCCACTGGTCGCTGGCTTTTTCTTTCAGGTAAATCAGTTCTCCCGGGGTCAGGTTCGCCGGCGGCTCGCGAAATTCTATGCAGGCACCCCTGCTGCTGGTATTAACCCGGGTGGCATAATAACCGCGGATTTTTTTCCGTTCCGTCTTGCGTTTGATTTCCACTTTCTCGAAGTCAATAGCCTCATCTTCCGGTTTTTTCCTGTCGGCAAAGGAAAATTTTCTGTCTGTGGAATCAAAAGAGTCGTGCCAGGCATCTTCCGCCTGGGCCTTGTCCTGAAGATAGGTGGGCTTGCGGTCTGAAAACAGCGAATAGTCCTTGCCGTGTTGGGCCTGGTCCAATTTTAACAGAAACTCGTCGAGATCTGACGTTCTGGACATCAGCCGTTGAATGGGGGCCAGACCTATGATCGCCAGAACTTCGGTGTCGTCGTCGACATGTTCGTCCTTTCGCACCTGTTCCTCGTCCCAATACTGACAGAGGTTGATAGCAAGCCGTTCAGGCAGCCTGCGCGCTGTTCCCGGGTCGTGGTCGGCATCCATTTTCAGGGCTGCCACCAGGCGGTTGGTACGCAGGGTCAGGTGATTGGCGGTAGTAGACTGCACTCGTGAGCTGTATACGGGCCCGTTGCTGGACGCGGTGTCGACGACAAAGACCCCCATTTCATGGCCCTTGCGAAGGTCCACCAGGTTGGTTAACTGATCCAGTTCCTGGAATATGGTGCGCAGGTCCGCCGGTGTATAGCGGCCGGGGTTGATGCTGCTCATCAGCAGCGGCTTGAGGTAGGCGGAACGCAGCGCTACCTGTTGGCTGCTCCCGGGCAGGGTGACGGCCTGGGTTTCCAGGTTAAACTTGCGAGCCAGTTTGTACAGGTTGTGCACTTCCGGCCAGAAGTTTTCCGGTGTCGCCAGATAACACTGCCAGCAGTTGAATATGGACCGGTTCAGGACCGACATGGCTGAAAAAATGCTGGAAGCCAGCAGCTTGGGTATGACCTCTTCCGACCTGCTGGCCTCAACGGCGGTCGACTTGTAGCCCTCCGCCAGGTGTTTGAGCAGGGCCTGTGCCAGGGATATGGACCTGGCGGTTTTTTCATTAATGGCCGTGTTGAACGTCAGCTTGTCAACGCAGTTCATAACCGCTGGCAGGAAGGCATCAAGAATGGCCAGTTTCCTGGCGGGGCCTATCGACAGGCCCGCCACCTGAGGCAGGCTTTCATAGAGCTGTCTGCAAAGTTCCGGTGGGTTGGTGTAGGGCAGGTTGTTGATATGGGCCTGGATCTGTTCCTGCTCGAGTGAGCAGAAACTCAGGGAATCAAAAGATTTTGCCGGTAATTTCAGCTTGTTGGTGATTTCTTTCAGAGATGATGTAGCCTGTTCCATGTCTGGTGTAGCCCGGTAATATTCCCAATCTTGGTTATGGCTCAAATTTGCCGGTATTATAGTGCCGGCGACGCGTGGCAGTCGCCGCCAAGCAGGGCAGAGTATGACTGGAAGCGTCAGAAAATGTGTGCCATTTCACTCTTTTCGAAGAAATAAGTCCAGATTACGAAAAGCCGCTGTCAGTATCCATTTCAGCCCGGCCTGCTGCTACCGGCCCGGGCCGGCAGATTTTACTTGTCTCCGACCTGATCAGGCAGAGCATCCCAGCAGCGTCTTGCCCGGCGCACCCGGCAGTTCCTCCACCAGCCGGGGCACAAGGTAACCCGGCAGTCGTGCCTGCAGGATCCGGTGGATTTCCAGGGCACGTCGGCGATCAACGCCAAAGTGGGCGGCACCGCTGACCCTGTCCAGCAGGTGCAGATAGTAGGGCAGAACACCGGCATCAAACAGGGTTTCACTCAGATCTTCCAGCGCCGCCGGGTCGTCATTGATACCGCGCAGCAACACGGACTGGTTCAATACCCTGATGCCGGTTTCATTCAGTCGGGAGATTGCCGCTTTTACCGGCCCATCGATCTCCCGGGCGTGATTGCTGTGAATGACCACGAGTGGCTGTAGTCGGGTTGCAGTCATCCATTCGAGGCAATGGCTGTCAATGCGTGAAGGAATCACTACCGGCAGGCGGGTATGAACCCGCAACCGCCGCAGGTGATTAATGGCGGCCAGGCGTTCAGTCAGCCAACGGAGATGACGATCATTGGCCACCAGGGGATCGCCGCCACTGTAGATCACCTCGCTGATGCCGGGATCGCCGGCAATGTAATGGATGGCCCTTTCCCAGTCTCCCCGGCCTTGCGTGTTTTCACCGTAGTCAAAATGACGACGGAAACAGTAGCGACAATTGATGGCACAGGCAGGGCTGACAATCAGCAACACACGGCCATGGTATTTGTGCACCACGCCAGGCACCGGGTTATTCTGGCGTTCCTGGAGCGGGTCGGTGCTGTAACCCGGGACCTGCTCCAGTTCCCGGCCAGTAGGCAGTATCTGTAACAGCAGAGGGTCGTCGGGATCTCCCGGGCGAATGCGGTTGATATAGGGCCGTGGAACTCGCAAGGGAAAGTCCATGCTGGCCTGCAGGGCGATCGACAACTGCCGTCGGTCGAGAGCCAGCAACTCAAGCAGTTCGCCGGGGTCGGTTACAGCGCGGCTCAACTCCTGTTGCCACGACAATATCTGCCATGCATCGATGGTCTGGGGTATCATAGCGGCCTTTTTAAATCCGACTGTCAATGAGGCGAGAATGGCCAACTATTCTACCAGTGAATTTCGATCCGGTCTGAAAGTAATGCTGGACGGGGATCCCTGTGCAATTCTGGAAAACGAGTTTGTCAAACCGGGTAAGGGTCAGGCATTCAACCGGGTGCGCCTGCGCAATCTGAAAACAGGGCGGGTCTGGGAGCGCACCTTCAAATCCGGTGAGAATCTGGAAGGCGCCGATGTCGTCGATACGGACATGCAGTATCTCTACAACGACGGTGAACACTACCATTTCATGGAGCCGGACACTTTCGAGCAGCACCAGGCCGACACCTCGACAGTGGGTGACGCCGCCCAGTGGTTGAAAGAGCAGGATACCTGCATGGTAACCCTGTATAACGGTTCTCCCCTGGCGGTAACGCCGCCCAATCATGTGGAACTGGAAATCGTCGAGACCGACCCGGGCCTGCGGGGCGATACAGCCCAGGGGGGCACCAAGCCGGCCAAGCTGAGCACTGGCGCCGTGGTCAAGGTGCCCCTGTTTCTCAATACTGGCGATGTGGTTCGCGTCGACACCCGGACTGGTGAGTATCTGGGTCGCGCCCGGGATTGAACCTGACGCCATAGAATCAACTTTATCGGCGATGGAGCACTGGCGCCCGAGCGCATCTCTGGACCGGCTGAAAACACGAGCGGATCTGCTGCGACGGATCCGCTCTTTTTTTTCTGCCCGGCAGGTTCTGGAGGTGGATGTTCCGGTGCTGGCGGCAACCGGAGTCACTGATCTCCATATAGAAAACATTCGGGCCCGGGTCAATGGCGTCAGGCGCTATCTGCAGAGTTCGCCGGAATATTATCTGAAACGCCTGCTGGCAGCGGGCTCCGGCCCGGTTTTTTACCTGGGCAAGGCCTTTCGCGATGGCGAGTCCGGCCGCCGACACAATCCGGAATTCACCCTGCTGGAATGGTATCGTCCCGGCTGGACCGAGCATCAGTTAATGGCCGAGACCAGTGACTTGCTCGCCGGGCTGGCGCCGGCACAGGTCCGGGATATCAACAGCTATAGTTATCGCCAGATATTTGTTGATGCCCTGGGCCTGGATCCCCATACCGCCAGCCTGGAACAACTGCAAATTTTGGCGGCCAAATTGGCGGGAGCGGAGCTTTCGGACTGGCAGCGAGAGAGTCGCAGCGGCTGTCTCGACCTGCTGTTCAGCCTGGGGGTTGAGCCGCGACTGCCGCCGGGCCTGGTCTATATATACGATTACCCCGCCTGCCAGGCAGCGCTGGCGCAACTGCATGTCGATGACACCGGAACGCCGGTGGCGCGACGTTTTGAGGCATTCCTGAATGGCATGGAGCTGGCCAACGGCTATTTCGAACTGACCGATCCGGGGGAGCAGAGAGCCCGCTTTGCTGAGGACATGAACCGGCGTCAGGCCATGGGCAAGGCGCCCATGATTGCCGATGAACGCTTGCTGGCTGCCCTGGACTACGGATTACCGCCGTCCGCGGGGATTGCCCTGGGTGTCGACCGACTGCTGATGCAGATGGTGGGCGCCGACAGCATCGGCGAAGTGATCAGCTTTATCGACTGATCGGCCGGCCCCGACAGCCGGCCGGGACGGGGGGATGTTGACCTCTATCACTGCCTCAAAACGGGTTACTTACATACCACTGCAGCCGCTCATGCCCTGATCCATGCCCACCGCCGGTTGGTCGCTGTCGGTACGACCCACCACCTGTGCGGGAACACCGGCAACGATGGAATGATCCGGCACCGATTTCAGAACAACGCTGGCCGCCACTACCTTGGACCCGGCGCCGATCTCAATATTGCCCAGGACCTTGGCGCCGGGTCCGATGAGAACGCCGCGGCGGACTTTCGGGTGTCGGTCGCCGGTTTCCTTGCCGGTGCCGCCGAGGGTGACTGACTGCAACATTGACACGCAGTCCTCAACCACGGCAGTCTCGCCGATAACGATGCCGGTGGCGTGGTCGAGCATAACCCCCTTGCCGATTACCGCTGCCGGGTGAATGTCGACGCCAAAGACAACCGATATCCGGTTCTGCAGCACCAGAGCCAGGGTCCTGCGCTGGTGCAACCACAGCCAGTGGGCTACCCGGTAGGCCTCGAGGGCGTGAAAACCCTTGAAATAGAGAAAAGGCGTCGACAGGTCAGTGCAGGCCGAATCCCGGTCGAAGGTGGCGAGAATATCGCACCGGGCCCTGTCAATGATCGCCGGATCGGCGCGGAATGCCTCGTCAAAGACCTCCCGCAACATCAGGGCCGGGGTGACATCGCTGTGCAGCTTGTTGGCCAGGTGAAAGCTGAGGGCAGCCGCCATGTTGCGGTGATTGAGAATGGTGGCGTAAAGGAAACTGGCCAGCACCGGTTCCTGGGATACCACGGCCTGGGTCTCACTGACAATCTTGTCCCAAAGGGCGGTGATGCTGGTTTCGGTCATAGGGCTTTTCGCGGGAAATTCGCTGGCAAAGGCTGTGCATTATCCGGTGCCACGGACTATTTTTCCAGCACTGTCCGCGCCAGGCACCAGACTTGCACCTCCCGGGCGCCGGCATTCCTGAGCAGGCTTGCCAGTGTCCTGATGGTGGCCGTCGAGGTCACCACGTCGTCCACCAGCGCCAGGCGCAGGCCATCGACCGTTTGCGACCCCGGCTGAAACGCATTTTTCAGGTTGGCCAGTCGCCGGTTCCGGTCCAGCCCCCGGGATTGGCTTGTCCTTTTTCGTCGGCGCAACAGCTTGCCGGAGCATGGCAGGTCGAGATGGCTCGACAGTTGACTGGCGATTTCATGAGCCTGGTTGTAGCCCCGCCAACAGAGGCGGGTCCAGTGCAGGGGCACCGGGACCAGCAGATCAGGTAACGCCTCCGTGGTCAGCATTGCGGACAGGTGTCGGCACAGAATGTCGGTGAGTACGGTGCCGGCTGCCAAGTCACTGCGGTATTTGAATCTATGGATCAACCGGTCCACCGGCGGCGCAAATCTGAGGGGAGCAATGACCCGGCTAAAGGCGGGGGGCTGGTTCAGGCAGGCGCCGCAAATGCCCGGCGACGCCAGGCTGTCGGCACAGACCCGGCACTGGCTATCGAGTCTCGGCAGGGAGGTCTCGCAGTTTGAACAAAGGTCCCTGGCCAGCCCCGAGGGCAGGCCGCAAACAATGCAGGTGCCCGGAAATAATCGAAAACTGGCCCGATGCAAAAGTGCCTGAATAGCCATTGGTTAACCGTAAATCCCTTTTTGGTTGACAACCCCGGGGCTCGGGATATGCTGGCTGTCTGCCGGCGGTTGCTGTGGTCGCAGTCTAACCGCCCGGAATACATTTTTCAGCCATCGGTCCCGACCGGCGGTGCTGAACCAGCGAATCACAACCAGAAAGCGCCATGAGCACAGGGCGTCAAATCAAAAAGTAAAGCATCGAGGAGTGTATTGATGACGGCGAATTCCCAGGCAAGCATCCGCCACGACTGGACCCGGGAGCAGGCATTGAGCCTGTTTGCCCTGCCTTTCAACGATCTCATGTTCAGGGCACAACAGGTACACCGCCAGCATTTCAATGCCAATCAGGTGCAACTCAGCACCCTGTTGTCGATCAAGACCGGTGCCTGCCCTGAAGACTGCAAATACTGTCCCCAGAGCGCCCACTACGACACGGGTCTCGACCGGGAAAAGCTGATGGAGGTCGAGCGGGTTATCGAGGCCGCGAAGGAAGCCCGGGCCAGTGGCGCCAGCCGTTTCTGCATGGGCGCCGCCTGGCGCTCCCCCGGTGAGCGGGACATGCCCGCCGTTTTGCACATGGTCAGGGAGGTCAAGGCCCTGGGTCTCGAGACCTGCATGACCCTGGGCATGCTGGACGCCGGCAAGGCCCGGCGCCTGGCGGAGGCAGGGCTGGACTACTACAACCACAATCTCGATACCTCGCCGGAATTCTACGGCGAGATCATCACAACCCGTACCTACCAGGACCGCCTGGAAACCCTGGACCACGTGCGTCAGGCGGGAATGAAGGTCTGCGCCGGCGGTATTGTCGGCATGGGTGAAGGCCAGAAGGACCGGGCCGGGCTGCTGGTACAACTAGCCAACCTGCCGGTGCAACCGGAATCGGTGCCGATCAACATGCTGGTCAAGGTGGCGGGAACGCCACTGGAATCCCAGGAAGATCTGGACCCCTTTGACTTTATTCGTACCATTGCCGTGGCCCGGATCATGATGCCTGCCTCCCATGTGCGGCTGTCTGCCGGGCGCGAGGAGATGAATGACCAGATGCAGGCCCTGGCCTTCATGGCCGGAGCCAATTCGATTTTCTATTGTGAAAAGCTGCTGACCACGGCCAACCCCAAAGCCAACCAGGATATGGAGCTGTTCCGGCGCCTCGGTATCACCCCGGAGCAACGTCGTACCGACCAGGACGATCAGGCCCGGGAAGCAGCCTTGCACCGGGTTCTGGAAGAGTCCGCGATGGACAGCCACTTCTACAACGCCATGACCTGAGCCCATGGATTCCATGGATCGCGCACTGCGTCCGGCGTTGCAGTTGCGCCGGCAACAAAGCCAGTATCGCCAGCGCCTGTTGCTGGATTCCCCCCAGCAGCCGGAAATCAGTATTGCCGGCCGACCCGTCCTGGCCTTCAGCAGCAACGATTACCTGGGTCTGGCCAGTCACCCGGACGTGGTCGGAGCCTTTCAACGGGCTGCCGACCAATACGGCGTCGGCAGCGGCGCCTCCCATCTGATCTGCGGCCACTCCCGAGAGCATCACGCCCTGGAAGAGGAACTGGCCGAATTCACCGGCCGTTCCCGGGCTCTGCTGTTTTCCACCGGTTACATGGCCAATCTGGCGCTGATCGCCACACTGGCGGGACCGGGAGATACGGTTTTCGAGGACCGGCTCAACCATGCCTCGCTGCTTGATGGCGGACTGCTCAGCCGGGCCCGATTCAGCCGCTACGCCCACGCAGACGTCGAAGCCCTGGGCTCGCGGCTGTCGGCGGCTGCCGGCGGTCGAAAACTGGTGGTTACCGATGGTGTCTTCAGCATGGACGGTGACCTGGCGCCGCTGCCGGCACTGGCAGCGCAGTGCCGACAACATGACGCCTGGCTTATGGTGGACGATGCCCACGGCTTTGGTGTGCTGGGCCAGAATGGCGGCGGTTGCACTGAACATTTCGACCTGACCGATGGGGAGTTGCCGGTGTTGATGGCAACCCTGGGCAAGGGCCTGGGCACCTTCGGCGCCTTCGTCGCCGGCAGTGAGAACCTGATCGAGACCCTGATCCAGTTCGGCCGCACCTATATCTACACAACGGCGCTGCCACCGGCGGTGGCGGCGGCCACCCGGGCCAGTCTGCGCCTGGTGCAAACGGAACCCTGGCGTCGGCAGAAACTCCGTGAGCTGATTCGACATTTTCGAGACGGCGCCGAAGAGCGGGGCTTGCGCTTGATGGATTCGGCGACACCAATCCAGCCGCTGCTGGTGGGTGAGGATGCCGAGGTGATGGCCGTCGCCAGCCGTTTGTCGGCGCAGGGTATCCAGGTCGGCGCCATCCGGACGCCGACGGTGCCGCGGGGCAGTGCCCGTCTGCGAATCACTCTCAGCGCCGCCCACAGTAAAACCCAGGTGACGCGATTACTGGATGCTCTGGATGTCGCTGTCGATGAAACCCGGACCGCCATTCGCCATGGCTGAGCTGTCCACCGCGCTGCAGCAGCCGATGCAACAGCCCCTGGCCCTGCATCACTGGCCTAGCCAATCCTGCTATCAACAGCAATCGACCCCGCCAAAACCACCGCTGGTGTTACTCCACGGCTGGGGCAATAGCAGTCAAACCTGGCGGACATTGCGGCCGCTGCTGCAGCAACATCTCGACCTGATTGCCGTTGACCTGCCCGGATTTGGCGACAGCCCGGCATCGGCCCCTGATTTTGACTGCCTGCTGCAATGGTTGGGGCAACAACTGCCGGATCGATTTCATCTATTGGGCTGGTCCCTGGGGGGCATGGTAGCCACGGCGTTTGCCGGGCGCTATGGTCACCGGGTCGCTTCCCTGACGACCATAGCCACCAATGCCAGTTTCATTCAGCGCCCCGGCTGGTCCCGTGCCATGGCGGTGCCGGTTTTCGAGCAGTTTGTCTCCTCATTTCATCGGGATGCCCCGACCAGCCTGCGGCGCTTTGCCGGGCTCCAGTCCCAGGGCGACGAGCGGGAGCGGGCTTTACTCAGGGAACTGCGGCGAACAGGGCAGGGCACCGTCAATGGCGACTGGCATACTGCCCTGTCCTGGCTGGGTCAACTGGATAACCGCTCGACGCTGGCAGATCTGGCGGTGCCCTGTCTGCATCTTCTGGGAGAACAGGACGCCCTGGTACCCGCGGCTGTGGCCGGGGATTTGCTGGCCGGCAACCCCGGTGCCCGCGTAGAGATTTTGCCCGGAAGTGCCCATGTGCCCCACCTGGGGTGTCCAGCGCTGCTGGCACCGATCATTATTGATTTTCTGCAGGCGGACCCCCATCGGCTCGACAAGCACTGGGTAGCCGAATCCTTTGGCCGGGCGGCGGCTGGCTACGATGCTGTCGCCCACCTGCAGCGGCAGACCGGCGAACAACTGCTGGCCGGGCTGGACACCGGCACCCGGCCCGAAGCTATCATTGATATCGGTTGCGGCACCGGCCTGTTTGCCGAGCGCCTTCAGCGACACTACCCCGGTTCCTGTTGCCTGGGACTGGACCTGGCCGAGGGCATGATCCGTTACTGTCGGCAACAGCGGCACTCTGGTCAGCACTGGCTCTGCGGCGACGCCGAGCAGCTGCCCCTGGCTGACGGCAGTATTGACCTGGCATTTTCCAATTTCACCTTTCAATGGTGCCAGAACATTGACGCGGTAATGACCGGGCTGGCCCGGGTGTTGCGGTCCGAAGGCAAGCTGGTGTTTTCCACCATCGGTCCCGCCAGTCTTCGAGAGCTGCGTGCAGCCTGGCGGGAGGTTGACGGCTTTACCCATGTCAATCGCTTCACGGCCATCGAAGCGATTCGACAGGCCCTGGTAAACGCCGGTTTTCGGATACACAGGTTTGATGTCACCGAACAGGTGCAGTATTACCGGGAACTGGGCGACCTGACCCGGGAGCTGAAAGCCCTCGGGGCTCACAATGTTACGGCGGGACGCAATACCGGCCTGACCGGTCGGCAGCGGATATTGCAACTGAAACGCGCCTATGAACGGTTGCGAACGGCACAGGGATTGCCGGCCAGCTGGGAAATCCTGCAGGTGGTGGCCACCAGGTCGTGACCACCGCCTATTTTGTTGCCGGCACCGATACCGGCGTCGGCAAGACCCTGGTGGCCGCAGCCCTGCTGCAGCGGGCCGGGCTAGCGGGCATGACCACGGCCGCCGTCAAACCCGTGGCCGCCGGTTGCGAAGTGACCCCGGACGGCCTGCGCAATGAGGATGCCCTGCTACTGCAGCGTGCGATAAGCTTCAATCTCGCCTATGACCAGATCAACCCGGTGGCACTGGCCCTGGCCATCGCCCCCCATCTGGCTGCCGCGGAGACCGGCAGGACCCTGACCGTGGCCGCGCTGGCCGATCACTGCCGGGGAATACTGGACCTGGGCGCGGATTTCACTCTGGTTGAAGGCGCGGGCGGTTGGCGGGTGCCCGTCAACAGGGACGAAACACTGGCCGATCTTGCTCAGTACCTGCAATTGCCGGTAGTCCTGGTGGTGGCAATGCGCCTCGGCTGTATCAACCACGCCCTGCTGACGGTGGAAGCCATTCAGCGGGACGGCCTGTCCCTGGCGGGCTGGGTGGCCAACTCGGTGACTCCCGCCATGGACCGGCTCCGGGAAAATATCGACACACTGCGGTCATGGCTACCCTGTCCGCTGCTGGCAGAGGTGCCGTTTTTGCCGGATCAGGACTATGTCCAGGCAGCGGAATTTGTCAGCCTGCCGCCCGCCACTGGGCCGGGGTCATCAGGACGGCAACGAACGGCTTGAAAAAGGGCCGATCTGGTCAGGAAATGACCTTGTTGACCATCGGTCCCCGGGTGGCAGGCTCCGGAGATGTCCCACGATTCCGCGGGATATGAGTGGCCACCGGTTGCGGTGAGGCCTTTGTCTGTCCGGACTGTGTCCGATAGTGGAGCGTATTCGGTGAGAAACCGGCCCCGAATCGAGGGCGGCCGCAGACGGAATTGCGCCCATGCGCTAGAATTGCCGGCCTTAGGTAAATTCCGGGTAAAAATAGGCCATGAACACGCAGAATAAGCCGCAACTGTCTGATGAAGACATGGCGCGGGTTCGAGAATACCTGTCATCGCCGGTTCACTCTGTCGAGCGCAAACCATTTCGCCCCTGGCTGTTGTTGGTCTGGCTCTGGTTGGTGGTGAGCCTGCTCGGTGGCCTGAGCTGGTTATTCGGCTGGCTGAAAGGGGCTGTCTAGGCCCTGTTGCGAATGGCTCCCGGCCCTAGAGGCCCATGGGATGGCCACAGTCAAAAGCCGTAACGGGTCGCGGTTCCCGGGTTCAGGTCCGGCTTTCAGGAATCCGCTCTTCGAATACCACTGAAAACCACAAAAAAAGCGATGCCGCCAGGCCACGGGACTGTGCATGGAAAATACAGCCAGTAGAGCGCTCCGTAGCAGCCAGCGATTATCTCGTCGCAATATCACGCCTCCGCTTTCTCTCAATGGCTTGCTGGCTCTTACTCTTGCCCTGGTTGCCGGCGCGAATGCCCCGGTCCGGGCCGGCGACGCATCGCGGCCGCTGGCGGCCCTGGCCAGCTATCCTCAACGCTCCGCACCGGCGACAGTGCTGAGTCTCAATCAACCGGATATCAGTGCCCAGATCAGTGCCAGAGTCGAGGCGATTCCGGTACAGGTCGGTGACCGGGTAGCCCCGGGGCAACTTCTGGTCAGACTGGATTGCACCGATCAGGAATTGAACCGGCGCGGGGCCGAGGCGAGGCTGGCTGCCGTACTGTCGCGAAAAAAACTGGCGCAAGACCGTCTCGACCGGGCCATAAGCCTGGTTCGGAACCAGCTGCTGTCCGAGGATGAACTGGACGCCCGTCGCTCGGAGTTCGATATCCTCGCCGCCGATGAGGCCGGCGCCGGCACCGGCCTGAAGCAGGCGCAGGTAGATGTCTCACGCTGCAATGTTCAGGCCCCGTTTGCGGCGCTGGTGTTGAACCGGCTGGCCAGTGTCGGCCAGCTGGCGGCCCCCGGCACGCCACTGGTACGCATTGTCAGTGTCGATAACCTCGAGGTATCGGCCCAGGTCTATGCCGCCGACGCCGATCAACTGGCCAGTGCTCGAGACCTGCAGCTACGGGTCAATGGCGACAGTTTGCCCCTGACACTCAGGGTTGTGCTGGATGCCGTCAACCCGGTGTCCCGCAACCGGGAAGTGCGGCTGACGTTTGACGGTAAGCCCGGTTTACCCGGCGCCGCCGGCAAGCTGGTGTGGCGGGACCCCCGGCCGCACCTGGGTCCGGAATACCTGGTCAACCGCGATGGTCGACTGGGGGTGTTCACTGACGACGATGGCAGCGCCCGGTTTCTCGAATTGCCCCGGGCCCAGCCCGGACGAACCAACCCGGTGGATCTGCCGCCGGATACCCTGATCGTGACCGACGGAGTCGCCGGTCTCGAACACGGCGAACGGCTTGAACCGCGCCTTAATCCCGAAACTGTCGACGCAATCGACAGCCCGGCCACAGACTAGACCCGGGTCCGGGCAATGCTGGAAAAATTTCTCGGCAACCACGTCCTGGCCAACCTTGCCTTCGCCCTGGTGCTGGTGCTGGGCGCACTCTCTTACCTGCAAATGCCCAGGGAGCGGGACCCGGAGATCAATTTCAACTGGATCAATATCCTTACCGTTCTGCCGGGGGCATCGGCCGAGGAAGTGGAAAAGCGCATCACCGACCCCATCGAAGATGCGATTCGAAGGGGTGTCGGCGACATTGACTTTGTGTCCAGTACCAGTCGCGACGGCATTTCAACCCTGCTGGTACGCTTCAAGCGTCTCGATGAACGCAGCTTCGACAAGCGTATTATCGATCTGCGCCGGGAGGTGCAAAACGTCTACACCGACCAGTTGCCGGCGGAGGCGGAAGACCCCTTTATCTACGAAATCACCACCTCCAACTCCTTTCCCACCGCTACCCTGGTGCTTCACGGCTTCGGCCGCGACGAAAATTTCCGTCGCCAGGCCCGCAATATCAAGGAGGAGGTGGAGCGCCTGGACGGCGTCGATCGGGTCGCGCCCCTGGGGCTCGCGGAACCGGAACTACAGGTCAGATTTTACCCGGATCGTCTTGAGGGCCTCGGTGTAACACCCGCGGACCTGGCCGATACCGTGGCCGGCTATTTTCGGGATGTCTCCGTCGGTGATCTGGAAACCCGCGAGGGCAACTGGGTGGTCAGGCTTCGGGGTACCGGCAGTGATCCCGCCGTGCTGGCGGCATTCCCGGTGATCACCGCCAGCGGCGTCGTGCCCCTGGGCAAGCTGGCTGATATTGTTCAGGCCACGGAGGAAGCCTCCGACCTGGTGTTGTTCAGGGACAAGCCCGCGGTGATTCTGTCGGTCACCAAGCAGGCAGAAACCAATGTGTTGCAGCTGGTTGAGCGCCTGAACAGTTATATCGACCAGCGCAACCGGTTGGCGACCCATACCGGAGTCGAACTGTTTCTGCTGGACGATCAGACAGTGTCAACCCGGGAAGCCCTGAGCCTGATGCGCAACAACGCCCTGATCGGTCTGGCCTTGGTGTTGCTGGTGGCCTGGCTGTTCCTGGGCAGCCGAATTTCCCTGCTCACCGGCATCGGTATTCCCTTTACCCTGGCGGGAACCTTTACCGTACTCAATGCCATGGGTATGAGCCTCAACAACTCGGTACTGCTGGGGGTGGTTATCGCTCTCGGAATGATTGTCGATGACGCCGTGGTGGTGGTCGAGTCCATTTACTACCGGATCCAGCGGGGGCAGCGCGGACTTCGTGCTGCCATCGATGCCCTGCGGGAGGTGTTCGCGCCGGTCACCACCTCGGTCATGACCACCATGGCAGCCTTTTTGCCCCTGATGCTGTTGCCCGGCATTCTCGGCGATTTCATGCGGGTCATTCCGCTGACGGTCTGTATTGCCCTGGCCATCAGCCTGCTGGAGGCCTACTGGATGCTGCCGGTTCATGTCGGCAACCTGCGCCGGATCCGGCAATCCCGGCTGCAGGCACGGCGCAACCACTTCACCCACAGGATTCGCGTTACCTATACCCGCTGGCTGGTGCGCGCCATGCGCAACCCCCTGCGCGCTGCCCTCATCGTTCTGGCGATTTTTGCCTTTGCGGTCGCGGCCCTGTTCACCGGCATGATCAAGTACAATTTTTTTGCCGCCGACGCCATTCGCCTGTTTTACGTCAACGTTGAAATGCCCAGGGGCGCAACCCTTGAAGCGACCCTGGCCCGATTGCGCCAGGTTCAGGGAGAATCCCTGGCGCTGGTGCACCCGGAGGAACTCAGGGGCTCTGCCATTTACGCCGGTCAGATGTTTACCCAGACCGAGCCCCTGTTTGCCGACAACGTCGGCCAGGTGATCATCAGCCTCAATCCCCGGCACCCCGGTGGCCGTGATGTGCGGGATATTGCCGACAGCGTCGAGGCCGCTGTCGCCGGAAACCACAACGGTGCCAGGGTAACCCTGCTTCGCCTGGAGCAGGGACCACCGGTCAGCCGGCCGGTCAATGTCAAGATTCGAGGGGCTGAGTTTGCTTCGATTCTGTCCGCCGCCGAGGACCTGGAGACATTCATGCAGGACCGGGGCCACTACACCAACATCAGCCTGGATTACCGACCCGGCAATCCGGAATTGTTGCTGAAGCACAACGGTGAGGCGATTCAGCGGGCCGGGCTGAGCCCGGCTGTGGTCACGCGCAGCCTGCAGGGCTACGTCGACGGCGAACTGGTGACACAGTTTCAAAGCGGGGGCGAGGAGATCAATGTCCGGGTCAAGGCGCTGATCGACCCTTCGGCCGACATCGACCAGCTGTTGCGGCAGACCATCGCCCTGCCAGACGGGGGTTCGGCGGCGCTTGGCGAGCTGCTGGAAGCCAGCTACGGACGCGGCCAGCAAAATATTCGCCACTACAATTTTCGCCGCACCATTACTCTGGAGTCGGATATCCGGGAGGATCAGGTTGATACCGTTGAGGCCAACCGGGTGTTACGCCAGCACTGGGACCGGATTCGCGAAAGGCACCCGGGAGTTGACCTGGATTTTTCCGGCGAACTGGACGATGTCTACGAGGCCATGGATTCCATGAAGCTGCTGTTCGTCATGGGCCTGGGCCTGATCTACCTGATTCTCGGCACCCAGTTTCGCAGCTACTGGCAGCCGTTTCTGATTATTCTCGGCACTCTGCCCCTGGCGTTGACCGGCGTCATTCTCGGTTTGCTTATCACCCGCAATCCCGTCAGTCTCTATACCCTCTATGGCATGGTGGCCCTCGCCGGAATATCGGTGAATTCGGCTATCGTGCTGATCTCGGCCGCCAATGACCGCTTGGCGCAGGGCATGAGTCTGCTCCACGCAACCGTCTATGCGGCCCGGCGGCGGGTAATTCCAATCCTGATCACCTCCCTTACCACTATCGCCGGGTTGTTCTCCCTGGCCGCGGGGCTGGCGGGCAAATCCCTGGTTTGGGGCCCGGTGGCCACCGCAATCGTCAGTGGCCTGGCGGTGTCGACCGTATTGACCCTGTTTGTGATTCCGCTGTTTTACCGGATCAGCACCGATATCCTGTTGCGGCGGACGGGCTCAACGCCCGGTGGCCAGCCCGACGAGCTGGCGAAATCCGGCTGAAACATTATCTCTTGCGAACCCGGAGGTCTGGAGTCGCGGTACGAGTCGCAGTAAAGGGATGGCTCGTCACAGCTGGTCTCTATGTACAAACAGTAAAATGATCTCTGAAGGCGCTGGAACCGCCGTCAGGGCAACTATAAAATCAAGTGTCGATCACTGATCACCGCGCGGCTGAAATTTATGCAATTCCAAAACCTGCTTGATTACCTGGGTGCAATACTGGTCAGTTACCACCTGAACTTACTGGCTTCCGTTGCCGTGCTGCTGGTTTACTTTTTTCTTGCCCGCATCAGCCTGCCCAAAATCCATGACAAGGTTGGACGCAGTAAATTCAAGGCAGGCGCCTCTATCAAGGCATATCAAACCGTCAAGTGGATCGGTCGGGCGCTGGCAGCCTCGGCTTTCCTGCTTATCTGGGGCATAGATTTCAGGGGTCTGTTACTGGTATCCACCACCATCATCACCCTGACCGGCGTCGCCCTGTTTGCCAACTGGTCGATCCTCAGCAATATCACCGCCTTTTTTGTCCTGCTGGTCCACAAGTCCTACAGCCGTGGTAATTTCATTCAGGTGATCGATGGTGACAACTACCTGGAAGGCTACATATCCGAAATCAACCTTTTCAATACGCTGCTGGTGACGGAGTCCCGGGAACTGGTGGTCTATCCCAACAACCTGTTGCTGGGCAGGCCGACCCTGATCAACCCGCGCAAACGACTCAATATCGTCGGCAAAATCACCGATTTTGCCGGCCCCACCGAAAGCCCCAGGGATAGCAGTCCCGCGGAAAAACCATCTGAATCCTGAGGTTCCCAGGCAATGGGCTGAGGCTCGGCATGTCGCCGCTGTGACACAACACAGCCGGTTTCGTGTTTCAGTAGGGGACAGACCGGGATCAGTCGCCGTCAATCTCCTCAGATAGTCCGAGATCCGAAACGGGCGCGGTAAAGCCTGCTCTGGCTGCAATTACAACCGGTTGACCCAGACGCCGACCTGGAGGCTGGATCCGGGTGGGCCGGTAAAGGAGCCTTCAATCGGCGGTACCGCCTCGGGTAATCTGGCCACAGCCACCGCCATGTGATCAGGACCGGCAATGCCGCCGATAGTGGGGTCGAATCCCTTCCAGCCCGGCCCGGGCAGGTAGACCTCGGCCCAGGCGTGTGTGGCCCCGGCGTGAGTTGGTGAGGGTTCGGCCTGCAGGTAACCGCTGACAAAGCGGGATGCCAGCCCCAGGCAGCGCGCGGCTTCCATGAAAAGTGTTGCAAAATCCCGGCAGGAGCCCGAACCCCAGGACAGGGTTTGTGCCGCTGTCTGGACCCCGGGGGCTTCCCGCATCTGATAGGCCAGGGTTTGGTGGATATGGCTGCAGATTCGTTGCAACAGGCTATAGGTCTGTATGGCTTCTCCGGGTTGCCAGATATTCGCCAACCACTGCGCCACCTGGATTCTCGTCGCCGATTCCGGCAGGGTCATATAGGGCGACAACATGATCTTGTCTTCGGGTTTATAGTCAAACGGGTAGTTGACGGCGTAATCGGTCACCAGGAAGTCCAGGGGTGCCTGGTTGAATTGCTGGATGATCACTTCGCTTTCAATCACCAGCTGGTTGGCTGCTAACTTAAAGGTTGCCATGGCCACCGAGTTGCCCTCCACGTCCCTGTGCCATAGCAGCGTGGCGGGCGGCGTGATCCGCAGGGCCGAGGATTCAATCCGCAATTCGTGGTCCTCCCGGGGACGCAACCTTAAAAAGTGAGGTCCCAGGCTGACAAAACCGGAAAAGTTGTAACAGGTTCGATGTAGGATTTTGTATCGTTGCATGGTCCATTTTATGCTGCCGAGGGGCCGCTATAATACCCGCTCTCGTCAACAGCGTGTAAGGACATATCCAGGACAAGATCGCTTTTATACCCTGCCGGTCGGCTGTATTCGATTATCAGGAAATCCCTTTCAGATCCCGGGAACCAAAACCATTGGACAGTCCGGGTGCCGGGTCACGAAGTCATTCTGAGGGCCGGTAAGTCGGACCTGGATTGTGCAGCGCGTCAGGCGGGGAGAATTTAATACTGCTGACAACAGCGGGGTGGGGTTGCAATTTCTGCCGTAACCCAGATCGGCGAAAAAGTTTTGCGGTTCACCGGGTTTGGGAATAAAGTGTTCTGGCCGATCATTCGCAGATACGCGATTCCCGGGCTTGAATAACCGCAGTGGTCTTTTCGAGCTATAGCGGTATCTTGCTGAATTAAAAGGCAATTTTTTCCACTCCTGGCCTTTCCATGAGGCTTCGGATTGTACTTTGTTCAACCTGGAGGAAAGACAATGAAAAAAATGATCTCTATGGTTCTCCCCTCGCTGCTGGTTCTGTCCGCGGCTGTCAACGCTGAACCGCCAGCAAAAGAACCGCTTTGCCGTGCCTGCCATGGCGCCAATGGCGCCTCACCTATCATGGACACCTATCCAAAACTCAGCGGTCAGAACCAGGGCTACCTGGTCAGTGCGCTCAAGTCCTATCGGGCCGGAGAACGTCAGGGCGGTATGGCTGCCTTAATGAGTCCCCAGGCAGCCGGCCTCACCGATGAGGAAATCGATTCACTGTCCGCTTACTACTCGAGCCAGCAATAGCACTCGGTAACAGCACCCAGGGGCGATTACTCACCTGAAACGCAGCACCGGTTGTGGCCGGTGCTGTACCTTGCCTTTGATGCCTGTCTTACAATCAGCCTGTTCCCCAACCTGCCCGGGATTTTCAATATCTTGTCGGGTGGACGGAGTGCCCGGTTATCCAGGAGCCTTTTTGATTGAGGGGATGGCTACTGCTGCCTTACCAGGATCAGATTGTCGGTATCAAATCCCAGTGACCGGGACTTTTCGATAAATGAATTCAGGACGGCCTTGTCGACTGTTGGAGTTCGTGCCAGCAGCCAGAGATAATCCGTGCTGTTGCCGGCAACAAAGGCGTATTGGTAGTCGACTCTGTCCAGTTCAAAGACGATATAGGAACCGTAAAAGGGACCAAAGAACGACACTTTCAAATAGCCCTCTGACCTGCCCCGGGCAAAACCGGCTGTGCCCTCCGCTTCCTGCAATTTTCCGGTGTCGATGGCATAGCCTCTGTTGATTACCCGTACAGTGCCATTATCCCGCAGGGAATAGTTCGCGGACACCCGTTCCAGTCCCCGTTCAAAGGAATGGTCCAGTCGGGCGATTTCATACCATTTGCCTAGGTACCGGTCCAATTGAAAATCCTGAACAGGTTCAACGCCTGCCGGAATGCCCATGCAGCCGGGCAATAGCAGCGTCAGGCCTATGGCAAGAATTTTTTGCGGCAGATTTTTCATTGGCGGATCAGAGTCGCTACGGGTCATCGTGCCTGGCTTACGCTTCGAGCACTTGAAATGGCCGTTAGTGTGACTCCAGTGCAGGACATAAGGTGCTCACCGTTACCGCCGGCTTTTGTTAATGCCACCTTAAATCCGCTAGGCCCCGGCCTGGAGTTGCTTCAGCACCGCCAGTGCCACAGCCTGGGATGAAGCGGGATTCTGGCCGGTAATCAGGTTGCCATCGGTGACCACGTGGGATTGCCAGTCGGCACCTCTGGTGTATATGGCACCCCTGGTCTTTAATTCGTCCTCCAGCAGAAAAGGCACTATACCGGCCAGACCCACCGCTGTTTCCTCATCGTTACTGAATCCGGTGACGGCTTTGCCCTGCAAAAGATAGCCGCCATCGGTCGATCGGGTGTGCCTGAACACTGCAGGTGCGTGGCACACTGCAGCCACCGGTTTGCCGGCTGCATGCATGGTTTCGATGAGGGCAATGGAGTTCCGGTCTTCAGTCAGGTCCCAGAGCGGGCCGTGACCGCCGGGATAAAACACCGCGTCGAAATCTCCGGGATTGACATCGGCGAGTTTCATCGTGGCCGCCAGGGCGGCGCCAGCTTCGGCATCGCCGCGAAAGCGTTCGGTAGCTTCGGTCCGGGCATCCGGTTCGTCGCTCTTGGGGTCCAGGGGCGGCTGGCCGCCGGCGGGTGAGGCCAGGGTGATGTCGGCCCCGGCGTCCTTCAGAACAAAGTAGGGGGCGGCAAATTCCTCGAGCCAAAAGCCGGTTTTTTTGCCGCTGTCGCCCAACTGATCATGTGATGTCAGGACCATGAGCACTTTCATTGGCGTCTCCTTTGCATTGTCGCCTCCCTTGCGGGAGGTGACATGTTGTCGGGAAGATTTTGCTGCGATGCCCGGGCAGCATTCGCAATTTCACATCAGCTTGACGATCTGCACATCCGGGTCACGGGAGCGTCCGGCGTCATGGAGCTTCTGCACATAGGCCTGCCAATACTTGTCCCTGTTGACGCAGAGGTCATAAAGGTAGGTCCAGCTGTAGAGGCCGGTGTCGTGGCCGTCGTCAAAGCTGATGCGAACGGCGTAGTTGCCGGCTTTTTCCAGGCTTGCAATCCTGACACTCTTCTTGCCCCATTGCAGGATTTCCTGGCCCGGACCGTGGCCCCTGACCTCGGCGCTGGGGGAATGCACCCGCAGGTATTCACCGCTGAGGGTATGGCTGCTGCCGTCGGCATAGCCCAGGGTCAGGCTGCCCTCGGCCTTGTTGAGCTTTACTTGAACCGGAATCATGATAGGGCCAACGCTGTTGTTTAACCGGGAGCTGTGGCTGCCACATCCTGCCCGGGTGGCTTCACCCGTGCAGACCGTATGTGGCAGGGTACACCCCTGTTGATCAGAGTATAAACCGGGTCAGGTCCTCGTCCTTGACAATATCGTCCAGGTTCTTGTCCACATAGGCGGCATCGATCACCACCTTTTCGTGCCGGGCAGCGAGGTCGGCGGCGTCGAAGGAGACATGCTCCAGCAAGCGCTCCATAATGGTGTGCAGGCGCCGGGCGCCGATGTTCTCGGTGCGCTCGTTGACGTCGAAGCCGATTTCTGCGATGCGCCGAACCCCGGATTTCTCGAATGTCACTGACAGGCCCTCGGTTTGCAGCAGGGCCTGGTACTGCTCGGTCAGTGAGGCATTGGGCTCGGTGAGAATCCGCTCAAAATCGTCGGCACTGAGGGAGTCCAGTTCCACTCGAATGGGCAGGCGTCCCTGCAACTCCGGGATCAGATCCGACGGCTTGGAAAAATGGAACGCCCCGGAGGCGATAAACAGAACGTGGTCAGTCTTGATCATGCCGTATTTGGTGCTGATCGTGGAGCCCTCGATCAGGGGCAGCAAATCCCGTTGCACCCCTTCCCGGGAGACATCGGCACCGGAAGTTTCCCCCCGCTTGGCCACCTTGTCAATTTCGTCGAGAAAGACAATGCCGTTCTGTTCGGCACTGCGAATCGCACGGGCCTTGATGTCCTCCTCGTTGACCAGCTTGGCTGCCTCCTCGTCGGTAATCAGTTTCAGGGCCTTGTCCACGGTCAGTTTGCGGGTCTTGGTGCGGCCGCTGCCCATGGAGGAGAACATATTCTGCAATTGGCTGGTCATTTCCTCCATGCCCGGGGGCGCCATGATTTCAACCCCCACCGGCTGGGCGCTGATGCTGATTTCGATTTCCTTGTCGTCCAGTTCCCTCTGGCGCAGTTTCTTGCGAAACAGCTGCCGGGTGGTTGACTGGGACTGATCCTGCTGGCCATCCCGGGCCGGTGTCAGCAGGGCGTCCAGGATCCGTTCCTCGGCGGCATCCTGAGCCCGTTGCCGAACTCTTTGCACTTCCTGCTCCCGCAACTGCTTGACCGAGGTTTCCACCAGGTCGCGAATAATGGATTCAACATCCTTGCCGACATAGCCGACTTCAGTGAACTTGGTAGCCTCCACCTTGATAAACGGGGCATTGGCCAGTCGCGCCAGCCGCCTGGCAATTTCGGTTTTGCCGACCCCGGTGGGGCCGATCATGAGAATATTTTTCGGTGTGATTTCATTGCGCAACTCTTCGGGTAATTGCATCCGTCGCCAACGATTGCGCAGGGCTATGGCAACGGCGCGCTTGGCATTGTCCTGGCCGACGATGTGCCGGTCCAATTCGTGGACAATCTCGCGGGGGGTCATGTCAGACATGGGGGATTCCTGTAGGGAGGGCGGTGGTTAGGTAATTCCGGACCGCGATTAGTCATAAGCCAGCTCTTCGATGGAGCGATTATGATTGGTATAGATGCAGATATCGCCGGCAATGGCCAGGCCCTTTTCAACTATATCCCGGGCCTCGAGCTCTGTGTTGTCGAGCAGGGCGCGGGCTGCGGCCTGGGCAAAGGGACCGCCGGAACCGATGGCAATCAGGTCATCTTCCGGCTGTACCACGTCGCCGTTGCCGGTGATGATCAGCGACGCGTTCTTGTCAGCCACCGCAAGAAGTGCTTCCAGCCGGCGCAGAATGCGATCGGTGCGCCAGTCCTTGGCCAGTTCGACGGCGGCGCGGGTCAGGTTGCCCCGATGCTGTTCAAGCTTGGCTTCAAAGCGCTCAAACAGGGTAAAGGCGTCGGCGGTGCCGCCGGCAAAGCCGGCTATTACCTGGTCGTTGTGCAGCCGGCGCACCTTTCTGGCATTACCTTTCATGACGGTGTTGCCGAGGGTGACCTGGCCATCGCCGCCAATGACAACTTTGCCATTGCGGCGCACCGACAGAATGGTGGTTCCTCTGTATTGTTCCAAGGAAATTCTCCTCGTTGCGGGTATTGAGTCTAGGTTGGGGCAAGCGGGCGAAATTCAATGGTTGGCCCCGGAGTTTGGCCTCGGTACACTGCTGCAAATTTTCATCGACACCAGCCATGACTTCTGTACTCAAGCAAAATCCGGCCGCGAAGACAAAATCAGCCGCCTGCAGTCGTTCGCAATCGGGTTTGCCTGTAACGGAACCGCGTCCTTGACCGAACCCGGAGTCAAACCGCCTTCAGATCCGAAAGCTGGGGGGGCCAGGCCAGGCCGTCGGCCCCGGGGTCTGCTCGGGTCCAGCCTGGTAGTGGGCAGCATGACCATGCTGTCCCGGGTGCTGGGGTTGATCCGGGATATCGTCTTCGCCCGGGTCATCGGTGCCGATGGTCTCGCCGACGCCTTTTTTGTGGCCTTCAAGATTCCCAATTTCCTGCGGCGGTTGTTTGCCGAGGGCGCGTTTTCCCAGGCCTTTGTACCGGTACTATCCGAGTATCGTGAAAAAGGCAGCCTCGAGGCGGTGCAGGCTCTGGTCAACCGGGTTTGTGGTGCCCTGGGTTCGGTACTGATCCTGCTGACCATCCTGGTAGTGGTCGGCGCGCCGGTAGTGGCGTTCGTTTTCGCCCCGGGTTTCTGGGGCGACGATCTCAAGTTCGATGCCGCCACCGGCATGATTCGCGTCACATTTCCCTACCTGCTGTTTATCTCCCTCACCGGCCTGGCCGGCGGGATCCTCAACAGTTACGACCGCTTTGCGGTGCCGGCCTTTACCCCGGTGTGGCTCAATGTCTGCATGATCGGCGCTGCCCTGATCGGTGCCGCATGGTGGACTGAACCCGCCTATGCCCTGGCCTGGGGTGTGTTTGTCGCCGGCCTGGTACAGATGCTGTTCCAACTGCCCTTCCTGATGGGGCTGCAATTGTTGCCAAGACCGGAACTGGACTGGGGCCACGAGGGGGTCAGGCGGATTTTGAGGCTCATGGGCCCGGCTATCTTCGGGGTCTCGGTGAGCCAGATCAATCTGTTGCTGGATACTGTGATCGCCTCCTTTCTGCCTACCGGCAGCGTCTCCTGGCTGTACTACTCGGATCGATTGTCGGAACTGCCCCTGGGGGTTTTTGGTGTCGCCATTGGCACTGTCATCCTGCCCAACCTGTCCCGCCAGCATGCCGGCTCCGATCCGGAGAAATTTTCCGCCACTCTGGATTGGGCCATTCGCATGATCCTGCTGGTGGCGGTGCCCGCCTGTCTGGCGCTGGTGATTCTGGCCGAACCGATCCTGACGGCCCTGTTCTATGACGGCGAGCAGATCGACCAGCGGGATATTTTCATGTCGGCCCTCAGCCTTCGGGCCTATGCCCTGGGACTGGTGGCCTTCATGCTGATCAAGGTGCTTGCTCCCGGTTACTATGCCCGGCAGGATACCCGCACGCCGGTGCGCATCGGAATAACCGCCATGGTCTGCAATATGGTGTTGAATATCCTGTTTGTCGTGCCCCTGCATCTGATCTGGCAGATCGGCCACGTTGGCTTGGCTCTGGCCACATCCCTGGCGGCTTTTGTCAACGGCGGTCTGTTGCTGCGGGGGCTGCAAAAGTCAGGTATTTACCGGGCGGCCTCCGCCTGGCGAATCTTTGCCCTGCAAATCCTGCTGGCCAATGTTGCCATGACTTCCTGCCTGTGGCTGCTGACGCAGCAAGTCGCGGACTGGCAGCGGTGGGATCACCTGGCCGGTTTGCTCTGGCTGATGGCTGTCTGCTGTGCCGGTTTCGCAGTCTATGCCGGGGCGCTGTTCGCCGCCGGCCTGCGGTTGAGGGACCTCCGGGGTCACAAGCCGCAACACCAGTCGCAATAAAGGTAACGGTCGATTAGACAGTGCCGGATGGGGGTGGGGGAGCTCTCCCTCGCAAGCAGAATCCGGCGTCGAGGGCGTCGTCACCAGCGGAGGTCAATGCCTACATTCAGCCGGCAGGCTCCTGTATACTGCGCGCTTATTTTTTTACAGACTGGCGCCCGAAACCCTTGAACCGGAAATTTATTCGCGGACTGCACAATTTGCAGCCCTCGCCCGGGGGGGCCGTGGCCACTATCGGCACATTCGACGGCATTCACCTGGGCCATCAGGCGATTTTTGCCCAGGTCCGGGAACAGGCCGCCGGTTACGGCTTGCCGTCGGTGGCGATGATTTTTGAACCGCAGCCCAGGGAATATTTTATTCGGGAGCAGGCGCCGGCCCGCTTGATGCGGATGAGGGAGAAGGTTGAGGCCATCTACCGACAGGGTATTGACAGGATTTTCTGCCTGCAATTCAACCGATCCCTGCGCAGACTGGATGCCGGAGCCTTTATCGACCGGGCGCTGGTCAACGGCATCGGTGTTCGTTGTCTGGTGGTGGGCGATGATTTTCGCTTTGGTTGCGACCGCACCGGAGATTTCAGCCTGTTGCAGGCCGCCGGCAGCACCAATGGCTTTGAAGTGATCGACACCCGCTCGGTGCTGCATGTGGGCCGGCGCATCAGCAGTACCTGGGTGCGTGAAGCCTTGGAAGACGGGGATTTTGCCCTGGCTAAGGCCCTGCTGGGACGGCCTTACAGCATTGTCGGGCGGGTGATTCAAGGTCAGCAGCTGGGTCGGCAGTTGGGAATTCCCACGGCCAATGTCAACCTGCACCGCTACCGGGCACCCCTGTCAGGGGTTTTTGTGGTACGAGTCTCTATGGATGACCTGCGGGTTAACGGTATTGCCAATGTTGGCACCCGTCCAACCATTGGCGGCCTGGTCAGGCCGTTGCTGGAAGTACATTTGCTGGACTGGAGTGGCGACCTATACGGCAGACGGATTGAAGTTGAGTTTGTACAGAAGGTGCGGGAAGAGCGTCGATTTGCCGATGTCGAGGCACTGGTAAGCCGTATTCAGGCCGATATAACCAGTGCCCGGGAGTATTTCGCGCGGCAGAGCCCCGGCAACTAAGGCCACATTACTAATCGATGAATCCATGGGTCAATCTCGCCCAGGGGTCAATGAATATCATTAATCGAGACTGGCAGCGGTACTGATGACGGACTACAAAGCCACATTGAATTTGCCCAAAACCGATTTTCCAATGAAGGCCAACCTGGCCCAGCGGGAACCGGACATGCTGAAAAAATGGCAGAGTCTGGATGTCTACCGGGCCATGCGTGAGGCAAGGGCAGGGCGAGAGCAATTTATCCTGCACGACGGTCCGCCCTATGCGAATGGCGATATCCACATTGGCCATGCGGTCAACAAGATTCTCAAGGACATCATCATCAAGGCCCGGGTCCTGGACGGCTATGACGCCCCCTATGTGCCCGGATGGGATTGCCACGGCCTGCCCATCGAACACAATGTCGAGAAGAAGGTCGGCAAGGCCGGGGTCAAGGTCGATTACAAGACTTTTCGTCGCAAGTGCCGGGACTATGCCCTGAAGCAGGTGGCGGGTCAGAAGGCCGATTTTATCCGGCTGGGGGTTTTCGGTGACTGGGACAATCCCTATCTGACCATCGATCCCCGCATCGAAGCCGATATTGTCCGCGCTCTGGGCCGCATCGCCGAAAACGGCCACCTGGTCAAGGGCTTCAAGCCGGTGTACTGGAGCGTGGTTGGCGGCTCTGCCCTGGCGGAAGCCGAGGTCGAGTACCTGGACAAGGTGTCCTATTCCATTTATGTCAGCTTTCCGGTGGCGGACCACAAGATGCTGGCGAAGGCCTGTGGGGCATCGGCGACTAATGAGCCCGTATCGGTAGCGATCTGGACCACCACCCCATGGACCCTGCCCGCCAACCTGGCAGTGTCGGTGCATCCGGATCTGACCTATGTCGTTGTCGATGTCGATATCCGGGGTGATCAACAGCGACTGCTTCTGGCGGAAGACCTGCTGTCACCATCCCTGGCCGCCTGGCAGGCTACGGATTGCCAGGTGGTCGCTTCCTGCCGGGGATCGGCACTGGAATATTTACAACTGCAACACCCGTTCTACGACCGGCGGGTGCCGGTTCTGCTGGGGGAACATGTCACCACCGAGGCGGGTACCGGTTGTGTCCACACAGCACCGGACCACGGCATGGACGACTTTCTGGTGGCGGGCAAGTATGGCATCGGCACGCTCAATTACATTGACGACCGGGGCTATTTTCGCAGCGATGTGCCCCTGTTTGCCGGTGAGCATGTCTACAAGGTGGACGAGCAGGTCGTCGAGGTGCTGAAGCAG
>QJWQ01000003.1 GCA_003235325.1 Gammaproteobacteria bacterium | reverse complement strand
TTTGCCGTCTGTTTCGATGATAACATCGGCAATTTCCCGGTATAGCGGGTCGCGGATGGCCATTAATTCTTCCAGCCTTGCGCGCGGGTCAGCTGTTTGCAACAGGGGGCGGTTGCGGTCACGCCGGGTGCGTTTCAGTTGCTGGTTTACAGATGCATGCAGATAGATCACCCTGCCGTTTTTGCTCAGGTTGCGCCTGTTTTCCGGGTCAAGAATGGCACCGCCGCCGGTTGCCAGAATGATTCCGGGAATCCGGGTAAGTTCCTCGATGACAGCCTGTTCGCGCTTGCGAAAACCTGTCTCACCTTCAAGTTCGAAGATCAAGGGGATATCCACGCCAGTACGAGCCTCGATCTCCTGGTCGCTGTCGTGAAATTCCTTGTTGAGCCGCTTTGACAGCTGGCGACCGATAGTGGATTTGCCGGCACCCATGGGGCCCGTCAGAAACAAACTGCCCGGTATATTCATACCGGGCAGGTATGCCAGAATAGGCGGCCACTGGCAAGTGCAGCCAGTGGCGATGATCTAGATACGCAGGTCTTCCTTGACGATCTTCGGTGTCACGAAGATGAGCAGTTCGGCCTTGTTGTTCGTGCGGATCGTGCTTTTGAACATCCAGTCAACCAGTGGCAGTTCACCGAAGAAGGGTACCCGGTTTACAGTTTTCCGGTTTTCCTGCTCATATACACCACCGAGTACCAGTGTTTCACCATTGTCCACCAGGACCTGGGTTCCGATCTCGTTGGTGTCAATGGTCGGGATGCCCTCAGAGGTTTCTTCACCCACACTGTCCTTGTTCACGATGAGGTCCATGAAGATTCTGTCATCCGGTGTGATCTGCGGCGTCACCTGCAGGCTCAAAACTGCCTTTTTGAACGAAGTGGAGGTTGCGCCACTGGAAGTACTTTCCTGGTACGGAATTTCTGTACCGGTCTCGATATAGGCTGCCTTCTGGTTGGAGGTCAGCACTCTCGGGTTGGAGATTACCTCTCCGTGTCCTTCAGCCTCCATGGCTGACAGTTCCAGGTCCAGCAGGAAACTGCCGTCGACCTTGCCCAGCGCGAGACCAATGGAGCTTGTCGAGGCGACCGGCAGGTCTACCAGCAGGCCGCTGCCCCCGAGAGCGCCAGTGCCCTCTGCGCCTCGTACGGAATAGAATTTGTCGCCGTTGTCGAAGGTGCTGTTCCTGCTCATGCCGAACTTGATGCCCAGATCCCGGGAGAAGTCATTGTTTGCGACAACAATACGGGATTCGATCAATACCTGCCTCACAGGGATATCCAGGGTCGCGACCAGCTTGCGTATTTCGACCAGCTTGGCGGCAGTATCCTGCACCAGGAGGGTATTGGTGCGCTCATCAGTGGTTACCTTGCCCCGTTCGGACAGCAGGCTGGTATCCGAGCTCTTCAGCAAGCTGGCAATGGTGTCCGCCTTGGCGTAGTTGATCTGGATGAATTCAGAGTAAAGCGGTTCCAGTTCCTCTATCTGCTTTTGCGATTCAAGTTCCAGTTTTTCGCGGGCAGCGATTTCCTCGCTGGGTGCAATCAGCATCACATTGCCGGTCTGCCGCATGGCCAGGCCTTTCGTCTTGAGAATGATATCCAGTGCCTGATCCCATGGTACATTTTTCAGCCGCAGTGTCAGGCTGCCACCAACAGTATCGCTGACAACCACATTGAGACCCGTGAAGTCCGCAATCAACTGCAGCACAGAACGCACCTCGATGTCCTGGAAGTTTAGCGAGAGACGCTCGCCGGAATACCCGAATTCATCCTTTTTCCTTTCTTCAGCTTCTTTCGGAGTCAGTGCCTTTACTTCGATTGTGAACTGGTTGTCCGACTGATAGGCGATATAGTCATATTCACCCATGGGTGTTATGACCATATGAACGTTGCTGCCTTTGGTGTATGTGTCGATAGTCTTTACCGGCGTGGCAAAATCCATTACATCCAGGCGGCGTTCGAGTTCCTTGGGGAGTTCCGTGCGATAGAAATCAAGTACGATCTTGCCGCCTTCCTGCTGCATATCAACGGGAATGGAAGGATCGGAGAGGCTGACAATAATGCGTCCCTGGCCTTCTTCACCACGCCGGAAGTCGATATTGTCCAGCCTGTCAGCGGCACCACCGGCACTCGAGGAGGCGGCTGCCTGGGCCGCTGTCTGCTCACTGCCCGAACTCTGAACGGTCAAGATAATCTTGTTGCCTTCGGCATGCGCTTCATAAGGGACCATGTCAACAAGGTTGACGACAACCCGTGTGCGCCCCTGTGCTTCTACGACGGTCATGCTTTCGGCCATACCTATACCGATATCCTGGGACCGCTCGCTTAGCCCGTTATTTGTGTCCGGGAAATCCAGCGCGATTCTTGCCGGATTGTCGATCGTGAAGCTGAGTGGAGTGGGTGCAGATTTGCTCAGGGTGAGGATGATTTGCGCCTTGTTGCCCGGGAGGGCTGCGAAGTCGACTGCCTGGAGCGTATTGCCAGCGGATGTTGCCGCCAGCGCTGTAGAAAGTCCGCCGAAGAACAGGGTGCTGCAGATCAACAGGTATCGCATCATGGTGCGGCTCCCTTGAATGATACGTTTGATCAGTCGATGTTCGCTGGAATGCAAATGGCAAGTAAGATTTCCGGTCATTGCTATCACCCTGTGGGATTATTCGCTTATGGCAATGGAGGCCTGGCGTTCCAGCCAGCCACCGATTCCATCGGGAACGATTTCAGTAAGTTCAACTTCAAATTCTGTCACGCGTGTGATTTTCCCGTGATTCTGGCCTGCATAGTTGCCAGGCTGAACCCGATGAATCGTGCCATCGGTATCATTGATAAGTGCCCAGTTCTGGTCGTTCTTCTCCAGGGTTCCAACCATTCGCAGACTATCGAGAGGGAACTCCTCGAGCGGTTCGGTGGGACGGTCAAAATCAGGTTTGATACCGTTGTCCACCAAGCAGTCTTTACATCCCCCCGGTTGCGGGCGGGAAACCGTCGGTTCCGTGAACGGCTCTCTCAGGTCGACGGCCGAGTATGTAAAAGACTCGTACGGTTTGAACTCGGGTAAGGGGTCGATCTTTGACGTTTGCTGACTCTTGACCTTTGCAACATATTCTTCCAGGTCTGCAGTCGGATCTGAGGAACATGCCAGCAGTCCGCCTGTCAGGGTGGCAATGCAGCACCAGTGCAGGAGCTGTTTGTTGATTCCGCACATTATGGTTTTGCCTCCTCGGTCCTTTCTTCATTTTCGAGGTAGCGGTAGGTCTTTGCAGTCAGGTTCATTGACAGCAAGTTGTTCCCGGTACGTGAGTTCCCGGTACGTGAGATGCTGACATTATGCAGGGTCACGATTCTGGGCAATGCTGCGACACCGCTGACAAAATTGCCGAATTCATGGTATTCACCAACCACGCGTATGCTGATTGGCAGTTCTGCATAGAATTCCCGGGGATTTTCAGCCTGTGGTTGAAAAAGTTCGAACTCCAGACCGCTGGCCAGGCCGGTTTGTGAAACGTCTACCAGTAAGTCGGCGACTTCCGTCTTGTTTGGAAGCTGACGCAGCATGGCACCGAATGATTCGCGCATTTCTTCAAGTTGCTTTTCGTACGCTTCTAGATTGGCAGCCTGCTGGGCCTTTTTCTCGAAAATAACTCTCAAATCAAGTTCCTGCTGTTCCGCCCTGTCAAGTTCCAGAAGCTGGTCCTTGGTGTGGAACCAGTAACCCAGAAAAATCACGCCGCCCATCAAAAACAGGATGACTACGGCCCGCGCCGC
>QJWQ01000060.1 GCA_003235325.1 Gammaproteobacteria bacterium | reverse complement strand
CTGTCATTACCTTGTACTGCAGGCCGGAAGCCGTGGACTGCACGCCTTCCGCCGTTTTGTTTGCCGCCAGGAACTCGATACCCTTTTGCATATTTTTAACTGCCTTCTGTTTGGTTTGTGAGGATCGCTGCATCAGGAAAGCCACCAATGCCACCGCAATAACAACGATAATAATCTTGACCATGGCCAGCCTCTGATTCGGGATGTCCGAAAAGGCAGGCAGGGTAAGGGCTCGGACCGGAATGGTCAACCGGTGCGGATAACAGCCACTGGATAGAAAGACAATCTGGTGTATCTGAACGGGCTTTCGCTGTTCCCGGCGTGGCGCCATTTCGGCGCAGGTTGAATTACCGGCCATCCAAAGGGAACTGCCCGGCAAAATCAGGCACCGGCCCGTTTTACGCTTGCGACCGGATTCAAAATGCCCTACTGTCAGTGCGCAAACCCCGCCATAAACCACCCGTTAGAGATCTGCTCATGGACGTTATCGAGACCGGTTGCCCGGCAGATACAGAGAAAAACGCGTTTGTTTTCTGCCCGTGGCACCGTTACCCTTATTTTTCCGTTATTCAATTCCTTGATAAAAGTGTCGGTGATATTTGATTCGACAAAGCGCGCGTGCTTTATATACAAATATCAGGCTGAAAAAGCCCTTGAGCTCGTATAGTTATGAATGAATCAACTATCAAACATATAGATGATCTCGGTGCTACAGTTGTTATTACGCATCGTATCCGCGGGGATAAACAAAATGAGTACGAGCGATGGCTGAATGAGATAGCCCCCCTTTGCAAGGCAGCGCCTGGCCATCTGGACTGGCATATAGTTCGCCCAATTCCTGGTCTGACAGAGACATTTACAGTGGTGATTCGATTTGACTCAAAAGAACACTTACGACAGTGGATGGGGTCGAAGGAACGAACCGACCTGATCTCGAAGGTAGAGCCGCTGCTTGTTACCGGCGATGATTTTTTCATTAGCAGCGGCCTGGACTTTTGGTTCACCCCGGCAGAAGCCAGGGCCAGGATACCGGTACGCTGGAAACAGTATCTACTGACGTGGTCTGCCATATACCCGCTGGCAGTTGCAGTGCCCATGGCGGTTGTGCCTGTTTTAAAAAAGTTTGGTACTTCTGACAATTCACTGCTGAATACACTTGTAGTTACGGGAGTAGTCGTTTTTTTAATGGTCTATTTGGTCATGCCTCGTTATACGAGGCTCGTACAGCGATGGCTATTTAGTTGAATGTCCAACCTGACAGGCGCATGTTGTCGCCTCCCGGCGGCTGGGGCTTGCTTTGAGTCGGCCCCAAAGACAAGCGTTAAAGAGCACTGGAAAACTTGAGACAGATCTATGACTGATGACGAACGAACACTCGAATCAATGAAACTTTTACGCGAATCAAGTGCATGGATGGTTGGTGTTCAAACCGCAATTTTTGGATTTCTTATTACCCTGCTTAATGCCGGCCAACTCAAGCTGGGTAGTTTTCTTATAAAAGGTGCAATCGCGGCATTTGGGCTATCTATTTTATGTGCAGGAGTTGTACTTGGCGCTATACCATGGGTGCTTAATCGCAAACCAGTGTTATCTTCCATTCGAAGTGCACCAATTGCCAACTGGCCTTTGGTTAACAAAATCTCCATAGGCTTGGCTAGCGGATTGCAATATTTAGCATTCATTGTCGGATTGGGTTGTCTTACTTCTGCCGTCATATTGAAACAAATTGGATAAAATGCCTTATTACAAGCGACTGTGATTCCAGATCAACCCTTTAGCAAAAAATATTTACGAGGTTTCCCTTGCTCCGGGTGTAAGGTGTCTCGCTATCCTGCCTTAATACAGTTTGAAAATCGCGAACGAAAAATTTGATTGGACTTTTTACACATCAATGCAACAGAGGATAAAAACATGAGTGAAATTCTGAAACAAGCCAGATTATTTTTTGAAGCAAGTGAAACGGGAAAAGGGTGGGAGGTTTGCAAAAATTACTGTCACCCCGATGCGACATTCTCAGCACAGGCGGCGGCGCTTGCCGACATAGACAGCCTTCAAGGTTATACCGAGTGGACGAAGAACATACTCACGCCCATACCAGACGGACACTATGAATTAAAGTTTTTTGGAGAAGATGAGGAGCGACAGTGTGTAGCCGCTTTCGCTGTGTTTCACGGCACTCAAACCGGACCAGGTGGCCCGGGCGAGCCGACCGGTAAAACGGTCGCTGCCGAGTACGTATACGCAATGCAGTTTGAAGGTAATCTCATTCGCCATATGACAAAGATCTGGAATGACACCATCAGTCTTCAACAGTTGGGATGGGCCTAAATTTCAATCTGATACGCACCTGACAAATAAAGTCATCGGACGCTGACAGCACAACTGCATTCGGCGTCCTCGCAGTGCCACTAAAAGGGAATAAAGTGAGCGTCGAAATTAAATAATTTGAACAAATTCCGCCTGACCGCTGCTACCTCTCAACACGTAGCAACATATTTTTTTCCGGGAGACGCTGAACAGCCGACCCGTTAGTATCAGCGTATCCGGCCTGGTCTCAAATTCAGGCATAAAGAGACTCGGTTTTTAAATCTTCAGGAAATAGTCGATTGAACAAGGAGGTAGAGATTCACCCCCCAAAAGGATTCCAACCAGCAATTTAGGGAGCAACACCATGCAAAGATTTTCAGGGAAAACCGTACTGGTGACCGGTGCTGCCAGCGGCATCGGCTTTGCCTCCGCCGAACAGTTTGCCCGCGAAGGCGCCACGGTCATCGCCACCGACCTGAAGATGGAAAGCCTCGACGCCGCCTTCAACGACCTTCTGGCGGAGGGGCTGTCGATAGAGAAAGCGGTCCTGGATGTGACTGACAGTAAGGCGTGGACCAGTACCGTGGACAACATCGTGGCAGGTCACGGACGGCTGGACGTGCTGTTCAATAACGCCGGCGGCGGGCATTTCGCTTCGATAGAGTCAACGACCCCGGAGCAGTGGCGCTATGTCAATGCGGTCAATCTCGACGGCGTTTTCTTCGGCATGCAGGCGGCCATCAGGGTGATGAAGGTCAAGGGCGGCACCATCGTCAACAACTCGTCGGTTGCGGGATTGGTGGGCGAACCGTTGCTTGCCGCCTACAGCGCCACCAAGGGCGGCGTGCGGGCGATGACCAAGGCGGCCGCGGTGGACTGCGCGCGCCGCGGATACCCGATCCGGATCAACTCCATCCATCCCGGCTATACCAACACCAAACTGGTGGCGACGGCGCTGGCGACTCTGGGTGATCAGGCGGAGGCGTTTGCGGCCAACAAGGTGGCGGCGATCCCCATGGGTCGGCTGGCCGAACCGGTTGAAATCGCCAGGCCCGTACTTTTCCTGGCAAGTCACGACGCCTCCTACATAACGGCTGCGGAACTGGTGGTCGACGGCGGCTACGTGGCTGAGTGATTGAGTCATATTAATGTTGATGTCCCGGACTTTCACTCACCACAAGATTTCCCTCACCATGGTCTTTTCCTGAAAATTGTCTCACCCTGAACATGGACTTTCCCTGAACATGGACTTTCCCAAAATAGACTTTCCCAAAATAGAGAGCAGGCTAGGGATTCAACAGTACCGGCTTTAAAGGTACCGTGTGCTTCGACAGCTCCCGCCGGACAACAGGCCCAAGCCAAAACTGCGGATACTACTGCTGCCTTCGTTCAACTGAGTGCCAACCCCATGGCAAAGGATATCGAAGTGGAAAAGTACCTTGTTACCGGAGAAGAGATTGAGGCGTACCAGGGCATAAGGAAAACCCATTTCCTCAATAACAATGCACAAAGAGTCAATAAATCCCTGGGCGATCTTACCGGCCTGACCGGGCTTGGCTTTCATATCATCGAGGTTGAGCCCGGATTCGAAACCACGGAACTGCACAGGCACCATCACGAAGACGAATGCATCTATATTCTCGAGGGTGAAGCGGAAGCCACCATCGGCGATGAGGTCTTTAAGGTGAAGGCGGGGGATTTCCTGGGTTATCGTGCAGGCGGCCTGGCCCATTCCCTGCTGAACACCGGACCGGAGACGCTGAAGTGCATCGTGGCGGGTCAGCGCTCGGATCACGACGTTGGCGATTATCCCCGGCTGAAAAAACGGCTTTACCGTCACAAGGGGCTGCCGTGGAACCTGGTCGATATGGACAATATTACGGAACCGGTTGCCGGCAAAAAGTCATAACTACCCAGTCAGTCTGATACCGTTTTCCCCGCCCCGGTTCTATTGTGATGGCAATAGCTTTAGGCTGAATCAGTCCCACCAACGACAGGTTCGTTAAAGACGTTATGGGCAATTCAACGGCACAACTATCCTGACGTAGATGAATATCGGCATCTATATATACAACCAGGCGGAAGTCCTGGATTTTTCCGGGCCCTTCGAGGTTTTCTCAACGGCCTGCCGAGTCAGTGAAACCGACAACTCTTTTCGTCCTTTTCTGATTGGCGAAACCGGCGAGACCGTCGTCGCCCGGGCGGGGTTCAGGGTCGTTCCCGACTATGGCTTCCACAATCACCCCGCGATCGATGTCCTGATCGTTGCCGGCGGCGTTCATGATGCAGAGATGGACAAGACCCGCGTTATCGAGTGGATCTCGCATCAGTCTGAGACGGCTGAAATCGTCGCCTCGGTCTGCACCGGCGTATTCCTGTTGGCGCAGGCCGGTATCACTTGTGGCCGCAGGGTGACCAGCCACTGGGAGGACATTCCGGAACTAAAGAAACTTTTTCCGACGCAGACAGTCCTGGAAGGCGTCCGCTGGGTGGACGAAGGTGATCTGGTGACTTCGGGCGGTATTTCGGCGGGGATTGATATGTGTCTGCATCTGGTCAGCAGGTTACAGGGTGACGCCCTGGCCACTAAAACCGCCAGGCAAATGGAATTCTTATGGACCCGAAATCCGTGACCGGCCGCTGCAGGCTGACCACCCGCTACGAGGGGCCGCGCCCTGCCGCCGACAGGGGACGCCGGGCGATACTGATGGCCGATGGCCTGAATATGGCCGAAATTTGGCCGGAGAAATGACATGTTCATAGGGCACTTTGGCATCGGTTTCGGCGCCAAGGCCGTTGCGCCAAAGACGTCACTGGGATCGCTGTTCCTCGCGGCCCAGTTCATTGACCTTCTCTGGCCCTCCTTTTTGCTGATGGGCCTGGAGGACGTGCGTATCGAGCCCGGTATCACCCGGGTGACGCCACTGGACTTCAGCCACTATCCGATCTCCCACAGTCTGCTGGCGGTGCTCTGCTGGGCCGTGCTCTTCGCGGCGGTATACGGACTTGTTCGCCGCTATCCCCGAGGCGCCCTGGTGCTCGGACTGGCCGTGGTCAGCCACTGGTTTCTGGACCTGGTGGTGCATCGGCCCGATCTGCCGCTCTACCCCGGCAGCAACCATCTGTATGGACTGGGTCTGTGGTCGTCTCTGGGAGCGACCCTGGCCGTGGAGTTGCCCGTTTTCGCACTGGGTCTGTGGCTTTATCTGCGCACAACCACCGCCGTCGATGGCGCTGGTCGCTGGGGTCTGTGGGGGCTGGTCATATTTCTGCTGGCCATTTACTTCGCCAATCTGTTCGGGGAACCGCCACCGAATGTCACCATCCTGGCCTGGGTAGGTCAGGCCCAGTGGCTGCTGGTGGCCTGGGCCTACTGGGTGGACCGCCATCGCCGTCTGCTAACCCCGGTTTCTGTGTCCGACCATGCCGGCAATGCCTGACATCCCGGTCAACGGAGCCGCCAGGTGCGCGAAGCCCTAAACCTGGATCAACTCAGGAGTCTCTATGCCGGTATCGCCAAACGATACGATCTCCGACACACCCTGCTGACGGCGAGGGCCGATCAGCGGGGCCGGAAACTGCTGGTGGAGAAGACCGTAAGGGAAGGCGACAGGGTCCTGGATTGCGGTGCCGGCACCGGCACCACGGGGCTCCTGGCCGCAGCAAAAGCGGGGCCGAAAGGCAGGGTCACCCTGTTTGATCTGAGCGATGCCATGCTGGCAGTCGCGAGGCAAAAGGTGACGCAGGCGGGCTTACAGGACTGGTTTGAATTTCAATCCGGCGACATGGTGCAACTGCCCTTCAACAGCGGCGAGTTCGACGTGGTGCTGTCGACCTACAGCATCTGTCCGCTCTACAACCCCGAAAAGGGCGCCCTGGAGCTGTATCGGGTGACCAGACCCGGTGGCACCCTGGGTGTGGCCCATTCAACCAACCCCGAAAACCCGGTGGCGCGCTGGCTTGCTGATCGCGTGGAGGACTTCGCCTGGCATTTCCCCGGACTGTCCATGGGTTGCCGATCCGTCGACATCCTGCCAGTGCTGTCGCGTGCCGGCGCCGAGGTCCTGTTTGCCAGGCAGATCGGCATTCCCCTGTGGCCCTTCCTGGTTTTTGTGGTTCAGAAACCCGCATCCTGACCACGACCATCATGGAGACGCACCATTCGATCCGGTCCGGTACCAACGGTCCGGAAGACAGTAGAAAGACCCTGACTCCGGGAGCAAGATTCAAGCGCATCCACGCCTGTCGGCCGTCATTTTTGGAACCCCATGGATGAAAGCCTGTTTAAGGACGCCCTGAGCAAACATTAACAAAACACCGATTAATCCGTGTTTGCGAGGGCAGCGAAGCCATCCAATAGACTAGAATTTACCGGAGTGCTCCGTCGCGTGATTGACCGCCATGAATGGCGGAAATACAGGTTTTTCCGGGAGATCAAACCTGCCACCACAATGGCGGGATAATCAGGGCCCAAGGAAGCATCCCCAGCAACGAATCGAGAGGCAAACAGATCATGTCCACAGGAACCGTCCGACTGCACCGGGTACTCCGCGCCAGCCCGGAGCGCCTTTACCGTGCATTTACCGAAGCTGACGCCATGACCAGGTGGCTGCCGCCTTACGGCTTTACCGGCAGGGTTCACCACATCGATGCCCGGGTTGGCGGCAGCTACCGGATGTCGTTCACCAATTTCGGCAACGGCCAGGAACACGCCTTTGGCGGTCAGTACCTTGAACTGGTGCCCTTCGAAAAACTTCGCTATACCGACAGCTTCGACGACCCGAACCTGCCGGGAGAAATGCAGACCACGGTGACCTTCAGGCAGGTGTCATGTGGCACCGAGCTCAACGTGGTACAGGAGGGCATTCCGGAAGTCATTCCCACGGAGATGTGCTACCTCGGCTGGCAGGAATCCCTGGCTCAACTGGCGCAACTGGTCGAACCCGAGATTCCGGGGTAGCGAATTGAGCGCCGGCCCGAATCAGCAGTCTGCCGGCGTCACCAGGGGTGATCAACCAGGCCTTATAAAATAATACCGGAGGTACGGCATGGAATACCTGGAAGTATTTTTAATCTCCATCGGGGGCACCACTACAGCCCTGTTAATCGCCGGATCTCTTTCGCGAAGTCTTCTGACCCATTTTTTTGCCAAAGAGATGGAAAGCTACAAATCGAAGTTAAATCACGAGAACAGTGTCGCCCTGGAGGCATTAAAAGCCGAGTTGCAACAGAGCGCCAAAACTGAAGACAGGCTGGTTGAGTACGATCAGGTCATGAAGCGGTATCAGGGGCCGCTTATCCATGCCGTCTATGACTTGCAAAGCCGGCTTTTCAATATCCTTGTCAGGGGTTTCATTGCTGTCTACTTTGTCGATGGCAACGACCATGAACGAAAATACGTGGTGAATAATACTGTTTTTGTCATAGCACAATATTTTGCCTGGACCGAAATAATACGGAATGAAATTCAGTTCCTCGATTTTCGCAGTGCTGCACAAACCAGAAACCTTTCCGAACTCAGAGACAATATTTACCATCTTTGGCAGACAGATGTTTTTGATGATTCATTCAGAATCTGGGCTGGGGAACAGAGGGCCATTGGTGAGCTCATGATCGAAGAACGGGACAAACGCCTGACCTGCATTGGCTATGCCGGCTTTTTAAAAAAGCTCGAAGATGGCAGGGAACCCCTTTTTACACAGCTTCAGGCCGATGTCGTTGCCCTTACGGAAAGCGGCTCCGCCAGCCACCCCCGCTTGACGGAAATTCAGAATTCGCTGATCGATCTGCTCAAGTATCTCGACCCGGATTACCTGCGATTTCCGGAAAAACGGCGAACCTATGTTGCAAAAACCGGCCCGTCGACCAGTCCGCCAAATAGTTCCGCCAAGTCATAGCACTACCGGGCGAACCGTGAAAATTCTTCTCGTCTATTTCTCCCATTCCGGCAATAACAAACTGCTTTCGGAAGAACTCTGCCGTCGCCTGACTTGTGATGTCTGCGCCATTGCCGAAAAGAAGCGACGGACCATACTGACCATTATCCTGGACATGATGCTCAAAAGAACACCCTCGATTGAACCCCTCAGATACAGGCCGTCTGATTACCAACACATCGTTTTTGTGGCGCCCATCTGGGGCTCAAAAGTGGCCAACCCCATGGCGGCCCTGATCGGGCGGGAGAAGGCTTCAATTGCCCACTACTCGTTTATTTCCCTCTGCGGACACGGGAGTCCCGGGCAATCGGAAAGCATCTGCAGGCAGCTTGAAGACCTCTCCGGGCAACCACCGAAACGGGAATGCGAGTTGAGGATCAGCGAACTGATGCCGGAGGAAAAGAAGGACGATGTCCGGGCCATATCAGGTTACCGCGTCACCGAAAAGGATCTTCACTTTTTTGATGCAAAAATTACCGATTTTTGCGGGGCCATTCTGGCCGACTCCTGAGCCAATGGCTGGTTGGCGAGCCATACGGTTGCCGTGTAGCCAGATCTAAACACCGGCACTGCGGCAAAAAGGAACTAATCGGAATAACTGGAGCGGGTGATGGGAATCGAACCCACGTCATCAGCTTGGGAAGCTGAGGTTCTACCATTGAACCACACCCGCATCTCGAAGTTACGGCCTACGATCAGCCGAGTGAGGCTGAAACTGAGGCCACAGCGATTCTAAGCGAATCTGCGGGACGGAGAGAAGACTTTGCAGGTTTCCGAATGATCTTTCCGGACTGCTTTCCGGTGAGTTTTCCGGTTTGCTTTCCGGATTGCTTTTACGGAATGCTTTTCTGAGTAGTTTTCCGGCTTGCTTGTCCGGCTTGCTTTGTCGCGCTCGGTCCGATTTGTGGCTGGTCGCCTGTCTGAGGCTCCGCCACCTCATCGATTTTCACCTGCCTATCCATTCTGGCTCTGTTGTATGCATTCCTCGCGGCGATTCTTGCCATGGCCTGCCTGGGTCAGCAGATAGGGCACGCACTACGTTTTTCCCGGCCGTGCGGAAGTTACCTGCTATATCTGACGGCCCGAGTTAGCCGGCGATTCGCGATCGATAAAGGGTTTGATGGCTTCGTAAACGAGCTCGGGCTGGCTAAGCTGAATACTGTGGCCGCTTCCCTGCGCAATGATTTGCCTGGCATTCAGCCTTTCGACAAGGTCAGTCTGCAGCGAAGCCCAGGTTGCTTCGAGGGCTTGCGCGCTCTTATCCGGCAAAGCCGGGATCGATTCAGGCTGGCCGCGACTGATGATAACTACCGGGATGTTCGCAAGCGCCGTCTGAGGTACGGCTTGCATAGCTCGTAGATTAGCGGCCATTTCGGCAGTCTCTGCCGCAGCGGCCCTGGCAAAACCACGCACAGCAACGACTGCTCTGTATTGCCGCAGCGCCTCACCCTGCAATAGGTTGGCCGGAATGTTTTTGGTCGACAGTGCGACCAGACCCAGCGACACCAGCAGAGCAAGTCTTCTGAACTGGTGGACCCCCGAATCGAGGACCTCTGTATATCCGCGAATGCGCTCAGCCATGAATTCATTGGCCGGGTCGAGCAATACGATCGCCCTGATGTTTTCCGGATGTTGCTGAGCGTACAGACGCACCAGCAAAGATCCATAAGAGTGCCCGACGAGAATCAATGGCGCCTGGCCGTTCAACGATTGCATCACGGCATGCAGATCGTTTACCGCATTCTGGATCGTCGGCGGGTCGGGGCTCGGGTCACTCCATCCCAGACCCGCGCGATCATAGCAACAGGTCCTGGTCGCCTGCGCTATCAGCGGTTGCAAGCGACTCCACTGTAGCGAAAAATCGTTGAGACCGGATTCAAGGAGGACAGTTACGGGCCCCTGGCCCTGACAACGCACATGAAGGCGACGTCCTTTCGATTCCAGCATGGTGCCGGGCGACGGAAAGCGCTTGATAAGACTCCGGCGGGCCAGTTGCCCGACGATGAGCAGCCCCGCGAACAAGATCGCCACTACGATAAAGATTCCGATTAGCAGGTTGCCCATCACGGGATACTCCTCCGGAAAGTGCGATCACTCGCTATTTTTAAGAAAACACCTGTCGACGCTATCGAGATAGTGCTGGTTTGAAATGCCTGTATTGTTGGTCATGATGACGCTAGCGCGCCTTGCGTCCGGGTATATTCGAATTTCGCAGTAATATCCGCCAGCACCGCCCGTATGTGCGAAATAGCGTTCGCCTTGCAGATTGCCGCAAACCCATGCCAGACCGCGCCCCCTTTCACCGGAACGCGTCGTTCCGATCTCCCACATCAGGTCGAGCATCTCCCGGGTGAACGGTTTTTCCACTCTGAGCGCCGCTTGAAGATAGCGGGCGAATCCGGAAGCACTGCCGATAAGCCCACCGAAGGCTTCGCCGTTGACCAGAAAGTTGCGGAACTGCACCCAGCCATCGACGGCATCTTCAAGAAAGGTTTTTCGGTCGATAAACCAGCCGAGGATAAGATTCAGCCAGTTCCACCGTCGAATATAGCCATGTGCATGGGTCTCCGGGTGATCGATGACGAAAGAGATTCGTTGATCCCCGACCAGCGACAGCGGCTTGATGATTTCCTTCAGCACATATTCGTCGTATGGCATCCCGCTCGCCTCGAACACAACTTCACCCAGCAATACATAGCCGATATTCGAGTAGGCGGTTTTCTCGCCCGGCTCCGAGTCGAGTTCTGCATTGTCGTGAGTTACCTTGTAAACGAAAGCCTGTTTGTCAAAGTTCTCGTGATCTTCTGCTCCATGTATCCATGACATGGGATTGGGATTCGGAAAGCCCCCGGTGTGCTGCAATGTCTGACGAACAGTGGGCGATTTTTTGTAGGGGAAATCGTCGACGTAGCTCGAGATCGGCCCATCGAGATCGACCTTTCCCTCGATGGCGAGATTTACGATAGCCGCTGCGGTAAAGGTTTTGGTTATGGAGTAACTATTGAAGGTGGTGTTGTCGCGTACCGGAATTTTTCGCTTGATGTCGGCATAGCCGCCATGGAAGCGAAACAGCACCTCATCCGCGTCAATGAAAATGTATTGCAGGCCCGGAGTCTTCTGCCGGTCAAGCAGAGCGTTCAGGTACTCGCCGGCGGCATGCCTTTGATCATTCGTCACAGCAGAAAAAGAAAACGGCATATGAGTCCCCATTTATAGCTGCAGACCTCAAATGCCGGGATAAGTTTTCAAGGCGCTCTCGTTGGGTTGCTTCCGTTTCGAGAGTTGGACAGTGCGGTACCTATGAATCGCATTTGGTCCCTAGGCATTCATCGTGATCACGATCTTACCCACATGCTGCCCCTGGGCGAAGTAGCGCATCGCCTGAGCCAGCGATTCTAGAGCGTAAATCCTGTCGATGACAGGATTTAACCGGCCTGCTCCGATCAATTCCCCCAATTCCGATAACCCCTTATTCGGCCCCTCGGCAACCAACCGCAATCGCCTGTTGTCGCGAGTGAGCGGTTCCAACAGGTTCAGGAGCCAGAGCTGATAGACGCGAAATATCGAGCCGCCAACCATGGCGTACGTACCTCCCGACCTGAGCGCGCGCCTGTTGTCGAGCATCGATCGAAAATTCTGGCAATCGACGATCAGATCGTAAGGCTCCCCGGTCTCCGTGAAGTCGTTCGTTCGGAAGTCCAGGACATGATCGGCTCCGAGCGACCGAACGGCCTCCAGTTTGTGTTCAGCATCGACGCCCGTGACCTCTGCGCCTGCGAGCTTGGCCAGTTGCACGGCGAAGGTACCCACACCACCGCCGGCGCCATTGATCAGTACTTTTTGTCCCGCCTCCAAGCGGCCGGCCCTGTGAATCGCCTGTAGCGCCAGCACGCCGGCTTGAGGTACGGCCGCGGCTTCGTTAAAGGCCACATTTGCCGGCATGCGTTCCATTCCGTTCGCCTTGGCACAGGCATACTCGGCAAAG
>QJWQ01000058.1 GCA_003235325.1 Gammaproteobacteria bacterium | reverse complement strand
TTATTGTTGATAACTATTAACCCGGCAACTAAACAGGCATCCTGCCTGTTTAGTTGCGCGCCCTTAAAATACTGGCAGAACTGTGCGAACTTCCTTGTATTTTAAGGGCTTGCATTGGCCATAGGCCAATGGCGTCACCTCCATGTGCCGCATTTACCCTGCATAAATGCTTTCGGGGTCAATAATGCCCAAACAGGTGTCACCTCAGGCCAGTTTCAGCGCCGCCAGGGACGCGACGGCATTGCCGCCGCTGGTGTCCGGGGTGATCGTCAGCTCAAGTACTGTCACCGCCGGCAATTGCACCTGGTGCTCTTCGGTTTCGCTGGTAGAACCCGTCGGGCTGAAATTCCATTGCTGGCGGACAATTTCCCGAAACGACTTGCCGGCGTCCGGTGACCAGCGAAGAACATACTCCTGCATGCGCTCCGCAGCGGCTTCCAGGAACTCCAGCCGAATCCGGCGCAGGGATTGCGGCTCGGAAAATGCCAGCCGAATAGTCTGCAGGCCAGGTTCCGCTGCCCGCCAGCCACTGGACCCTCTCGCCAGCAGCGCCGATTCGATGGGAAAGGCGCTGTCCTCGGAGGTTAATTCCACCTCCGCAAGTTGTTCCAGGTCCAGCCACTCCCGGTCGTGTGTGGGGGCATTCGGCTGATCCCCGGTAATGATTCGCTTGCGCATTGGACTGTCTCCAGGTGAAGTTGGCAGGGACAGGGGCTGGCGTAGTTATATGTCCGGAGTTGTTAAACGAAGTTGTTATTCGAAATAGTCCCCATTCGGAATTTAACCCGGCCCCCGGGGTCATTCTTTCGAAACCATACTCTTACGGCACTATAGCGGAATTGCTTCTGGAAATCAGGGGACTTGAAATGTCTTGCAAAAGCGGGGTGGCGTCAGAGCCCTCAGCAGGGTGGTGCCAGAGTCGCCACTGACCGGACTGGGGTGGCGAGCCCCTGCCCGGTCTGGATTGTCAGTGGTCCTGATAGACTCGAATCAGGCGCCAGCCGGGAATGGCGGGCGCGGAAAACGCGAATAAAAGCCGGCATCAGCCCGACCCGCCCGTACGCTTGCCGGCACCGGTACCGGGAGGTTCAGGCGGGCAAAAAGGCTTCCCGGTACTGCCAGATGGCGAGCACGATGCAGCCCCTTTCGCTGTGGATTTCGTGCTCGGACCCCGGCGGACTGATCAGCAGGCTGCCGGCATCGAGCCGACCCCGTTCATGGGCCTGGGCTCCTGTGAGCACCAGGATGTGCTCGAAACCGCTGTGGCGGTGCAATGGCACGGTGGCGTTGGCCTGGTAGCGAATGAGCGCGGTGCAGGGTCCCTGGGTGCTCTGTGTCAGCCAGTAAATATCCACCCCGGCTCGCAGGGGCTCCCAGGACAGTTCATCCTGCCAGTCGGAGATGGTGAATAACCGGTCCAGCGTCAGGGTATTTCCCGAATTGTCACCCATGGGCTACAGGGTTCCCAGGACGTCGATCAGAGCGCCACTGGTGGCCACCGCACCAAAGACACCGCCCTGCATGTGGATCATGTCCAGAGCTGCCTTGTGGTTGTTAGCATCGGTAGCCGCGCAGCAGTCCTGCAGCAGGACACACTCGTATCCCCGATCATTGGCCTCCCGCATGGTGGTGTGGACACAGACATCGGTGGTGATACCGGTGAGCACCAGGTTGCGAATCCCTCGAGTGGCCAGCACCAGCCCCAGGTCGGTGGCACAGAATGATCCTTTGCCGGGCTTGTCGATTATCACCTCCCCCGGTAGCGGCGCCAGTTCCGGAATGATTTCCCAGCCCGGTTCACCCCGCACCAGTATCTTGCCGCAGGGGCCCGGATCGCCGATACCGGCACCGATCTGGCGGGAACGCCAGCGCTTGTTGGCCGGCAGGTCGCTCAGGTCCGGTCGATGGCCTTCACGGGTATGGATGATGCAAAAGCCTTTCTGGCGCATGGGCTCCAGCACTGACTTTATCGGCTCGATGGGTGCCCGGGTCAGGGCGATGTCGTAGCCCATCTGTTCGACATAGCCGCCGGGGCCGCAAAAGTCTGTTTGCATGTCGATAATGATCAGGGCCGTATTGTCGGCCCTGAGGTCACCGTTGAACGGCCAGCGGTAGGGGGTGCTGGCGATAGTTTTATTGTACGGGACAGTGCGCTGGTTCATTTCAACTCCTGTATTCAGCCGGTGGATTCCGCTTCGATGAGGTCAGCGGCCGCGGCTGGTTCCTGCCCGGGCGCCTCGGCCAGTTTGGCACAGAGCAAAAAGACGACGGCAACCATCAGGTAGGCCGCTGCCACCGTCGGCGTCTGGCCGAAGCCGATGGCCTCGCCGTGCATGAAGCCGAAGAAGGTCAGGAGGCAGGCCGCCAGGGCAAAGGCACTGGCCTTGAGCCAGGCCTTTTCGATGATGAAGACACCGATGGCGCCCAGCATCAGGCCGCCAACGATAGCGCCGCCACCCAGAACCGCGAGGCCCTCGTAAAGAATGCCGTTTTGCGCCATGGCGTCGTAACCGACTGCAGCGGCGTTGGTGCCGGCGGCCCCCAGGGCGCTATCAATTTGCAGTTTGCCCCAGGCCGCCAGGTGCGGGGTCAGGGCCAGCACAATGGCCGGCGCGTGCTTGTGCGGTGTTTCCTGGAATGCCTGGGCGCCGATGAGCATACCGATGTAGAGCAGGATCGGCGCAATGGCCACCAGAGGAATCAGGGAAGATACCACGGACAGAATGCCAAACCAGGTGATCACCAGCATGGTCATGCCGGTAACGGCGGAATAGCCGATGCGGCCGCCCATGGCCTTCCAGCCGGGGTGGCCGATATAGACGGCATTGATAAAGGGATTACCCATCAGGCAGCCCACCAGGCTGACGGCACCGTCGGCGGTGAGCACGCGCGTGGTGGGAAAGCCATCGCCGGCGACCTCCGCGCTTTCGACATTGTCCATGGCCTCCACCAGGTCATAGATGCCAAAGGGTATGGCCGTCACCAGGATGACGCCGAGGAATTCAAAGCCGCTGAAGACGTGACCCACTGCCGGCAGCGGCACGGAAAAGCCGAAGTTGCTGAAGGACTGGCTCAGCGCCTCCAGGTTCATGCCGCCGTAGTTCAGGCCCGCGAGAGTCGATACCCAGGCGATCAGGGTGCCTGCGGCGATGGCCACCAGGCCCGCCGGAATCCCCTTGAAATACCGGACGCCGCCAAACCAGCTGAGCAGAATGATGCCGAAGCAGAACAACCCGATCACCGGTGTCATGTACATCTCCAGCGCCGGTCGCATGGAGATAAAGGCGATCGAAACCCCGGCCAGGGTACCCAGCAGAGCGGCCCTGGGAGTGATCTTGCGAATGTAGGGGGCCAGGTAGGCGCCGATCATCAGGATAAAACTCTGAATGAACACCCAGGTGAGACCAGCCTCCCAGCCTTTGATGGGATCTCCGGTGCTGGCGGCGATGGGCAGCATGATGACAAAGGTGACCACGAACATGTGGGGCACGCTGATGCCGGAGGGCAGGGCGCAGACATCAGTGCGCCCGGTTTTTGCCGCCAGCCGGTACGCCAGAAAAGCGTAATAGCAGGTGCTTAGGCACATCATCAGGCCGGTGGCCGGCAGGATACGGCCAAAGACAATCTCGTCCGGAACCTGAACCACGAAACGCAGCAGGCCGGTAAGTACCAGCAGGTTCACCAGGATATTGGTGCCGAAGCCGAAAAGCGCATTCCAGTCGCCCGGCGACCAGAGTTTGGGTTTGAAAGTAGACATCTCTGTTAGTCCTCGATGGCGATCAGT